>JASUSP010000067.1 GCA_030446005.1 Tepidanaerobacteraceae bacterium | reverse complement strand
AAGTTTTTTCTATTGCGTTTTTTGTCCCCTTACTTGATTTTACTACTTTTTTCTTACTCGTACAAGGTTTTTTGGAATTTAATAATCACGGATTCAGGGAAAATTCGCTTGACTACAAATCCTCACTCTGTTATACTTTAATAGAGTTTACTGTATCATGTGGTAAGAAGCTATAAAATTAAGATCTGCAGGGTCTGTTATATCTGTAAGACATATATGTACTATTACAGTACATATATGCAATTGTGTATTATAACAGGCAATAAAATCCGAAGGGAGGAAATTTCATGGCTAAGGTGCTGGAGATTCGCTGGCATGCCAGGGGCGGCCAGGGTGCAAAGACGGCGGCTCTCATGCTGGCCGAATCGGTAGCCGAAATGGGTAAATACGTCCAGGGCTTCCCCGAGTACGGGCCCGAGAGGATGGGGGCTCCTATCCAGGCTTTTAACAGGATAAGCGATGAGCCCATTTACATCCATTCCAACGTAGTTAACCCCGATATCGTAATGGTGCTTGACTCCACATTGATAGGCAAGGCCAACATAACCGATGGGGTGCCGGAAGACGGCATTTACATCATCAACACCACCAAGACGCCGGCGGAAGTGCGGAAGATGCTGGGGGTCAAGGGTGGCAAAATCTACACCGTGGATGCCAACCAGATATCGCTTGAAACGATAGGAAGGCCCATCCCCAACACTCCCATGATGGGAGCGTTTATTAAAGCCACGGGCATCATACCTTTCGACGAGTTCATGGCTCGCATGAGAGAGCAGCTGGCCAAGAAGTTCAAGTCAAAGCCCGAGGTAATAGAGGGCAATTTAAAGGCTATAGAGAGGGCTTACCAGGAGGTGAAGGGAGAATGACGCCGTACAACCCCTTTAACAGGAATTTCGGTTCCGGCACCAGGACGAAAGCGGTGCGCCCCGACATGAAGTGGCACGAATTGACCCGGGCGGGCAACATATACGAACCGGGCAATGCCAATACTTACGAGACCGGCGACTGGAGGTCCATAAGACCTGTATGGAATAAGGAGCGCTGCATACACTGCCTTTTCTGCTGGAGATACTGCCCCGATGCATCCGTCATAGCAAAGGACGGCAAGTTCGAAACCTTTGACTATAAGCACTGCAAGGGATGCGGCATCTGCGCCAAAGTGTGTCCCGTCAATGCCATAGATATGGTCCCCGAGGATGAAATCGAAAAGGTGAAGGAGGCGAACAAGGATGAAAACTAAGGTGGCGCTTACCGGAAACGAAGCGGTAGCCCAGGCGATGAAACAAATAAATCCCGACGTAGTTGCTGCGTACCCGATTACTCCCCAGACCGAAATAGTCCAGATCTTTTCATCCTTCGTAGCCAACGGGGAAGTCGATACCGAATTCGTGGCCGTTGAAAGCGAACACAGCGCCATGAGCGCCGCTATTGGTGCCGCAGCCGGCGGAGCCAGGGCCATGACTGCTACTTCCAGCCAGGGCCTTGCGCTGATGTTCGAGGTGGTTTATATCGCCGCTTCCTTGAGGCTGCCCATAGTGTTCCCCGTGGTAAACCGCGCGTTGAGCGGTCCCATAAACATCCACTGCGACCACAGCGATGCCATGGGACTCAGGGATTCTGGCGTAATACAGCTCTTTTCCGAGAACGCCCAGGAAGCTTACGACAACATGATTCAGGCGGTGCGCATAGCAGAGCACCCCGATGTGCGCCTCCCGGTAATGGTTAACATGGACGGCTTCATCACCAGCCACGCCATGGACGTGCTGGAGGTAATAGACGACGAGACCGTGAAGAATTTCGTCGGTACTTATGTACCCGAAGATTACCTGCTGGATGCACAAAACCCCATTTCGATGGGCAACTTTGACATGTACGACTTTTACTTCGAACACAAACGCCAGCAGGTTGAAGCCATGAAGGCGGCAAAGGAAGTAATAAAAGAAGTGGGCAAAGAATTTGCGAAAATTTCCGGAAGGGAATACGGCCTCATCGAGTCGTACAAATTGGACGATGCCGATGTGGCGTTAGTGGTGCTAAACTCGGCGGCCGGAACCGCAAAAGGAGTGGCCGACGAGCTCAGGGCTAAGGGCATTAAAGCTGGAGTTTTAAAGCCCAGAGTCTATAGACCCTTCCCGCAGGAGGAAATCCGGGAAGCTTTAAAAGGGGTAAAAGCCGTAGCCGTTCTGGACAGGGCAGAAACCTTCTCTACCTGCGGAGGCCCCATGTTTGCCGACATCAGGAACACCCTTTACGACCTGAAGAATGACATAAAAGTGGTAAATTACATATACGGCCTCGGCGGCAGGGATTTGAGGCTCGAGCATGTTCAGCAGGTTTTCGAGGACCTTGAGAACATCAGGAAGACCGGCAGGGTCGACGAGACTGTAAAATACCTGGGTCTGAGAGAATAGGAGGTGTCGTGATGGCGACTTTAAAGGAACTTTCCAAGGTTGAAGAAAGATTCGTCGGAGGCCACAGGCTATGCGCCGGTTGCGGCCACGGCATAACGGTGAGGATGATACTTAACGCGGCTGAAGGCTCTAACGTGGTTGTGGGCTGCGCGACGGGCTGCTTGGAGGTGGCCAGCACCATATATCCCTATACCGCGTGGAAATGCTCTTTTATCCATAATGCCTTTGAAAACGCAGGGGCCACCATCAGCGGTGTGGAAGCGGCATATAAAGCCTTGAAGAAAAAGGGCAAGGTGAATGGCGATTTTAAATTCATTGCCTTCGGCGGCGACGGCGGGACTTACGATATAGGGCTTCAATCGCTTTCGGGCGCCATGGAAAGAGGCCACAACATAGTTTACGTGTGTTTGGACAACGAGGCCTACATGAATACCGGCATCCAGCGCTCCAGCGCCACGCCGACTGGAGCCGACACCACCACGAGCCCGGCGGGCAAGGTAATCCCCGGAAAGCAGCAGCCGAGAAAGGACCTGACGGCCATAATGGCGGCCCACAACATCCCCTATGTCGCCCAGACGGCGATAAACAACTGGCAGGATG
Organism: Tepidanaerobacteraceae bacterium; assembly: GCA_030446005.1. Classification (GTDB taxonomy): domain Bacteria; phylum Bacillota; class Thermosediminibacteria; order Thermosediminibacterales; family Thermosediminibacteraceae; genus Fervidicola. Next base: position 6,711 of record JASUSP010000067.1, on the reverse strand, counting down.
TCCATAAGAAGGCCAAAAAAGCACTGGAAGTGGAAGGTCCGGCTTTCATCAACGTACTTTCGCCGTGCCCGCGCGGATGGCGCTACAATACCCCCGACATTGTGGAAATAACGAAACTTGCGGTGGAAACCAGGTTCTGGCCGCTTTTTGAAGTGGAAAACGGCAAGTGGAAGCTTAATTACAAACCCAAAAAATACGTGCCCATCGAGGAATTCCTGAAACCCCAGGGCAGGTTCAGGCACCTCTTCAAGCCCGGCAACGAGCACCTCATCAAGGCCATCCAGGAAGAAGTGGATAGCAGATGGCTCGCCCTTTTGGAGCGTTGCGGCGAAACTCCGGAACTTCCGCCAAGATAAAAAAATCCCCCGCGGGATTTTATCCGCGGGGGATTTTTCACTTTTAAATTAATATACATATACCAGGAAGATTTTTCGAAAAGGGGAAAAGACCAATGACTTCACAATATCGGTTCGGGTTAGTTTTGAGCGGAGGAGGGTTCAGGGGCGCGGTGCACCTTGGGATATTAAAGGCCTTTCATGAAAACGGGATTTATCCCGAAATCGTGGCGGGCACCAGCGCCGGCAGTATTGCGGCGGCTTTTTACGCCTGCGGAGTAAATATAGATTGGTTTGCCCGGGAAGTTAGGTGCATGAAGCCCTGGAAGGTTCTGGACCCGGCCTTTCCTCTGGCTGCAATACTGGCCCTGCTTTACCGTTTCTGGCTGCGCCGGCCTTCCGTCATGGCAAAGTGGCCCGAAGGACTTTTTAGAGGAGACAAAATAGAAAGCTGGCTAGATGGAGTTTTCACAGGAAAGACCTTTGACGAACTTAAAGTTCCTCTCTCGGTAGTCAGCGTTGACGTGGAAAGCGGTGAAACGGTGGTGTTCTGTCCCAAAAAAAATATCCCCCACAAGGGAATGAGAAACACGGTTTTTATAAGCGACGTTCCGGTCTCCACTGCGGTCAGAGCAAGCATATCGCTGCCGGGCGTTTTTGTGCCAAAGAGAATAATGGGGAGAAAGCTAATAGACGGAGGCGTCAAAAATAACGTGCCGGTGGACGTGGCCTTCCACCAGGGGGCCGCGAAAGTCGTGGCCGTGGATTTGGGGAAGAGCAAAGGAAAGCGAAAGGTAAAGTCCATATTAGACGTGCTCATGGCTTCCATAGATATTATGGGCAGCGAACTCAATTATTGCGTACAGAAAGAATACCCTGCCCTTTACCTTTACCCGGAGGTGCAGGGCATAGGATACGATGACTTTTACATGATTCCCGAGCTCATTAAATTCGGGGAGGAATTTGCAAAGCGGAGTTTAAAGGAAGTAAAAGAGTATTTACAAGCTTGAAGGATTCAGTGCTCCATGTATGCCGAATCGAACAGCAGGTCCTCCAGGAATTCCTTCATTATCCTCTCGACATCCTCCATGTTGTCAACAAAAAATTTCACTTTTTCGCCGGGTTTCATCGAAGACACCCCCACATGCATAATTGTATACAGGTATCATTGTAATCTATTATACAACGATAATTTTATTTAGTCAACTAATTAGGCCGATCAAAAATGGGAAAAATAAAAATGAAAAGGAACCATCCGATTATTGACTTTGTGTAAGACTTATTATATATTTTTGTTGTGGCGAAAATAATAATAATTACTAGTATAAGAGGGAGGTGTGCGGCATGGCCGTGTGGAAGTGCACTGCTTGCGGACATGAAAAAGAAGGCCGCTGCAAGCCCAGAAAGTGCCCCCAGTGCGAGGCTAAAGATACTTTTGTGAAGGTTGATAGTTCTAAGGAGGAAAAATAGCGTAAAATGCAGGAAAAAGAGAGAAAGAGGCCTTTGAGAAATAGCAGGCAGAGGGCAATTATCCTGGAAGTTCTTAAAAGCACCAAAACCCACCCCACTGCCGATTGGATATACGAGAAGGTAAGGAAGAAAATTCCCAACATCAGCCTCGGAACCGTATACAGGAACCTTGCTGTGCTTAAGGAAATGGGTAAGATAATGGAACTGAACTGTGGTGAAAAATGCAGCAGATATGATGGAAATCCCGAAAATCACTATCATTTTGTATGCCTCAAATGCGGTCGAGTTTTCGATGTGGAAGGCCTTGCTGTGAACCGAAAAATCGACGAGGAAGTGTCCGAAAAAAACGGGTGGGAGGTCTTCTATCATAGGATGGAGTTTTACGGATTATGCGGGGAATGCAGGAAGAAAGGCGATTAGAAATGAGAAGCGGTCAAAAGCCGCTTTTTTTATTGAATTACGGCTATGAATGGGAGATAGGGATGTTGATGATAGATAAAAGTTAATAATTGATAGAATGAACTCGCAACAGATGAAAATGCAGGGTAATTTATCAAAAACCTGTCTCATTTATTTTTGAAAAAATGTCCCCGTTATGTCTATAATGGACTTGTGCAGGGTTTTAATAAAGTGAGGTGAAAAGGTGAAGCGCAAGAAAATGAACCTTTCAGAGAACGCCAAGGTGGTGCTGGAAAAGAGGTATCTTGCAAAAGACGAAGAAGGGAATATAGTGGAAACTCCCGAAGATATGATAGAAAGAGTAGCGAGAGCAGTGGCCGAAGCTGAGAAAAACTACGGAGGCGACCCAGAATACTGGGCCGAAAAGTTTTACGATATCATGGCGGAACTGAAATTTCTTCCCAATTCTCCGACCCTCATGAATGCGGGAAGGGAGCTAGGCCAGCTTTCGGCCTGTTTTGTGCTGCCTGTGGAAGATTCCATGGAAGGCATCTTCGATGCCATTAAAAATGCCGCTCTCATCCATAAAAGCGGTGGAGGAACGGGTATGTCTTTTTCTCGCCTGAGGCCCAAAGGGGCACTGGTGCGTTCGACGGGTGGAGAAGCATCGGGACCCGTTTCCTTCATGAAGGTGTTTAATTCGGCCACTGAAGCGGTGAAACAGGGCGGCCGGCGCCGGGGGGCCAACATGGGTATCCTTAGGGTGGACCATCCCGATATTCTGGAGTTCATTCGATGCAAGGAGGATGACAGGGAACTTACCAATTTTAACATAAGCGTTGCCGTTACCGATAAGTTCATGGAGGCTTTAAAAAACGACGAAACTTACGAGCTGGTGGACCCCAACACCGGCAGGGTCACGGGTAGGCTGAAGGCAAGGGAAGTCTTCGACCTCATAGTGGAGATGGCCTGGAAGAACGGGGAGCCGGGCGTAATTTTCATAGACCGGATAAACGCCGCTAATCCGACCCCCCACGTGGGCCAGATAGAAAGCACAAACCCGTGCGTGACCGGTGACACACTGGTATTTACTGATAAAGGTTGGATAGAGGCAAGAAATCTAAAATTAGGTATGAAAGTATGGAATGGGAACGACTGGAATGAAATAAAAGAGGTTATAAATAATGGCATAAAGCCGATTGTTAAAATTAAGCTGAAAACCGGATTAGAGGTAAGAGTTACTGAAGAACATAAAATTATGACAAAAAAAGGTTGGAAGCAGGCAAGAGAACTGGAGATAGGAGATGAGGTCTTCGTACCAATAGCATATCCTGAGATTAACTTTAAAGAAAAAAAGGAATTGGATTACTATGAACTATTAGGTTATTTCCTTGGAGATGGATCTTTAAGCGTTTCTAACCATGTAAGCCTACAGGTAGGAAGTGATAAAGAATTAGCAGCATATTTTGAAGAAAAACTGAAGAAATTTGCGGGTTCTTCGTACGTTATAGAACGGGATAATCAAATGATCATAGATACCCATAAAAAGGAATTTGCAGAAAAAATAAGAAAACTTTTTAAAATTAACATATCAGAAAGCAAAAAGAAAAAGTTACCACCTGAACTACTTTCAATCGATACCGAATCAATGAAAGCTCTTTTAAGAGGCATTTTTTCGTCAGATGGAACAGTATATGATGCCAACGGTAGTATCACTATTGCTCTTTCTTCATCATCCTTAGAACTGTTGAAACAAGTTCAGATTCTTCTACTGTCTCTTGGAATACCTTCTGTTCTGACCAAAGAAAAAGATGAGGAATATAAGGCTATTAAAGGAAGAGAATACGAATCTAATGCTACTTTTAGAATTATAATATCCGGAGAAAGAGCAAGATTATTTTTCGAAAAAATAGGGTTTATCGGTGAAAAGAAACAGAAATTTTTAAGTCTTATCAAGGATAAAGATTGTTATTCGACCATTGAGAAATACGAATATCAGAAAATCGTAGGTATAGAACCGGATGGAGAAGAAGAGGTATTTGATATAACTGCTCCTCCGGAGTATACTTGGATTACAAATGGTATATTAAGCTTAGATTGTGGAGAGCAACCTCTCCTACCGTTCGAAAGTTGCAACCTAGGTTCCATCAACCTTTGTAAATTCGTGAAAACCGGAAGTACGGGCAATGAAATCGATTTTGAAGGGTTAAAACAGGCCGTGCATACGGCCGTCCGCTTGCTGGACGACGTGATTGATGTAAACAAATACCCCCTCAATGAAATAGAAAGAATGACCAAGGCCAACCGCAAGATAGGCCTCGGAGTGATGGGATTTGCCGACATGCTTATAAAACTTGGCATCCCTTACGATTCCGAAGAAGCTTTGAAAGTGGCAGAAGCTGTAATGGGCTTTATCCAGAAGGAAGCGCGGAAAGCCTCGGAGGAGCTTGCGGAAATAAGGGGAGCCTTCCCGAATTTTGCAGGAAGCGTCTACGACGTTCCGGGGGGAAAGCCTCTCAGGAACGCCACGGTGACCACCATTGCCCCGACCGGGTCCATCAGCATCATTGCCGGCTGTTCCAGCGGCATAGAGCCGGTATTTGCACTGGCTTTCGAGCGAAACGTTCTCGATAGGCAGCGCCTTATCGAAGTGTATCCGCTTTTTGAAGAGGAGATGAAAAGGCGGGGACTTTACAGCAAGGAGCTAATGGAGGAAGTTCTGAAGGAGGGTTCGCTTAAAAGTATTCCCGGGATACCGGAAGACGTGAAGCGCGTTTTCGTAACCGCTCACGAAATATCGCCGGAATGGCACGTGAGGATACAGGCAGCCTTCCAAAAGTACACCGACAATGCGGTATCCAAGACAGTGAACTTTCCAAACAGCGCCACCCGCGAAGATGTCAAAAAGGTATATCTCCTCGCCTACGAGCTGGGCTGCAAGGGAGTAACCGTATACAGGGACGGGAGCCGCGAGGAACAGGTGCTCAAAAAGGGCACCGGGCAGAGCCAGGATTTCACTGAAAGTACTTGTTCCTGCGAAGCGGTGCCGCAAAGGATAAAACCAAGGCCAAGGCCCAGCATAACTTACGGCAGCACCGAAAAGGTCAAGATAGGATGCGGTAATCTGTATATAACGGTAAATTCCGATGAACATGGAATATGCGAGGTGTTCACGAACCTGGGAAGGGCCGGCGGATGTCCGTCCCAGTCGGAAGCCACGAGCCGCCTTATATCGCTGGCACTGCGTTCCGGCATAGATGTAAGGTCCATAGTGGAGCAGCTGAAGGGCATCCGCTGCCACTCGACACTGAGGCAGATGGCAAACAATAAGGACATCAAGGTGCTGTCGTGCCCGGATGCCATAGCAAGGGCTATAGAACGGCATATCGGGGCAAATTCCGGTGACGGGACGAACGGCGTCGAATACCTTAAAAAGATTTACGGAACTCCGGATACTGCAATAACTTTAGATACTTCCCGGTATGAACAGGAATCGGAAAAAACGAAAGCCGTCTGTCCGGAGTGCAAAAGCGTGCTGGAGCACGATGGAGGCTGTGTGGTTTGCAGGTCCTGCGGCTATTCAAAATGCAATTAGGGTAAATATAGGGTAAACAAAAAAGTCCCGGTTTAAAACCGGGACTTTATTTCAGCCCCTGCCCAACTGCTGCAGCAGCTGGGGCAGTCCTTCCACCAGGAGAAACGCTCCTATGCCCACGAAAAGCACCCCGGCTATGACTTTCATGTATGCTGCGGGTACGTACCTGGTGACCGCATGGCCGAACACCGCACCAAGAAAGGTCACCACGACCAACGCCAAAGATGCCCCTAGAAATATCGGTATGGGTTTGTTATACTGGGTCACAAGGGTGAACACGGTAAGCTGGGTTTTATCACCGAGCTCCGCTAAAAAAAGCAACCAAAAGGCCATGAAAAACAGTTTTAGGTCCATATCGCAGATTACCTCCCGGCTTTTATATATTCCAAAAAATTAAGACCTCTATTCCGGCGGCAAGTGCGGAATTAGATTATAGCAGAAACGGGTCAAAAATACAATAAGTTTTTCCACAAACTGTGGAAAAAGGTTGTGAATAATGTGGATAAGTAGGGGTGGTGGCAAAATGGTAGTTGGGATTATGACGGTGGAAATTTTTCTTGGAGATGCCTTTAGTTTGAAGGAAAAAAGGCAGGTGGTAAAGAGCATTATAGAAAGATTAAAAAACAGGTTTAACGTGTCGGTGGCGGAAGTGGGAAAACAAAACGACCTGCAGTGGGCAGTGATAGGTATGGCTTGCGTTTCAAATAGCGGTGAGCACGTCGAAAGCCAGCTGGACCACATCCTGAACTTTATGAACGGCGATGGAAGATTTTCGGTGGAAGACATAGAGAGGGAAGTGCAGCACTTTTAAAAGGCAGTGTAAAATTTAAGTAGGTGCCAAGAAGGAAGAAGGCATACAAATGTAGAAAAAAAGACCTCACCACTCAAAACAACACCAAATCATAAAAAGGA
>JASUSP010000066.1 GCA_030446005.1 Tepidanaerobacteraceae bacterium | reverse complement strand
TCGGGAAAATAAGAATCAAAAGCAGTATAATTAATAAAGAAGGTTCATTAACAGAAGAAGAATATGAGGAAGTTAAACGCCATGCAGAGTATGGATATAGCATATATAATTATTGTAAATACACCTTTGCAAATATTGCAGAGGCAACAAGAGATAAATTGTTCAGGCAGATTTTTAGAAAACAAATTGAGTTAAGGAAACAAGTAAAGTATTAACTGACCTTTCGCACCCTTATTCTGGCATTTTTACAAACCCGTCGTAATTAGTTTCTTGTTGCCATTTTTTGGAATAGAAAAATGTATTATCTTATGGAAAAGGGCGCGAAATCTGAGCTTGTTCATCGAGCCGTGGCTTTGCCTCCGGCTTCCTTCGGCACCTACCTACGGTGGGTACCCGACCTCGCGATGGACACCCTTGCCTTTGGCGAAAGGCTCTGCTGCCTCGCCTGCAGTGGACTTTCACCACCGAGTTAACGCCCATGCCGGGCGCACACATAAAGAAAATGCCGGTTTTTATAAACCGGCATTTTCAATCCCAACAATGGTTCGATTGGAACCGAGCGCCTCTACTCACAATTTCTTTCGCTGTAAAACCCCTGCGGTGCGGATTTTCATAGTGAAGCAGAGCACAGCCAATCCACACTGCATCAGCCACTTTGGTGGAAACAGCCAATTACTCCACCTTCCTTTTGCAGTGGCTATCGCTTGGAATTTAACTTACATTTTTTTTAGAGCTATTACGGAAGGAATAATGCACAAAATACCGAAAATAATGAGTATAATGGGGTATTTAGTTAACTTGCTGATGTGTCTTGGGACACGACCTGTATCACGGTAGCCCATTTCCCAAAAAGCCTGCAGTATGTGGGATGCGGAAGAAAGCTGGGGTGAATTTTTCCCTGGCTCAAACAAAGGGGTTTATATGATGTTGACCTAGTAGTTTCCGATCATCACAACAACTTATACGGGCTATTCGCCAGCACTTCCAGGGAGCAACCTAAAAGAAAATACATTCTAAGATAAGGGCTATATTTGAAGGCTCCGGATGTTCAAAATAATGGGCTTCTGGCAAAAAATACTTGGATATGGCGGAGTATTTTGAGTGGCAAAAAGAAAGGCCGTTGGTGGATTAGTCACCTGGTTCTAACCAGAGGGATTTTTACACAAAAATTTGGACCTGATTCGGATTTTCCTTCCCAGCAAAATAAAAAAGGACCTTTCAAATATTAGTCATTCGTTTTATACAAATTTTAGCTTCCGGGAAAGGGATTTTTATATGCGAATTTCCACAATTTATGATAAAATTATTACATCGCTTAAATTATTGTACAAGAGGGAGATGTGCACGCCATGGACATGGAAAGAAAACTTTCTCTTGAATTCGCAAGAGTAACCGAAGCTGCAGCGGTTGCCGCAGCCCGGTGGATGGGCAGGGGAAATAAAAACAAAGCCGATGAGGCAGCAACCGAGGCTATGCGTGCGGTATTCGATACAATAGATATTAGGGGAGAAGTGGTAATAGGCGAGGGTGAGATGGACGAAGCTCCAATGCTTTATATTGGCGAAAAACTTGGAACGGGGTACGGCCCCGTATTAGACATAGCCGTGGACCCTTTAGAAGGAACGAATCTGGTAGCCAAAGGATTGAACGGAGCCATTGCCGTTGTAGCAGCAGCACCAAAAGGGTGTCTTTTAAATGCACCGGACATGTATATGGAAAAAATCGCGGTAGGACCCGCTGCAGCCGGGAAAATTCACATTGATGCACCTGTAAAGGATAACCTAAAAATCGTAGCCGAGAGCCTTAAAAAATCTATTTCGGACCTGACCGTGGTTATCCTCGACAGGCCGAGGCATGAACAACTCATAAAGGAGGTAAGGGAAGCCGGAGCGAGGATTATGCTTATTTCCGACGGGGACGTTTCGCCGGCCATAGCCTGTGCTTTTGAGAGTTCCGGAATTGATATGATGATAGGAATAGGAGGGGCTCCGGAAGGAGTTCTGGCAGCTGCCGCGTTAAAATGCCTTGGCGGTGAGTTGATGGGAAGGTTAAAGCCCGAGAACGAAGAACAAATAGAAAGATGTAAAAAAATGGGGCTTACCGACCCGAACAAAATTCTTAAATTGGATGACTTGGTAAAGGGTGAGGATATATTTTTCGCTGCAACCGGCATAACCAACAGTAATCTGTTAAAAGGAGTGCACTTTACTTCCAAAGGAGCTGCTACTCATACCCTTGTAGTGAGAGGTAAGACCGGAACGATTAGATTTATAGAGGCTATTCATCGCTTTGATAAAAAACCCGCCTATAATTTGAAGGGATTGAAAATCTGAAATCTGAATTTCTCTTCCGCACTCCTCGAAAGTCTTCTTTGGAAAAAAAACAAAGCGCTTACTGTGAAGTAAACGCAATCTTCAAGGAACCAACAATAAGATTCAATTATCGAATTAATTAATTATCCGTCAAATAATTTTCAACTTCGTACTGTTCATACAGCCCTTGCATCCATGGACCGTACTGTTCCCGAACTTTTTGATTGAAAAGGATTTCCCTGATTTTCTCCTTACTTTTCTCAAAGTCAGCTTCTTTTGCTTCTTTTATTTCCTCGACCTTGATGATGTGATAGCCGTATTGGGTCTTTACCGGTGAGCTAAACTCCCCTTCTTAAGTCGTACCATTTTCTCCTTAAAATGCCTATTATATATTCCCTATCAACAACATCAAAAATGGCATCACAACAATGCTGAATAACGTGGTATATGAAATCACGTTGATTGCAAACTCATAGTCCGCCCCGTAAACTCTCGCGAGTATCGATGTATTAACCATGACCGGCATCGCAGACATAATAATGAAAACGTTTCTCATTAGCTCCGGTACTTTTATAAATAAATTCAGCACCAAAACCAGCGCCGGAGTAATAATAAATCTCCCCAGAAATACCATGACGGCCTCTTTTCCAAACTCAAATTTCTCCCTTCCCATCTCGTATATTACTATTCCTACGTAAAATAACGAAAGCGGAGTCGTAATTTCACCAACCATCTTAAAACCTTTGAAAATAAAATCAGGAAGTTTGATATTCAAAAATAACAGCGCCAACCCAGCCATAAAACCTAGAATCGGCGGGTTAATCATTCTTTTCAAGGTGCTTAAACTAAAAAGTCCATCTTGCCTTTTTTCCGAAGCATCGCATGCTATGCCGTAAACGCCCAGGGTCCACCAAAGAAACGTACTTGCAATATAATACATGAGAGAATAGGGTGTCGCTTCCTCTCCGAAAAGAGCCTGACACATTGGAAGTCCTACAAAAATTGAATTAGAAAACGAAAATGTTGCCGCAAATGTTCCCCTTTTTTTCCTGTCGACCTTAAAGGCCCAGGCAAAGACGCATGCTATAAGATATGACAAAAAAATAGAAAAAAAGGGTATTAAAATCCCCCTTCCGTAACTCAAAAGTTCCTTTTTTGTCAGCGTGGAGGATATATTTACTACCAATTTTAAGGGGAGTGACACATTTAATACGAGCTTGACGAATAAATCCGCTATCTTTTCATCAAACCATTTTATCCTCGCCAAATAATATCCCAGCGCCAAAATTAAAAAAATCATCAGCACACCTTGCAGCGACGACAAGAAGGTCTGCATTTTATACCTCCTGTTAATATCTCTATTCGACTTTAAATCATAAAAACCCTCTTTTTATATTACCACGAAATACAAAAAAATGCAGTAGCTTTTACTGCGGGTTGTTCTTTGCGATATTCGGTCCATAGCGCTCTTTAGCTCGCCGTGAAATTGCTCGCTCGTCCCGTGCCCGGCATAATAAGGCCGAAAGCTGGATGCACTTAAACGACGCCGGCCACTAAACAGGGTGGTGGAGAAAATCCGGCCTTTTACAGGCTGCGGTCTTGGACTTTTAAGTCTGCCGTCACTTTGAATAGCAATTCATTAACCTCCGCAGCCCTATCTACGTAGGTTAAAACCACCAGATAGTCCCCCGGATAAACCCTGGTGAATCCCTTCGGGATTATTTCCAGATTACCCCTTTTTATTGCTACCAGCAAGCAGTGATCGGGAAGTTTCAGATCCCTAACTCTAACGCCATCGGCGGCTGAACCGGAACACACAGGAATTTCAACGATTTCCCATTCCTTTTTTTCCAAACATATACCTTCCCGGCACTCCTCCGTAAGCAGGAACTCTAGGAGCATCTCGTACACCGGAGGGGACTTCAATGCTTCCGCCACCATATAGGACGCGAAAGAAACCACACCGAGGGACAACAAGTGGCTGAAGGAACCGGTCATCTCGGTTATGAGAATAGTGCCGGTGATAGGCGCTCTGACTATGGATGCGAAACAACCGGCCATGCCCAGCACCGTGAGATTACGGACGTAATCGACATCAAGCCCCCCAATTTCTAAAATTACGGAACCGTAAATCCTACCCACTATCGCACCTATAGCCAGTAGAGGCAGGAATATACCTCCGGGCACACCCGAACCGTAGCTCGCCATTGTGAACAAAAACTTGACAATCAGGATTAAAAGGAGAATGCCGGGCGCGTAATCGCCCTTGACCTCGACGAGGGAAGTGATGAGCTCGTGTCCGCCGCCCAATACCTGCGGCAGGTAAAACCCCATAAATCCTGCCGCCACAATAGGAATCACAGGTCTGAATTCCCTCCTAATAAAACTCAACCCTTCGTAAATGTCCCGGGTTCTTTTTAAAGCCAGGTTAAATAACGTCCCCATAAATCCGGTAACTATACCTAGAAAAACCAGGTCCAAATAATGTTCCAGGGGGAACGGCCTTACGAGGGTCAGATTGAAAACCGGCCCGTGACCGAAGACCTTCCCGGAAATGAATGCAGCGGTCAGTGAAGCAGCCATGGCAGGTGCAAGAACTAGCGGCGAAAAGTTCCTGTGAAGTTCCTCCAGAGCGAAAACAACCCCTGCCATCGGAGCATTGAAAGCCGCAGCAAGCCCAGCACTGGCACCGCAGGTTATCAGATACTTTTCCTCAACCCTCACCCTGCCCATCATTCTGCTTAGTCCTTGAGCAACAGCAGCTCCCAGCTGGATGGACGGTCCCTCTCTCCCCACCGAAAGGCCTGCCGCAAGCGCTAGAACACCGCCTATGAACTTGTAAACCAGTACGCTCAACCAGTTGGTCTTTAAATACCCCAGCAGTATGCCTTTGACCTGGGGGATACCGCTGCCGCCCGCCATCGGCTCTTTTCTTGCCATAATCCCCAAGACATAGCCGGTGAACACCAATATGGCAAACCAGGCGGCAACAGTCGCAGGGCCCTTCGTCCTTAATAGGTCATACATCTCGCTGTGAAAAAATCCGGCTACCGATATGGTATGCCTGTATAGTATGGCAACAGCACCGGCAAAAGCCCCTACGATAATACTTTCGATGATTATCCTTTGTTTAAAATTTTTTATGAACCACATGTGGTGGCAAACGGTGCTTTCTTTCTGCGACACCTGCATCCCCCCTAACAAGCTTGTTTGATTGTCGTTTTATTGTCATTATAACAGATACCGCCGGTTAAATAAAGGTTATTAGGATTCTTACCATAAAAGGCAAATCGTCGACCCCCGAATTTTTCACTCCATGGAGGGTGGCGACATTTTCAGGCAGAAATTTTTTTGGTGGTACCTTTCTTTTTCCTTTTCATCTTTAGCGACATCCTCCTAAGTCAGCCTTTTGTGCCCTTCCAGAATATCAAAGCAACCGAACCATTTCTAAAGCAATATCCTGCCAAAAAAATAAGAGCTTTGAATCAATCAAAGCTCGTCTCAAAGAGCATGGCCTTCGAAAAATCCACCGATACATCTACCCTCTCACCCGGCCGGTGAATGACGTCGTTTGACGCGAGGCACAAGAGGAAAAGTCCTTCCTTCATCACCTTATAGTAGATGCATCCCCCCGCAAACCGCACGTCGTGCACCGTCCAGCCGGAAATTTCAACGCCCGGGGAGATCCTGACGTGTTCAGGCCTTATCACGGCCGTATAAAGGCCGTCCACCGCCTGCGGGGCGGGAAAATCGCCCAACGGGCAGGAAAAAACGCCATCCTTCACCCTGCCCTTCACGTAATTTTTTTTCTCACCCAGGAACTCGGCCACTTCCAGGGAAGCCGGCCTGAAATACACCTCCTCGGGGGTACCCACCTGTTTTATCGAGCCGTTAATAAGTACTGCTATCCTGTCGGACACCATGAGGGCCTCCTCCCAGTCATGAGTCACCAGGATAGTGGTTATCTCCATCCTGCGCTGGAGATCCCGGGTGAACTCTCTCATGGACTCCCTGAGACGGGGATCCAGGTTGGAAAAGGGTTCATCCAGGAGAAGCACCCGCGGTTTTACCGCCAGTGCCCTGGCCAGGGCCACCCTCTGCTTCTGGCCCCCGGAGAGCTCGTGGGGATATTTATGCTCGTATCCCTTCATGTCCACTAGGGCCAGCATTTCCAAAACCGCTTTTCTCCTTTTATTTTCCGGCACACCCGCCATCCTGAGCCCGAAGGCTATGTTCTGCTCCACGGTCATGTGAGGAAAGAGCAGGTAGTCTTGAAATACCAGCACTGCCCCCCTCTTTTCTACCGGCACATTCAATACAGATGCACCGTCAAAAAAGATATTACCGGCATCGGGTCTCACGAGCCCGGCTATTATCTTCAAAAGCGTGGTCTTGCCGGCCCCCGAAGGCCCTAGCAGCGACAGGAGCTCACCCCTGTTGACCTCAAAGCTCACGCCGTTTATGATTTTTTCTCCTTTGTACGCCTTGCTCACATTTTCCACTCTTATCTCGGCCATACGGATATCTCCTTCGGTATCACAGGTAAAAGTACTGTCCCTTTCTAACCCATCTCCTGACCAGCGCCTCCAACGCGAAAACCCACAGGAGCACGGTCCCTATAAAAGCCAGGCTGAAAACAGCGCTCAGGTGCCGGTCTCCGCCCTGTATGAAGGGAAAGAGCAGCATCGAAAAGGTCACAACCCTGCCTCCGCCTATGAGGAAGGTAAGAAAGTACTGGCTGAAAGAAACAATAAATACCATTATACCAGCGGTTACAAGCCCAGGGGATATGAGCGGCAGCGTCACGTAAAGGTAAGTCTTCAGCCTGCATGCCCCGAGAACCCGGGCCTGTTGCTCTATCCTGTCACCCAGAGCACTGAACACTCCTGTCAGTATCCTTATACCATAAGGCAGACAGGGAAGCAGATGCACCAGTACAACCCCCCATAAGGTGTCGGCCAGGCCCAGGCGGATGAAGTTCACATGTATCCCCATGGCAATTGCCGTCGTGGGGATGACCATGGGCGACAGCACGAAAACCTCGATGGCTCGCTTACCCCTGAATTCGTAAAATGCTAGGGCTCTGGCCGCCGGAAGGCTGAGAACCAGGGTGAGAAATGTCACCACCGAAGAAAGTAGTAAGCTGTAAAGCAGTACCGGCAGGGTTCCTGTGGAGGGACTTAAGAGGTAGAGCCAACCTCTAGCCGTAAAAGCCGTGGGAAAGAGGTGTGGCCAAGGCCATTCCCTGGCGAAAGCCCATACCAACAGCACTGCCATAGGGAACATTATGCCCCCTATAGCGACATAAAGCACAAGGTTGACAAATCTTCTATGCATGTTACCACCCGGCCCTTGCTATCTGCCTGCTGTAAAGGTATATGAGCAGAAATGCTACCATCACCATTATAATGTTCACCGCCATAGCATAGGGTCTCACCGACAACTCGGGACTCACGTAATAGGTGTAAGCCAGCACCGGCAACGCCCGGGGATATGTGGGCCCTATGAGGTAGGGCACTTCAAAGGACCCAAAGGCGTAAGCAAACAGAAACAGGAAGGACGTTATTATCGCTGGCTTTAAGAGCGGCAGCACGACGTAGAAAAAGGCTTTCCACTTGGTGGCGCCCAGGTTTAATGCTACCTCGAACAGCCGTGGATTGGTGTTTCTCAATATGGTGTAGACCATAAGGGTAGCAAAAGGTGTGGCCTTCCAGAGGTATGTGAGTATGACCCCGACGCCCGCCCTGTCAAAAACCATACTCGGAAAGGCGCTTTCCGAACTCAGCAAGCCCAGGGAGTATAAAATCCGGGGTAGGATGCCGCTGCTCGAAAAAATGCTCAGCACCAGCAGTACCGCGATGGTGTGAGGCACTATTATGGGCAACCTGTAAAGGTAATTGCTGAGGCCATCCTTCTGCGGGCTGTGGATGTGCAGCACCGCCAGGAATATTCCGAGGATTACCGCTAAGGAAGAAGATACAAAGGCTATATAAAAAGAAAATAACAGGCCCCTTAAAAAATCCGGATTTTTTAGAACTTCGATGTAATACCTAAAACTAAAATCATCAAGCCCCGCTGCAGGAAAGTAACCTAGGCTCTGCTGCAGGGCGCTGTATATGCCTGTGAATATGAGCCATGCCTGCACCAGCAGGGCAGGCGCAAGCATGGCGTACGGCCTTAACCTTTCACCGTTCACGTTACTTTCCCTCTTTAAGCACTTTTTCCACCCATATTTCTTCTATCACCGGGATAAGAGCGGCATCAGGCTCGGCGACCCGGTGGACCTGGAGGTAGTCCCCCGGCAGTGCCGCATCTCCCAGGTTTATTCCTTCGAAGAGCTTCTTTTCCTCAGGCGAAAGCTTAAATTGCAATATTAAATGCAACACATTTTTTGGAAACCTGAATGACGTTGGGTTCCTCTATCATAAAGGCTGAAGTTCATAAGTTAGGCGTTCTATTTCCTTGAGAAAGAGTTCTGCTGGTTTGCAGTAGCCCAGAATTTTTCTAGGCAAGGTATTACACCAGTTTTGCACTCTTTCGATTTGCGAAAGTGATAATTCCTTAATAGCTGTTCCCTTAGGAATCAATCGCCTGATTAGGCTATTGTGCCGCTCATTGGTGGCCCGTTCCCAGGCAGAATAGGGATGAGCATAATAGACTTCAATCCCATGGTTACTAAGATTGGCAAACTCGGTACCATTGTCAGAAGTAATGCTCTTAAATACAAGAGAGAAAAGGGGACCGAATAGGCTTTTTAGCCGTTTTAATGCTTTATCCACTTCCTCGGCGGTCTTGTTTGCTAAGGGAAGTATCAGATGATAGCGAGTTTTTCTTTCCGTTAGGGTTAGCAAAGCGTTGTCGCTAGAGCGTTTTCCGAGGACAGTATCGATTTCCCAGTGGCCGAATTCCTCACGCTTTCCTATACTGTCAGGCCGCTCGCTAATACTCTTGCCATAAAGGCGCTTATGATTTCGAGGAGCCTCCTTCTTTGGTTTACGTCTTGTTTTTATGAAAAGGTAAGGTCGATATCAGGGAACCACTTGTCTTGTAGTATCTTTTGTTCAGCATATTGGAGGAAGGATTCTACTTGAAGGACTTTGCTTTTTCTGCCGCAGGCAGAGCGGTTCTTTTCATACACTGCCTGTCCGGTTTCCGGGAAGTAAGCGCTGTATGTAGTGAGATCTGTGCGGTATTGAGTTTTTGTGCCGCGCTTGATTTCGCGGTAGATAGTGCTGCGATGACGGCCGAGTTTTTTTAGCGATTTGAGTTGGGGAGAAACCTTCTTTTAGAAGGGCAGAAATTTTCCCCCTTTCATAAGGTGTTAGGTGTTTAAAAGTGCGATGTGATGTGGTATACTCTTGAGTAAGAACCATAGCTGAAACCCTCCTTGATGTTAGTTTTGGTCAACCAACATCATATCGGGTTTCACGCTATGGTTCAA
>JASUSP010000065.1 GCA_030446005.1 Tepidanaerobacteraceae bacterium | reverse complement strand
ACCAGGCTTTCGCCTCCTTTCCGGATATTTGATTTGCCCTCCGAGGGGCAGGGCGACAGGGGACCTCGGCCCGGGAGTCCCACCCGGAACCCGAGCAGGGCGGTTCCCCGCCCTCTTGTCCCGGCCCCAACCAGCACGGACTTAACGGGGTGCAGAGCACCCGCGGATTTGGGTTTCCCGCAACAAGGGCAACCGCCGCCCGAGCCGCTCTGTTAGAGACGCCTACCGGTTTGTCCGACACCGGCTAAACGGGGTC
This sequence comes from Tepidanaerobacteraceae bacterium, assembly GCA_030446005.1. Lineage (GTDB taxonomy): Bacteria > Bacillota > Thermosediminibacteria > Thermosediminibacterales > Thermosediminibacteraceae > Fervidicola. The sequence goes on along the minus strand of JASUSP010000065.1, from coordinate 9,539 downwards.
AACGTAAGGACAGGACGAGCTTTTTGAGGTCATGCCAGACGGAGTAATACGCCTCCTGCTGCCACTGAGCAAGTCCGTTGTGCAGCAGGAGCTTCCCTTCCAGCCGCCTCAAGCAGGCCCTGACCCTACGGGTCATCCCTCTTCCTTCCCTCGGTGTATAAGGATCGACCTTACAGGTCAGGTTTTGCTTGATTTGGGCTACTAGTTGTTTAAGCTCTTTCGTTATCCGTTCCTTAAAGCCCATCACCCGGCGGCCTATGCTCAGTGCCGCAGCGCAATGCACCGGAACGGCGTAACGCTCCATGTACTTCCAGTAACCTATGGTGGACGTGTGCCGGGCAGGCACGAGCTTAAAGGATACCCCTTCCTTGACAGCCCTCCTGCACACCGCTTCCACCATTTTCGCAAAGGGAAAGTTTGAAGCCATTCGGTTGAAGTTTTTGCTGGTGTCCAGCCTGTCCTTGCCAAAATCGAGGTCCTCCAAGATAATCGGCTTACCCAAAAGAATGGCTATGTCAACTACTACTTTGGCCAGGACGCCTATCAGGTAGTCCCGCCGGAAGCCGAAAGCATAGATCAGGTCGGGTAGTCTGATGTAGAGAAAGCCGTTCGGGTAAGTGATAACCTGAAACTCTCCTTCATACTTGCCCAAGTTGCCGGGGTAAGGAACGCTAAAACTTTCCGGCCAGGGCTCCGGCTGGCCTGTAGGCCCAACATTGCACAGGGCCACGCCGTCAGGATTGGTGTCCAGGGCTAAACAACCTTTAGCAAAGTCGGGCTCCCGCACCCCGCCAAGGTCGAAAGTCAGATGCACTATATAGCGGTCCTCCGGGGTGCGGACCAGTTCTACCGTATAGGGCAATCTCATAGCCAGCCATATCCGCACCAGATCCCGGTGCTTCTCCGGCAGCCACAGCCTGCCCTCTACCCTGGGAGCCCGGCTCATCTTCGGGCGGCCAAGGGCGTCTTCGCCCACCTTCTCCGAGAGGTGGGAAATAGTCGCCGCCAAGTAAAATTCCCCTTCATGGTGGGTTACTTTTATGTTCGGATTGCCGCCCTTGGTCTCGTCTCCCCGGGAGTAGAGGCGGTTTTTGCGGGCGGCCTGCCACTCCTCCCGCGTGACTCTGCCCCTGCAGACCTTTTTCCAAAGTTTTCTGCCGCCAAAGACTACCTTTGGTATCGTTCCATTCTCCCGGTGGGCCTCAAGCTCAGCCAGCTTCTTCACGAGAGAAGCAACACGATTGCTACGACCCTTGACCGTAAGATGAAGCTTTTCGACAACTTCTGGGGCAACCCCTTTTTCTTCTGCTTTCACCAGCTTCCTCATAGCAACGCCGAGCTTCTTCCTTGCCCGGCTCAGCTTCTTTTCCGTCTCCTCAATCTCCAACTCCAGTAAATCTTTTTGGGAGTCTAGCAAGGCCTGTGCCTTAAGCCTGGCGTCGTCCACATAGCGGGAGTTGATTCCGAAGAGCTTCTGGCCGAGTTTTTTGATCTCATCACGGGAAGTGCCTTCCAGAAGTCGGTTGAATGCCCAACGCATGCAGGCACAGAAAAGACGCATCTCCGTCACAAGAGGGTCTTCCTCTCCCCGGCTCCATTTCCGCGAGCGAAAGGCCGGGTAGATCTCCGGAAAGAACTCCCCGCACACAGTCATGCTAAATTTGTCCTTTTCGTGTCTCTTCGGCATCCCTTATCAGCTCCCGAAAGCCCTGCCGGATTTTCCTGCAAATGCGCTTGATTTCCTCCACCGAGTATCTCCGCTGGTCGCTAGGCAACCGCACGGGTCTTATAAGCCCCTGTTTTTCCCATGCCCGAAGTCTGTTCGGGTGTACGCCTAATCTCTTTGCTGCTTCTCCAATGGATAAGAGTTCCATATTTTATGGTAGCAAAATAGTTAAATACAGTCAATTACATTATGGTTTTGAAGCTGCTGCAAACCTCCTTACGTGGTTGAAATTCAATGACGACGATTCCGTTTCCTATTTCTAGCATATTGAAGCCCAGCAATTTTATGAGCGGTTATGATTTCTTCGTAAAGCTCCTGCTTTATTCCTTTATTTAGTCCCGTCATTGTTTACCTCCCGAATTATAATTGACATGTACCTTTCAATAATAATTTTACCAATTGAATTTTTACTTTAAATAAGAATTTTGTCGAAGATGAGGGAAAGAAAACAAAAACACCGGGCTGAAAAAATACAGAAAGTTTAAATAAGCGGGAGATATGCCCGCTTTATTTTAGTAATGCAAATTAGCAGGATATTTAGAAAATAAATAGAATATATATAGTAAGAAAGTACAGTTTAGTAAAAATATAATTAATTTCATGAAAAGGAGGTGCGTGATGGCCTCAGGAAAACCTGACGGCCAGACAGTCATGAACAAGGTTCTCTTACTGTCTCCGGAAAAATGCATAGGCTGCAGGACATGTGAGATTGTGTGCTCTTTTTCTAAAATCCGCGCCTTCAACCCCAGAATTTCGAGAGTATCAGTGTTTTCTTTCGAAGAGATGGCAATCTCGGTGCCCATGATGTGCATGCAGTGCGAGGAGCCGTACTGCATGAAAGTATGTCCCACTTTTGCTATTACAAGGACGGAAGAAGGCGTGGTGGCGTTCGATGAGAAAAAATGCATCGGGTGCAAGCTGTGTATAAGCGCATGCCCTCTTGGCAATATTTCTTTCAGCCATGTAGAGGGCAAAATAGCAAAGTGCGACCTTTGCGGCGGCGAGCCAAAGTGCGCGGAATTCTGCCCCTCGGGCGCTATTGAGTTTAAAGAACCTGTTCCTAGCGCCATAGAAAGGAAAAAGGCCATTGCCGAAAAATTTAAGGAACTTTTCGGGGAGGGGAATGAATGATGTTCGGGTGGAAGGGGACGATACTTAGAGTAAATCTTACCGACGGAAGCATTAAAAAGGAAAGTTTGGATTTAAAAGATGCCTATATGTACATAGGGGGACGAGGCCTTGGAGTCAAAATTTTGACGGATGAAGTAGACCCGGGAATTGAGCCGTTAAGCCCTGAGAATAAATTGATTTTCATGACCGGGCCCCTCACCGGCACCATGGCTGCAAGCCCCGGCAGGTACGAGGTTGTGGCAAAGGCCCCCCTTACCGGAACGATCGGTGGAGCGAACTCAGGAGGGCATTTCGGCCCGGAGCTCAAGTTCGCGGGTTACGATGGGATTATCTTTGAAGGCAGGGCAGAAAAACCGGTTTACCTTTGGATAAACGACGATCATGTAGAGCTGAGGTCGGCAGAGCACCTGTGGGGCAAGAATACTTTCGAGACTACCGACCAATTGTTAAAGGAGACTGCGGAAGACGCAAGGGTTGCGTGTATCGGGCCTGCTGGCGAAAAATTGGTGCTCTTTGCAACGGTGATGAACGACAAGCATAGAGCCGCCGGCCGTTCAGGAATGGGCGCGGTGATGGGTTCGAAAAACCTCAAAGCCGTTGTCGTACGGGGGACGAAGTCCGTCGATGTGGCCGATCCCGAAGCCTTCTATAAGGCTTGTGTCGATGCCCGAAGAAAACTGAAGGAGCACCCGGTAACCGGTACGGGCCTTCCGATGTATGGTACTGAAATACTCATTAACATCCTGAATCAGGTGGGAGCTCTTCCGACTCGAAACTGGAAAGACGGCGGATACTTCGAATACGCCGAAGAAATCAGCGGAGAAGCAGTGCGGGAAAAATATTTGGTCCGGAATAAAGGGTGTTTCGGCTGCTCGATAGGCTGCGGCAGGGTTACCAGGGTTCCTGAAGGGAAGTACAAGAGTTTTGGCGAAGGCCCGGAGTATGAAGCGGGATGGGCTTTGGGAGCAAGCTGCGGCGTGAGGGACCTGGCAGCCATATGCAAGGCCAACTTCATATGTAATGAACTTGGGCTGGACCCCATAACTATGGGGGCAACGATTGCCTGCACCATGGAGATGTATGAAAAAGGTATAATTTCAAAAGAAGAAATCGGCATGGAGGCCCCCTTCGGAAATGCCGACGCCATCGTGGAGCTGACCAGAATGACGGGTTTGAGGGAAGGATTCGGCGATAAACTGGCGGAAGGTTCCTACAGGCTGGCATCATCCTACGGACATCCCGAGCTTTCCATGTCGGTCAAAAAGCAGGAAATGCCGGCATACGATGCCAGGGGAATTCAGGGCATGGGACTGGAGTATGCCACTTCAAACCGGGGCGGCTGCCATGTAAGAGGTTATATGACCTCTCCAGAGATTCTCGGAATACCCGTAAAATTAGACCCGCTGGTAACAAAAGATAAAGCAAAGTGGCTGAAGACATTTCAGGATTTAACGGCGGTGGTAGATTCCGCAGGTATTTGCCTCTTTACCACTTTTGCTATAGGCCTTCCGGAAATCTCGGCCATGCTGAAAGCGGCTATTGGCTGGGATTATTCTGATGAAGAAGTGATGAAAATAGGCGAGAGGATATGGAACTTAGAGAGGATGTTTAATTTAGGTGCCGGATTTACAAAGGCCGATGACACTCTGCCGCCAAGGCTGTTAAACGAACCTCTCAAGACCGGTGCGGGTAAAGGCAAAGTTGTGGAATTGGATGTTATGCTCAAAGAATATTATGAGGTAAGGGGCTGGAATGAAGACGGTACACCTACCGATGCCAAGCTGGAGGAGCTTGGAATAAGATAGATAAGATAAAAAAGACTGCAGGTTCCTTTTTCGGGCCTGCAGTCTGAAATTATTTTTTGCGAGGTAATGCCATGAAAGTTAAATTGTTTGCCTATCTTAGAGATTATGCAGGAGTAAGAGAAGTTGAAGTCAGCCGGTGTGAAACTGTAAGGCAGCTTCTCGGAGAGCTTTGCGGGCGCTTCGGAGAAAGATTCGAAAAAGAGCTTTTCGACAAAGAAAATTTAAGTGGCAGGGTAATCGTTCTCGTAAATGGCAGAAACATATTGGACCTTAAGGGGCTTGATACCGAATTAAAGGAGGATGATGAAGTAAGCCTTTTTCCGGTCGTCGCCGGAGGCCGGTAAAACGGTTTTTATTTGAAGGTGGAAGGTGGGTTTATATGCATGAAAAACCAGGGGAGGGTATTCTAAAAGTAAAATCCATTCTCGAAAAATACCCGAAGGAACGCAGGTACCTGCTTGCCATACTGCAGGACATCCAAAAGACTTACAACTACCTGCCGAGGGAAGCGCTGAACGAGGTCCGCGATTATTTGGGGATACCTTTGAGCAGTCTTTACAGCATGGCTACCTTCTACAAGGCCCTGAGCTTAAAGCCAAAGGGAAGGTATGTGATTAAAGTATGTGACGGCACAGCCTGCCATATAAGGGGTTCTTTGGACATTGTTGAGGAGATAAAAAAACAACTTTCCATATCACCCGGTGAGGTGACAAAGGACGGGAAGTTTTCTTTGGAAACGGTAAATTGCCTCGGCTCCTGTGCCTTGGCTCCCGTGATGGTTATAAACGACAAATACTACGGCAATTTAAAGCCGGCCATGGTAAAAGATATCCTGGAAAGTACGGGGGATTGAGCGATGAATGGTATGGTGCAAGTTCCGCGCAGGACGGTGCTGGTATGCTGCGGCACCGGCTGCCTTGCCAACAACAGCATGGAAATCTATAAAAAATTAAAAGACAAGGCTGCGGAGTTAGAGAGCGGTTTTCCGGTCATACCGGTGTTGAAGGCCACGGGCTGCAACGGCCTTTGCGAGAGAGGGCCTATAGTCCAGGTGCTGCCGGATGATATCTTTTACTGTAAAGTTAGCGTATCCGATGTCGATGAAATTTTCGAAAGGACCATTTTAAAAGGCGATGTCATAGAAAGGCTCCTTTACCTGGATGCTTCTTCCGGGAAACGGGTGAGGTCCTTTAAAGAGAGCGAGTTTTACAAAAAGCAGTTTAAGATAGCTCTCAGGAACATAGGGCAGATTGATCCCTCGTGTATAGACGATTACATCGAAAGGGGTGGATACGAGGCCTTAAAAAAGGCCCTTTTTGAGATGTCGCCCGAGCAGGTTATATCCGAGATTGAGCGTTCGGGTTTAAGAGGCAGGGGAGGAGCCGGATTCCCCACCGGTTACAAGTGGAGGCAGTGCAGTAAGACAAACGACTTTCCAAAGTATGTGGTTTGCAACGGCGACGAGGGCGACCCTGGGGCCTTTATGGACAGGAGCATAATGGAAGGAGACCCCCATAGCGTAATTGAAGGAATGATCATAGGTGCGTATGCTGTCGGAGCTGAAAAAGGGTTTATATACATAAGGGACGAATACTCACTGGCCGTCCGGAACGTGTCTAAAGCGATAGAAGACGCCTACATTCGTGGGTATCTCGGCCGGGACATTATTGGGAGTGGCTTTAGCTTAGATATAGAGGTGGTAAGGGGCGGCGGAGCTTTCGTTTGCGGGGAATCCACGGCTCTTATGGCTTCCATTGAAGGAAGGGTGGGCGAGCCGAGGGTGAAGTACATCAGGTCAACCGAAAAGGGTTTGTGGGGAAAACCTACGGTTCTCAACAACGTGGAGACGTGGGCCAACGTGCCTGTCATCATAACCCGGGGAGTAGAATGGTTTTCTTCCATTGGAACGGAAAAAAGCAAGGGCACGAAAGTTTTCTCCCTCGTGGGAAAGGTGAAAAACACTGGCCTCATAGAAGTGCCTATGGGGATGACTTTGAGGGAGATAATTTTCGGTATAGGAGGAGGTATAGCAGGCAGCGGCAAGTTCAAAGCCGTTCAGACCGGGGGACCTTCGGGCGGTTGTATTCCCGAGGCTTTGCTGGACCTTCCCGTTGATTTTGATTCGCTGTCGGATGCGGGTTCAATGATGGGTTCCGGCGGCATGATAGTTATGGACGACAGAACGTGCATGGTGGAAGTGGCAAGGTATTATTTGAAATTTCTATCCGAGGAATCCTGCGGCAAATGCACCCCCTGCCGGGAAGGAATAAGGCGGATGCTGGAAGTACTGGAAGATATATGTGCGGGTGAAGGTAGGGAAGAAGACATAGAGCTGCTCCTTGAGCTTTCAGAAACCGTAAAGGAAGCTTCTCTTTGCGGCCTGGGCAAAACCGCCCCCAACCCGGTTCTGACGACTATAAAATACTTTGAAAGCGAATATCTCGCCCATATAAAGGAGAAAAGGTGTCCGGCCGGCGTATGCAAAAAGCTCACTTCTTATCGCATCAATGCCGATTTATGCAGAGGCTGCGGCCTTTGCGCTAAAAGGTGCCCTGCAGGAGCAATTTCGGGCAAACAAGGTAAAATATATGAGATAGACCAGGGCATTTGCACCGTGTGTGGAACTTGCCGGGAAGTCTGCAGGTTCGGTGCGGTGGAAGTGGCGGGGAGGGCGACGGAATGAAGGTTATAATAGATGACAAAGAATTCGAAGCCGAATACGGAGAGTACATCCTCGACGTGGCACGAAGGAACGGCATTCATATTCCCACGTTATGTCATTCGGATGCAGTGCCGGGACAGGGAAGCTGCCGCTTATGCATAGTAGAAGTTTACGAGAGAGGAAAGAATAAGGTAGTGGTGTCCTGCCTTTACCCCATCACAGGAGAAATCAAAGTTTATACCAATTCCGAAAAGATTCATAGAATGCGCCGGAACATAATAAGGCTTCTTGCCGCCAGGGCTCCTGGAAGTGAATATATAAAAAAGTTAAAAGAGGAATATGGAATACCGGAAGAAACTAGATTCAAAGTAGATGAGAAAGAAAAATGTGTTCTTTGCGGTTTATGCGTAAAGGCCTGTGAGAAGCTCGGGTCGATGGCGATTTCAACCGTAAACAGGGGGGCTACTAAAAAGGTAGCGCCTCCTTTCGAAGAGCCTCCGGTGGACTGCATTGGATGCACTTCATGTGCTCATGTTTGTCCCACCGGAGCTATTGAGGTGCGGGAGTATGAAGGCAAGCGGGTCATATGGAACAGGACCTTCGAACTTTTAAAATGCACAAGTTGTGGCAGGTACTTTATCACGCGGGAGCAGTACGAATACATGAAAAACAGGCATGGCATTGATATGAAAGAACTGCTCTGCGATAGGTGCAGGCAAAAATCGACAGCAGAAAAACTTGTAAGTCTTTATAAAAAGCTTTTGGTTAAAAAAACATTGTTTCAGTGTTATAGGCTCCAAAAAGATTAGAGGGCCAAGATAGTCTTGGCAGGAAGAAAAAATTTATTGTCAGCTGTATTTTACACTTACAATGTTGAAAGAAAATGTTAAAATAGAGAAAGAATTATTAATAGGGGCAGAGATTAAAAGGAGGTTTTTATATGGATTTCATTTTTTATCCATTTGAGAGTTTTTTTAGAACCGTGAACTTCGTGGTGTTGCTTGTCGAGATTCTACTCATAGTGCTATGGATAGGTTTTGCAGTTAACTCAAAGAGAACGTCCGTTATCGCTTTTACTTCGGCTATATCTGCTGTAATCTTCCTTGCTTCGCTTATGATGGGAAACCCCGTTGTATCTTTTGTTTTCCTTGCGGTGCTAATCTCGTTGATGGCGAATACAATTAAAATCGTAAACGAGTACCAGCGGGGGGTTCTTTTGAGGTTTGGCAAATTCGCTTACGTGGTGGGTCCAGGTATAAACGTCATAATGCCCTTTGGAATAGACCGTTTGTTAGTCGTCGACCTGAGGACTGCGACCATAGACGTGCCGCGCCAGGAAATTATAACAAAAGACAATATTCCCGTAATGATTGACGCTGTGGTCTATTTTAACGTATTTCAACCAGAAATGGCTGTTTTAAAAGTGCAAAATTACTTCAATGCCACAAGCCTTCTTGCGCAGACCATTTTAAGGGCTATACTGGGGAAGTATGATTTGGACGATATATTGGCCAAGCGCCAGGAATTAAATGAAATGTTGAGGGAGGAACTGGACAGGGCCACCGACCCGTGGGGCGTTAAGGTAACAGCAACCGAAATTAAATCCATAGAACTTCCGGAAGAGATGAAAAGGGCCATGGCAAAGCAGGCTGAAGCTGAAAGGGAAAGAAGAGCCAAAATAATAAGAGCAGAAGGCGAACTTCAGGCGGCAGAAAAGCTTTCGGAGGCGGCGAGCATAATTTCAAAAAACCCCGGAGCCTTGCAGCTGCGGCAGCTCCAGACCTTGAGCGAAATTGCGGTGGAAAAGAATTCCACGGTAATATTCCCGCTGCCAATAGAAATATTTAAATTTTTTGCGCAGAAGCAGGATGGAAGTGAAGGATAGGAAAAAATTTTTAGGCTCTTGAAATTTAAAAAATTTTAATGTATAATAATAGCAAATAGTAATAATTACTATTAAGGAGGATGTTTCATGGAATTAAAAGGTACGAGAACTGAAAAAAATCTTTGGGAAGCTTTTGCCGGCGAATCTCAGGCGAGGAACAAATATACTTATTTTGCCTCTATAGCAAAAAAAGAAGGTTACGAGAAAATTGCCGCTATTTTTATGGAAACGGCGGAAAATGAGAAAGAACACGCAAAAGTGTGGGCAAAATATCTAGGACTCATCGGCGATACTGCCAAAAATTTAGAAGAAGCTGCGGCAGGCGAGAAC
>JASUSP010000007.1 GCA_030446005.1 Tepidanaerobacteraceae bacterium | reverse complement strand
AACGCTTTTTGCCTTCATTATCGCATCATCTACATACCTCGAATTTAAATTGAAAATCCCTTGCAGTTCTCTTTTGAGTTCATTTCTGCTTTTTCCTTCCAAAAGCCTGTTATATGCGAATCTTGCGCAGGATGACCATCTTCTCATAAGGTCTAATACTTCCTGCTTATCTTCGCTGCTTTGGAAAATCAGCTTTGCCTGAATTGTTACCATGCCTTTACGCACCTCATTGCCGGTTACTACCGCTATAAGGCCTCTTGCTAATGCCGTATATATCTTTTTTTTTGCACACTTAATAATGTTAATTATCATCTAATCGAGATTATACCCTTTTGCATTACTATCTTCAACTGTTGTGACCCTCCTATCCTTGAATAAAAGGGTTAGGCATAATCCTAACCCCTTAGAGAATCTCAACGATTACCCTTTTGCCTTCTTTGGCGGCAGCAGCTTTGACGACGGTTCTGATGGCTTTTGCTATCCTGCCCTGCTTCCCGATGATTTTGCCCATGTCATCGGGGTGGACTTTTAATTCAATTATTACAGACTGTTCACCTTCCACTCTGTTTACAGTCACTTCTTCGGGGTGGTCAACTAATGCTTTTGCGATGTATTCCACTAACTCGGTCAAGGTTCATTCCTCCTTTGCTTTAAGAATTTTTTTCGGAATTTGTTTTCTGAGTTTTATACTTTTCAAGAATACCGGTGGTCTTGAATAAGTACTTTACGGTATCGGTTGGTTGGGCACCCTTCCTCATCCATTCCAGAGCCTTTTCTTCATCGATTTTTATTTCGGCAGGATCGGTAAGGGGGTTGTAATAACCGATTTCTTCTATAAACCTGCCGTCTCGCGGGCTTCTGCTGTCCGCCACGACGATCCGGTAAAAAGGCTTCTTCTTCGCACCCATGCGCCTCAATCTTATTCTTACCGCCATCTGTCATTTCACCTCCTTCTATTAGTTAAAAGAAAGGCAATTTAAATCTGCCTTTTTTCCTCCCTTTTTCAAAGTCACTCAACTGCTTCATGAGCTTTTTCGTCTGCTCGAACTGCTTCAAAAGCCGGTTCACATCTTGAACGGAAGTTCCGCTACCCATGGCAATTCTCTTGCGCCTGCTGCCGTTTATGATGCTTGGATTGCGGCGTTCTTCTTTAGTCATGGAATTTATTATGGCTTCTATGTGCACCAGTTCCTTTTCGTTGAATTCTATGCCCTGCAGTTTTTGCGGAGAAAACCCGGGGATCATGCTCATTATTTGGTCAAGAGAACCCATTTTTCTGACATGCTTAATCTGCTCAAGAAAATCTTCTAAAGTGAATTCTTCTTTCCTTATCTTTTCTTCCAATTGGCGGGCTTTTTCTTGGTCTATCGCCGCGGTGGCCTTTTCTATCAGGCTTAACACGTCGCCCATTCCCAATATTCGAGAAGCCATCCTGTCGGGATAAAAAGGCTCCAGGTCGGTAAGCTTTTCGCCTACCCCTACGAATTTTATCGGGCAGCCTGTTACCGCTTTTATCGAGAGCGCCGCCCCTCCCCTCGTGTCACCATCGAGCTTGGTCAGAATCAAGCCTGTCAGGTGCAACCTGTTGTGGAAGGTTTCGGCCACGTTTACCGCGTCCTGGCCGGTCATGCTGTCAACCACCAGCAGAATCTCGTTGGGCGTTACAGCCTCTTTTATGCGTTCCAGCTCCTCCATCAATTCATCGTCGATGTGCAGGCGGCCTGCCGTATCTATGATGACAACGTCGTTGCCGTGACGAAAGGCATGTTCCAGGGCAGCTTTGGAGATGGCCACCGGGTCCTGTTCCCCCATGGTAAAAACCGGCAATCCAACCTTTTCTCCCACTACTTGAAGCTGTTTTATGGCAGCAGGCCGGTATATATCGGCAGCTACCAAAAGTGGTCTTTTACCCATTTTGGAAAGATAAAGCCCTAGTTTCCCGCAAGTGGTGGTTTTCCCCGACCCCTGAAGGCCAACCATCATGAAAACGCTAACCTTAGACTGCGAAAAATTCAATTTGGTATCTTTAGGCCCCATCAACCGTACAAGTTCGTCGTGCACTATTTTTATTACCTGTTGAGCAGGAGTCAGGCTCTCCATCACTTCCTGGCCCACAGCCCGTTCGGTGACTTTTTGCACAAAGTCCTTGACTACTTTGTAGTTTACGTCGGCTTCTAGCAGGGCTAGCCTTATCTCCCGCATTGCCTGCTTTACGTCGGCTTCCGACAACTTGCCTTTGCCTCTAAGTCTTTTGAATACCGCTTCTAATTTTTGAGTTAGGGCTTCGAAAGCCAAATCATTCACACCCTTCTTTAATAAGCATGGCAAGTTCATTATGAATTTTCTCCAATTTCGCCTTTCCTTCTCCCGTGACAAAAGGTTCCAGTTCTTCGAGGGATTTCAGGATTCTCTTTATATCCCTCGTCATGGCCAAAAACCTTTCTACCATGCCCAATTTTTTTTCATAGTCTTCCAGTAAGGCGGTTGAACGATGCACCACATCGAACACGTTCTGACGGGTAACACCGTAATTTTTCGCTATCTCGCTCAAAGACCAATCGTTGAAAAAATGAAGTTCGAAAAATTCCCTTTGCTTCTCGGTTAAAAAAGCTCCGTAAAAATCATACAAGAGACTTATTCTTACCAAATCCGGCATTTTTTCACCTGTAAAGGTCTAAAACTTTACATACTTAAATTTTATACTATAAGGCGATTCCAGTCAACAGAAAATTTCACAGTATGGCATCCGCAAAGGCTTTCGGGTCAAATTCCTCCAGGTCATCCATCCCTTCACCCACACCGATAAAAAATACCGGCAGGTTCAATTCCGAAGCTATGGCTACGGCCACACCGCCCTTTGCAGTTCCGTCCAGTTTAGTAAGCACTATCCCCGATATATTGACGGCTTCTTTGAAAATCTTCGCCTGGGCTATGGCGTTTTGGCCGGTGGTAGCGTCTAAAACCAGCAGGCTCACTATTTTTGCTTCCGGGTACTCCTTTTCGCTGACTCTGTAGAGCTTTTTCAACTCCTCCATTAAATTTTTCTTGGTATGGAGCCTGCCGGCCGTATCACAGATGATTATATCCGCTCGGCGGGCTTTCCCGGCCTGGATGGCATCGAACAAAACCGCCGCCGGGTCAGACCCTTCCTGATGTTTAACGACATCGACGCCCACCCGCTGACCCCAAATAGAAAGTTGTTCGGCGGCAGCGGCCCTGAAGGTGTCGGCTGCCGCAAGAATCACCTTTTTGCCCTGGGCCTTGAATCTATAGGCCAGCTTTCCGATGGTGGTGGTCTTCCCCACCCCGTTAACCCCTACCACGAGGATTATTGTTGGAGGAACTATTTCCAATTTTTCCGCCGGAAACACCTTTATTATTTCCTCTTTTAAGGCCCCTTTCAATTCTTCTGGCAAGCGTATCTTTTCCGCCCTTACTTTCTCCCTCAGCTGCGATAAAAGCTTTTCCGAAGCGCTTACGCCGATATCGGCACTGATTAATACCTCTTCAAGTTCTTCCAATGTATCTTCATCAATCTTTGCGGAAAATTTGATAATACCTTCTATCTTTTCCGCCAACTGATTCCTGGTTTTTACAAGGCTTTGTTTCAAGCGTTCAAAAAATCCCATTGCCTTACCCCTTTCTATTCTTCCAGTTTAACGGCAATCAATTTCGATACCGCCGTTTCTTCCATGGTTATACCGTAAAGGGCATCGGCTACTTCCATCGTGCCCTTCCTGTGGGTGATTATTATCACCTGGGTATGTTCGGATATCTTTTTCAAATAACGGGTAAATCTATCTATGTTGGCATCGTCTAAGGCTGCCTCTATCTCATCCAAAATACAAAAGGGCGTTGATTTGATATTCAATATCGAAAAAAGCAGTGCTATGGCCGCAAGAGCCCTCTCTCCCCCGGAAAGAAGCGACAAATTCTGCAGTTTTTTCCCGGGCGGCTGGACTTCTATTTCAATACCTGCCTCAAGAGGTTTCGACTCGTTCGTCAAAATTAATTCGGCCTTGCCACCCCCGAAAAGCTCGGCAAAAACCTTCTGAAATTCCCTCTTTATCTTCTTGAAGGTTTCCAAAAACATCTCTTCCATGGTTTTTGTTAAATCATCTATGAGATCGTCGAGTTTCATCTTGGCTTCGATAAGGTCATCCCTCTGGACTTTCATAAATTCATATCTTGATTTTAAATTTTCGTAATCCTCGATGGCGTTCATGTTGACCGCGCCGATCCCTTCAATTTTATTTTTTACCGAAAAAAGTTCCTGCTTTATCCTTTCGACATCTGAAGTCCCTTGTTTTAAATCCATTGCATCTTCTAAAGAAAGGGAGTATCTTTCCGCAAGAGTCTTTACTATATGCTCCAGCTCAACCTTGAGCGAAGCCTGTTTTACCCTCGTTTCACTCAAAGAAACCTCTTTTCTCTTTTCCTCTCTCTCGATATCGGCGATACTTTTCCCCAATGCGTCCATTTCATCTTCAAGTTTTGTTCTGTCGTCCTCGAGGTTTTCAATGACGGTTTTCAAAATCTTCTGTTCCTCCGATATATCTTTTAAACGAGCCTCCAATGTCGTTATCTTGTTTGAAGTAGAAGCGATTTCCTCCTCTAGCTTCCCGATATTATCTACCAATTCACTTTGCTCTTTTTCCCATTCGCTTACATTTTGCTCTAAATTTTGAATCTGATATTTCAAACTCAATTTTTCCTGCTCTAGTCCATTTAAAAATAGCCTCAATTCCTTTATTTCTTTTTCGATAGCTTCCCTTGACTTTAGCTTTTCCTCTATTTCCCGCTTTAAATTCTCGACTTTGCGCTCCCGATCCTTGTTTAGCTCTTCAATAGAATTTTTGTCCCTTTCCACCCTGGCAATCTCTTGTTCTATCTCCCTTAATTCTTCCTCTATCTGTCTTCTTTCGAGATTTAAAATTTTTTCCCTTTCCTGCCGTTCTCTTAAAAGTCCTTTTTTTCCTGCTATTTCCCTTTCTTGTCCTGCCATATCCGCATTGTAAGAATGAAGGATTTTTCCTAATTCATCGATGGACTTTTGAGTATTACGAATTCTTTCCTCTATCCCGACAATTTTGGTTTTTAAGTCACAAAATTTCGCTTCTTCTCCCTGTAGCTTTTCTTTAATCTCTTCAAACTCTCTTTTTCTGGTCAGGATAAGGCTTGTTTTTTTTATGCTGCCTCCCGTTATCGAACCACCGGGATTTATTATCTCTCCTTCTAACGTCACTACTTTTAGTCCGAAATCCGTTTTTTTTGCAATTTCCATAGCGCTGTCAACATCCTCCGCCACAATCACCCTCCCCAGTAGATGTAGTAAAACCGGCTTGAATTTCTCGTCATAATTTATTAATTCGCAGGCTACACCCAAACAGCCGGACTGTTCAAGAACCCAATTTTCATGGGAACTTAAGACTCTCGGCCGCACCGATGTAAGTGGAAGAAACGTCACACGGCCAAGGTTATTCTTTTTCAAGTATTCTATAGCTTTTTTCGCGATTTGTTCACTTTCACATACTACGTTTTGTAGTGCTCCTCCTAACGCAGATTCAATAGCAGTTTCCAACCTCTCGCTCACCTTTATGATTTCCGCAACGGTGCCATAAATGCCCTCTATGTAAATCCTTCCCGACTTAATATGGGAAAGGAGATTCCTTACCCCCTGCTGATAGCCTTCATAGTTTTGATTCACTTCTTCTAAGATTTTGTACCGGGATTTTAATTCGTTTAAGGATATAATTTTCTCCTGCAACAGTCTGCTGCTTTCGCGGTATTCGCGGGTAAATTTTTCCAGATTTCTTTTTTCCGATTCGATTTTTTCGCTTACTTTCTCTATTTTTTCCCTGACATCGGACAGCCTTTTTTCCGCATTCTCCAGCTCCTTCAATGTCAGAGAATTGGCCTCCTTTACGCCTTTCAATTCCTGGTCAATCTGCATCAAACGCTTCTTCATATTGCTTTTCATCGTACTTAAACTTGCAATGGTATTCTTAATTTTCGAAGCGGAATTCAGAAGGTCTATCACATCGCCTTTCAGGTTTTCCATTTCCCGCTGCCTTTCCTTTATATCGCCGTCTAACGCTGCCAGCTCTTCTTCCTTTTTTCGCAATCGGGCATCAGTTTTGTTTATTTCCTTTATCTTTTGCTCCAGTTTTTCTAAATTAGCGCAGAACTGTTTTTGAGCGCCATCCAATTT
The DNA here is from genome assembly GCA_030446005.1 of Tepidanaerobacteraceae bacterium. Taxonomy (GTDB): domain Bacteria; phylum Bacillota; class Thermosediminibacteria; order Thermosediminibacterales; family Thermosediminibacteraceae; genus Fervidicola. The sequence continues at coordinate 39,253 of JASUSP010000007.1, read as the reverse complement.
GGCTTTCAATATATCAAGCTTCTGAGCGGTAATGTCCAAATCTTCTTTCAGCTTTCGCAATCTTTCTTCCTGCCACTTTTTTTCTTTTTCCAGTTCTATTTTCTTTGTATTTTTCTCAAAAAACTCTCCGCGAAGTTTTTCGTATTCTCCCTTCTTTTTTTGAAGTTCCTCCTTGAGTCGAACCATCCTTTCTTCTATATGTACTCTTTTACCTCTTATATCTAATAAGGCAGCTTCTTTTTCCGACAGAACTTTCTCTACTTTTGCCAATCTTTCGATGATTTTTTCATATTCCAGAAGGAGCAGATTTACCTCCAGCAACTTTCGCCTTTCCGACAACTCCTTGTATTCCAACGCCTTCATCCTCTGGACGTACAATGTATCGAGCTGGACTTTTATTTCCGATAAAATGTCGTCCACCCTCGCCAAATTCGCCATCGTTTCTTCGAGTTTTCTTTCCGCTTCTTTTTTCCTGACCTTATATTTCATAATGCCGGCGGTTTCTTCGAAAATCAGCCGTCTTTCTTCAGGCCTTGCCATCAAAAATTCGTCCACTTCTCCTTGGCTGATAATCGAATAGCCGTCTTTCCCTATACCGGTATCCATGAACAGTTCTTGTATATCCTTTAACCTGCACGGAAGTTTGTTTAAATAAAATTCGCTTTCTCCCGAACGGAACGTCCGCCGGGTTATGCACACCTCCGAATATTCCAGAGGGAGGAGGTAATCCGAGTTATCAAGGACTATCGAAACCTCTGCCATGCCCATGGGTTTTCTTTTCTGACTGCCTGCAAATATGACATCCTCCAATTTTGACCCTCTTAAAGTTTTAATGCTCTGTTCTCCCAGGACCCATCTTATGGCATCGGTGATGTTGCTTTTCCCGCTGCCGTTTGGGCCGACTATGGCGTTGATTCCGGGCTCAAATTCTATTTCCGTCCTGTCAGCGAAGGATTTGAAACCGTGAAGTTCGATTTTCTTTAGATACAAAAAAGGCAAACCTCCTTTTTACTCTCAGGTTGACCTTTTTACCCTTTTGATTTTACCATACAAATACGCAAATAAAAATACCTGTCTTTGAAAAGACAGGTATTTCATTCCATATAATTTCACAATTTTAACGGGGTTCTACTATAAATTTTATTGCTGTTCTTTCTTCGCCGTCAATTTCAATCTCTGCAAAGGCAGGAACAGTAACCAAATCGATGCCATTAGGAGCCACAAAACCTCTGGTAATTGCAATTGCCTTTACAGCTTGGTTGACGGCTCCAGCTCCTACCGCCTGAAGCTCAGCCACTCCCTTTTCCCTCAGGACGGCTGCCAGAGCACCAGCAACGGCCTTGGGTTTTGATTGAGCTGATACCTTTAGTACTTCCATTCTACATATACCCCCTTAATTTTTTTTATTTAATATATTCTATAAGTTGCACAAAATTCCTTCTAAGATGGCAACATCATTTTATTATATTTCTGTTTTTTAAGAATCGTATCGCCGATTTTGCCGCATCCTGTTCCGCCTCTTTCTTGCTTTTGCCGCTGCCCCTTCCTAACACATCGTCCTTCCAGCTGACCTCGACAAAGAAGGTCTTGTCGTGGTCAGGTCCTTCCTCTTTTATGACCGTATAAGTTACTTTGTCTGGCGATATCCTTTGGAGCATCTCCTGGAGAAATGTCTTATAATCGTTCGACAGTTTACCTGCCTGTGCCTTTGCCACGATGGCTCTAAATTTGTCCTTGATAAAGGCTGACACGGCCTCCAAGCCTCTATCAAGGTACATAGCCCCTATAAGAGCCTCAAACGTATCGGCGAGGATGGACTCCTTTTTTCTGCCTCCGGTAATTTCTTCACCTTTTCCTATTATCAGGTAATCTCCCAAGTTCAGATCGTGCGAAAGCGCTGCCAGGCTTTCTTCACATACAAGGAGCGCCCTTAATTTCGTAAGTTCCCCCTCGGTATAGTGCGGGTAGTCTTTGTAAATCCACTCGCTTATTACTAATTCTAACACTGCATCTCCCAAAAATTCAAGTCTCTGATTGTGCACGTTATGGGGTAAGCCTCTTTCGTGAGCGTATGATGGATGAATCAAGGCCTGGTTTAAAATATTTGGGTCCTCAAAATGTACTCCAAGAATTTCCTCCAGTTTTTTTAATTGCTCTCTTCTTTTTTCATCGATAACCATCATAAAACCTCTTTACAAAACCTAATTTTTCATCTTTCCGATTAATATGGTTGCGTTGTGACCGCCGAATCCCATAGAATTGGAAAGGGCGTAATTTATTTTCCTCTTTACTGCAATATTGGGCACATAATTCAAATCGCAATCCGGGTCCGGGTTTTCGTAATTTATGGTCGGATGCACTTCGTCGGAATAAACCGTCATCACTGTAGCTATAGCTTCTACAGCTCCCGCCGCTCCCAGCAGGTGTCCCGTCATGGATTTTGTAGAGCTAATCAAGAGTTTGTATGCATGTTCCCCGAAGACGCTCTTTATAGCTAGAGTTTCGAATTTGTCATTGAGAGGAGTGGACGTGCCGTGAGCGTTGATATAATCAACTTCCTCAGGTTTAATGCCGGCATCTTCGATGGCCGCCATCATGGCCCTTTTTGTACCTTCTCCTTCCGGCGCCGGTTGCGTCAGGTGATATGCATCGGCGGTGGCTCCGTAACCCAATATTTCCGCGTATATGCGGGCGCCCCTTTTTCGGGCATGTTCCAGAGTCTCCAGCACCAGCACCCCCGCACCTTCTCCCATGACGAATCCGTCTCTATCTCTGTCAAACGGTCTGCTTGCCTTGACGGGGTCCTCATTTCTGGTGGAAAGTGCTTTCATTGCAGAAAATCCCGCAAGGGCGAGCGGCGTTATAGGCGCTTCGGCTCCTCCGGCCAGCATCACATCCGCCTCGCCGTTTTGAAGTATCCTGAATGCCTGGCCAATAGCGGTGGTACCTGAGGCGCAGGCAGTAGTTACCGTAAAATTGGGTCCTTTAAGGTTAAAAAACATCGAAATCTGTCCCGATGCCATATTGGAAATCAGCATTGGTATGAAAAAAGGACTTACGCGCCTGTTGCCTTTTTCCAGCAAAACCTTGTGCTGTTCTTCCCAGGTTTCTATGCCGCCTATGCCGCACCCCATCACCACACCCATCCTCGTCGGGTCGAGTGCCACGAGGTCCAGTTTCGCATCATCGATGGCCATTTTAGCGGCTCCTATGCAAAACTGAGTAAACCTATCAAGCCTTTTTAATTCTTTTTTTTCTATAAATTCCTCTGGGTTATAATCTTTTACTTCCCCAGCAATCCTCGTAGGGAAATCATCGCATTCGAAGCGCGTAATATAATCAATGCCGGATTTTCCTTCCAAAAGGGAATTCCAGAACTTTTCCTTGCCCGTACCAACCGGAGATATGACCCCCAATCCTGTAACAACCACTCTTTGTTTTTTCATTATTGTTCTCCTCCAAACTATGCTATATTCAAAGTAAGTCCCGCGACGGTATCACGGGACTTACGAATAGACTTTATGAGATACGGTTTTTTATGTAATCTACCGCATCCTGAACGGTTTTAATCTTTTCGGCATCTTCATCGGGAATTTCTAGGTCAAATTCTTCTTCAAACGCCATGATTAATTCCACGATGTCCAGGGAATCTGCACCTAGGTCATCGATAAAGGAAGCTTCGGGTACCACTTCATCCTCATCGATGCCCAACTGATCCGCAATTATCTTCTTTACTCTCTCCAGTACCTCCATCGATTCACCCCCTTCCTATGGAGTGAAATTGTTCTGCCCACCTTAGTTTACACATTAGTTTATTCCTTATTCTAAAATATTATAAAGTGAGACCACCGTCAATAGCGATAATCTGACCTGTTATATAATTTGACTCTTCCGAAGCCAAGAAAGCCACCAAATTTGCCACGTCATCCGGCTCGCCCAACCTTCTCAGAGGGATTTTCTCGATAATTGAGATTTCTTGATTTTTCTTTATTATTTCGGCGGTCATGTCGGTCCTTATAAAACCAGGTGCTACGGCGTTTACTGTAATCCCCCTGCTGCCCAGCTCTTTTGCTAGCGATTTTGTAAATCCTATTACTCCAGCCTTTGCAGCGGCGTAATTAGCCTGCCCCGGGTTGCCGTAAAGGCCAACCACCGAAGAAATGTTTATAATCCTTCCCCATCGTTGCTTTACCATATACTTAACCGCATTTTTGGTGGTGTTGAACATGCCTTTCAGGTTGGTGTTTATCACATCGTCCCAGTCTTTTTCGCTCATTCGAAGTATAAGTCCATCCCTTGTGATGCCTGCGTTGTTTACCAGGATGTCGATTCGGCCAAATTTCTGGTAAACTTCCTCTACCATTCGTGAAGCCTCTTCGTAATCCGCCACATCAGCCATATAGGCCACAGCTTCGCCATTCAGGCTTTCTATTTCGGATACCACTTTTTTTGCCAGCTCTTCGTTCGACTTATAATTCAGGACCACTTTTGCGCCCAGCCGGGCTAGTTTAATACTTATGCTTCTTCCAATCCCTCTAGAACCTCCAGTGACCAAACAGACCTTGCCCGACAAATCCATATTATCTATTCCCCCTAAAATAGCTTATGACATTGGCCAGGGACTCAGAATCCTCCACATTCAAGGCAGTAAGACTCCTGTCAATTTTCTTCACCATGCCCGAAAGCGCTCTCCCTGGACCCAGTTCCACAAAAGTGTCGACGCCCAATTCTTTCATCTTCAGGATACTGTCTTCCCACAGCACCGGCGAACTAACCTGTTTTATCAAAAGCTCCTTGATTGCCGCCGGGTCTGTTACTTTTTCTGCCGTAACATTACAAATGACCGGAATTTTGGCCGGCTTTATATTTGTTTTCTCCAGCTCTTTTCCAAGTTTCTCACCGGCAGGTTTAAGCAGACTGCAGTGAAAAGGCGCACTGACAGGAAGCATAACTGCCTTTTTGGCTCCTTTTTCTTTTGCTATTTTTAATGCTTTTTCAACTGCTTTGACATGACCTGAAATCACTATCTGGTCGGGGCTATTAAAATTGGCCGCCTCTACCACTCCTTCATCAGAAGCAAGCTCGCAAGCTTTAATAACATCCTGCCTTCCAAGACCGATTATAGCCGCCATGGCTCCTTCTCCTAACGGCACAGCTTCCTGCATGTAAATTCCGCGCTTTCTCACTACCTTCACGGCATCTTCAAATTCCAGGGACTCTGCCGCTACCAGAGCCGAATATTCTCCAAGGCTCAAACCTGCCACCACATCAGGCACTATACCTTTTTCTTTTAGCAGACAATAACATGCCACGCTATGGGTCAAGATGGCAGGCTGGGTATTTGCGGTCTCCTTTAACTTTTCTTCGGGTCCGTAAAAGCATATATCGGAAATACTAAAGCCTAAAGCTTCATCTGCCTTTTCGAAGATCACTTTGGCTCTTTCGAAGTTTTTTACAAGGTCCAGGCCCATACCTACGTACTGAGCACCCTGTCCCGCAAACAGGAAAGCAACTTTACCCATAAATCGCTACCTCCATTTTGATGCCATTTCATCAAGCAGTTTTTTAGCACCTTCCATTATTTCCTCTATTATTTCCTTCACAGGCTTTATATCGTTTATTAAACCGGCGATTTGCCCTGCCATTAAAGAACCGTATTCCGCGTCGCCCTCAACGGCGGCTTTAAGTTTCCCCGTCCCCAGGGCTTCGTATTCTTCTTTCCCCGCACCCTTCTTTTCGAGGATTTCGAATTCCCTCGCCAGCTTGTTTTTCAGCACCCTGACAGGGTGTCCCGTTGGCCTTCCAGTCACTACAGTGCTCCTGTCAGTGGCCTTCAAAACTGCATTTTTGTAATTTTCATGGATAGTACATTCGACCGAACACAGGAATCTCGTTCCCATCTGTACTCCTTTTGCCCCCAGCGCCAAAGCAGCCAGGAATCCCCTCGCATCGGCTATGCCTCCGGCTGCTATCACCGGTATCTTTACTGCATCAACTACCTGCGGGACCAAGGCCATAGTAGTTATCTCTCCTATATGGCCGCCGCACTCCATCCCTTCAGCTATAACCGCGTCTACCCCCGTTTTCTCGAGTCTCTGGGCCAGTGCTACCGATGCCACCACCGGGATTACCTTCACCCCCGCTTCTTTTAAACGTGGGATGTATTTCCCCGGATTCCCGGCTCCCGTGGTAATTACTGGCACCTTTTCTTCGATTATAACCTCCATTACTTCGTCCACGTAAGGAGACATAAAATATACATTTACTCCAAATGGTTTGTCGGTGAGGTTTCTCACCTTTTTTATTTCCTGCCTCACTATTTCAGGGGGGGCGTTCCCAGCACCTATAATGCCCAGTCCCCCTGCATTTGAGGTAGCCGCCGCCAGTTCGGCTGTAGCAACCCAGGCCATTCCGCCCTGGATTATGGGATATTTAATTCCCAGCAAATCGCATATCTCCGTATGGAACATCCTACTCCCCCTTACAAACTCCATTCTATCAGGTTTGCTCCCCATGTGAGGCCGGCCCCAAAGCCGACCAGCACCACTTTATCCCCTTTTTTGATTTTCCTCGCTTTAAAGGCCTCGTACAGAGCCACCGGTATCGATGCTGCGGACATGTTGCCGTACCTGTCGATGTTCACCATCACTTTTTCTTTCGATATATTGAGTCGTTTCGTCGCTGCCTCGATAATCCTTATATTTGCCTGGTGAGGTACTATAAGGTCTATCTCTTGAGGGGTCAGGTTGGCTTTTTCCAAAACTTTTCTTGTGGATTCTTCCATTATCTTAACTGCGAACTTAAATACTTCATTGCCGTTCATTTTTATAAAATGCTTTCTTTCCTTTACAGTTTCAATGCTGGCCGGCTCCTTAGAACCCCCTGCAGGGATGAATAACAAATCTTTTCCTCCGCCATCCGCACCCAAGACGCTCTCAAGAATTCCTCCACTTTCAACGACACTCACCACTGCCGCACCCGCCCCATCTCCAAAAAGGACACACGTATTTCTGTCCTGCCAGTCTACTATTTTTGAAAGAATTTCGGCACCAAACACCAGGACGTTCCGGTACATACCACTTGCAACAAACTGCGCGGCTACCGTCAAAGCATATATAAACCCGCTGCAGCCTGCCGAAAGGTCGAAGGCCGCTGCTCTCGAGGCTTTTATCTTGTGCTGCACGATACATGCCGTTGACGGAAACATCATATCGGGGGTAACGGTGGCTCCTATTATTAAATCTAGTTCGTCGGGCCCTCTGCCTGCCATTTCGATGGCTTCCAGTGCAGCTTTTGCAGCCAGGTCTGAGGTGGCCATACTTTCATCCGCAATTCTTCGAAAAGAAATTCCCGTTCTCTCCCTTATCCATTCATCCGATGTTTCCACCATCTTCTCCAAATCTCTATTGGTCAGAACTTTTTCAGGAGTATACGAACCAAGTCCTATTATTCCTGCCCTCATAAACACTTTATCTCTCCTTCTATTTCCTTTATCGCTTCCTTAATTTCGAAAAGTATGTCATTTTCCACAAACTTCTTTGCAACTTTTATCCCATTAAATATGGCCTTTTGGTTCGAAGATCCATGGCACTTTACGAGAATCCCGTCAAGCCCAAGAAACATGGCCCCGCCGTATTCGGAATAATCCATTTTTGCTTTTACCCCATTAAAAACCGGTTTAATCAATAAAGCTCCCAGAGTATATGTAATGCTCCTCTTAATCTCATTTTTTAACTGGTCAAGCAAAAAAAATCCCAATCCTTCCACCGTTTTCAGAAAAATATTTCCGGTAAACCCATCACACACCACTACATCGAAATTGCCATCGAAAAAGTCCCTCGGTTCCACATTTCCGCAAAAGTTGATATTTTTAAGCTCCTTTAACATCCCATAGGCTGCCTTCACAAGACTATTTCCTTTTTCCTCCTCGACACCTATGTTCAGAAGTCCCACTCTAGGGCTTTCGACCCCCATAATTTCCCTATAATATACGCTCCCCATTACAGCAAACTGAGCGAGATTTTTGGGCTTGCATTCGCTGTTTGCCCCGATATCCAGCAAAAGCGCAGGCTTTTTCCTCGTGGGAAACATCGTGGCGATAGCAGGTCTTTCAATCCCTTCGAACCGCCCCAACGTAAAAAGTCCACCCGCCATAAGTGCACCGGTGCTTCCTGCCGAAACCATCGCGTTACCGTAGCCTTCCTTCAGGAGTCTCAATCCCTTCGGAATCGATGCATTTTTTTTGGTCCTTACAGCCATAACAGGCGGTTCGTCGTTGCCAATCACCTCTTGGGCGTTTACTATTTCGATTCTCGGATCTTGCTCATCTAAATATAACTTTATTTTTTCCTCGTTTCCGACAAGGACGATGTTTATTCCCAGCTCCTTCACAGCATTTACAGCCCCTAAAACCACCTCGCCAGGAGCATGGTCTCCTCCCATGGCATCAACGATTATTTTCATACACTCACCCCGCCGTCTAATGATACCAGGATAAATTTTCCCCTGAATACTTCTTTTTGCCTCTCGTACACTCGGACGAAGACGAAATGCTTGTTTTGCCGCACCCTGGTAACTTCAGCCTTCGCAATAAGTTTTTGCCCTGCAAAAACCGGGGATTTGTACTTTATATTGGCCACGCCGGTAAGAGCCACATCCGCATCTATAACCGCTATGGCCAAAGAATTCGCCTGGGCAAATATAAACTCGCCCCTCACTATCTTTGTTTTCTCAAAAGCCATATCTTCGGTGGTTTCCAAGATGGAAATTCCTCTTTTCCCCAGTTCCAAATCCACCAGTTCTCCGATTATTTCCTTTATTCCTATGGACTTTACCTTTGCGTAATTTTCCTGGGCTACCGCTTTTATCCTTTCTCTGAGCTCCGGTATCTTAAGTTCCATCCGGTCCAGCCTAATAGTCTGAACGCTGACTTTAAACTTTTCCGCGAGTTCTTCATCGGTCAAAAAAGGGTCCTCAGCCAACAAATTTTGGAGCTCCTTCTGCCTTTCTTTTTTCGATAACCCCTTCTTTGGCAACACTACCACCTTCACTGTTACTTGCTTTTAACACCAGCTATTAAAAGTATATATTATTTTTCTTCCATGATCAACCCTCTGAATGATAAATTAAATAAAAAAATAAGAGGGAGAACACACTTGTGCCATGTTCTCCCTCTTATTTCCATCCTAAAACTACTCGGCTTCGACTTGAACTACCTGACGTCCTTTATAATACCCACAATTTGGACAGACTCTGTGAGGCAATTTCACGTGATGGCAGTGAGGACATTCATTCAAGGATGGCAAAGCTAATTTCCACTGAGCCCTGCGCTTTGCAGTCCTTGCCTTTGAAAACCTGCGCTTTGGATTGGCCACAATTCACACCTCCTAATCATGATTGTTGGAATCTAACAATTTTTCCAGCACCCGCAATCTAGGGTCTACATTCGTCTTCCTGCACCCGCACTCACCAAGGTTTAAATCGGCGCCGCAATAAGGGCATAGTCCCCGGCAATCCGGCGAACATAAAATCTTACTCGGCAGATTTAATATTATCTCGTTGACTACTGGCGTGGCGAGGTCAATAGTATCTTCTTCTATAAGAAAAACTTCATCTTCTTCAGTATATTTTTCCGGATTTTCACTGAACTTAAAGTTGTAGTCGAGTTTTATCTCAAGATAGGTCTTTGCAAGACAGCGATAGCATCTGTCCTCAATGGCGGTAGAAATTTCCCCCCACACCCCAATAAGGCCTTTCCCCAAGTTCTCGACTCTCCCAGAGACCCTGACAGGTTTTATAAATACTATGTCTTCTCCCTTAAACTCAACCCGTCCTATCTCTTCTTCCAGTTCGAAACTAAATCCCTCGCCTACTTTTTGCTTTATGCCCTCAACGGAAAGTTTCAATAATTTTTCACCTCATTTAAAAATCAGCTCATTTTATTATAAGAATTTCAAAAGGCTATGTCAAGGCCTAAATCAGGGCAACGGTATCCCTTGCAATCATAAGTTCTTCATTGGTGGGTATAACCAGGACTTTCGTTTTAGAACCTTCGGCAGAAATATCTGCTTCCTTTCCTCTTATATTGTTCTTTTCTTCATCGATTTTAATTCCGAAGTAATCCATATTTTCGCAAATCATTTTCCTTACCAGAGAAGAATTTTCGCCTATGCCGCCCGTAAACACCACCGCGTCCAGCCCGTTCATGGCAGCTGCGTACGCGCCTATATACTTTTTCGCCTGGTAAGCGAAAACCTTAAGGGCCAGTTTTGCCCTGTGATTCCCTTCTTCGGCCGCTTTTTCTATATCCCTGAAGTCGCTGCTTACCCCTGAAATACCCAGCACCCCGCATTTTTTGTTCAGATAATCATTTATTTTCTCTATAGGAATCCCTTCTTTTTCCATTATGAATATAGGCAGGTAGGGGTCTATACTGCCGCATCGAGTGCCCATCGTTATTCCTTCAAGGGGCGTAAATCCCATGCTGTTTTCCACCGATTTTCCGCCATCAACCGCCGATATGCTGGACCCGTTGCCGAGGTGCAGCGTGACCAGTTTTAAAGTTTCAATAGGCCGGTTTAGCAATATTGCCGCCCTCATCGAAACGTACCTGTGCGATGTGCCGTGAAAGCCGTACCGCCTCACCGAATACTTTTCGTAAAGTTCGTATGGCACGCCGTAAATATACGCATGTTCGGGCATAGTCTGATGGAAAGCGGTATCGAATACCCCCACCATCGGCACATCGGGCAGTATCTCTTTTACGGCTTCTATACCCCAAATATTTGGCGGATTGTGTAAGGGCGCAAGGTTAATGCATTCTTTTAACGTCTCCATCACTTTATCGTCAATCCGCACCGAACCGGAGAACTTCTCGCCGCCGTGGACAACTCGGTGTCCCACCGCCCTTATTTCTTTAATATCCTTAATGACGCCGTATTCTTCGTGCACCAAGGCCTCAAACATCAGTTTTACAGCCACTTTATGATTTGGGACTTCTGCCTTTATTTCTACTTTGTCTTTGCCGGCGGGCTGATGCTTCAAGACGGAACCTTCAAGGCCTATTCTTTCTACCAATCCCTTTGCTAGCACCGTCTCGTTTTCCATGTTAAAAAGTTGGTATTTTAACGAAGAGCTTCCGCAGTTAATCACAAGTACTTTCATGACCAGTTCCTCCTCCAAATATGCTTTTATTTTATAAATCCGCGCTGGTCGCCTGCAGGGCTGTAATTGCCGCCACGTTCACAATGTCATCCACGCTGCAACCGCGCGATAAGTCGTTTATCGGCTTTGCAAGCCCCTGGCTTATGGGGCCAACAGCTTCAGCCTTCGCCAACCTCTGAACAAGTTTGTATCCTATGTTTCCCGCATTCAGGTCCGGGAAGATTAAAATGTTCGCCTTTCCAGCCACAGTACTATCCGGCGCCTTAGTCTTCGCCACCTTTGGAACCAGCGCGGCATCCGCCTGCAGTTCGCCATCAACTTTTAACTCCGGAGCCTTTTCCTTTAGTAACCTTGTGGCTTCAACCACCTTATCCACCATTTCGTGCTGGGCGCTCCCTCTGGTCGAAAAGGAAAGCATCGCGATATAGGGTTCTTCGTCCATGAGGGCTTTCCACGTTCTTGAAGATGCTATGGCTATTTCCGCAAGCTGCCTTGCGTCGGGATTGGGGTTGATGGCACAATCGGCAAAAAGCATTACTCCGTTTGCTCCGTATTCGCAGTTTGGCACGACCATCATGAAAGCGCTGGATACCACGCTTACTCCAGGCGCAGTCTTTATCACCTGAAAAGCAGGCCTAAAAACATCGGCCGTCGCCGTTATCGCACCAGCTACCATGCCGTCCACATCATTTGCTTTTACCATCATAGTCCCGAACCATATCGGGTCTTTTACGAGCTCTTCGGCCTTTTCCTCTGTCATACCTTTTTCCTTCCGCAAGTCATAAAGGAGTGCCGCATAGTCCTTTGCCTTAGGCGAAGATGAGGGGTCTATGATTTCTATCCCGGAAATATCGCCACCCTGCGCCTTTTCTTTAATTTTATCCTCATTTCCCAGCAAAATAATGTCCGCCAGCTTCTCCCGTCGAATTACGATTGCCGCCTGGACCACCCTTTCGTCGTGGCCCTCTGCCAGTACTACTGTCTTTTTTGTGCCCTTGGCCCGTTCCCTTATTTTTTGAATGAGATCCATGGCATTTTAACTCCTTTCCTTTAAAATTTTTATTGGCTCACCAAAATAGTATCTCCAAAAACGAATTGCATGAAAAATATTGCCGAATATCCGAAGGTAGAAATTCTACAAAAAGTGCTCTTTTCCTCTATTTAAAAAAATTTAAGTTGTTATATAATAGTAGTGAACTTTCCGGGAGGTATGCTCAATGAAAATAGTCGGTGTCATTGCAGAATACAATCCCTTTCACAAAGGCCACCTGTATCACCTGAACAAAATACGTTCCGACTTCAGGCCGGACGGAATCATCTGTGCCATGAGCGGTAACTTCGTTCAAAGAGGCGAACCTGCGATTTTCGACAAATGGGCCAGGGCCAAAATGGCCCTCGGCGGCGGAGCCGACCTCGTTTTCGAAATTCCCACCTGTTTTGCCTCATCGACAGCCGAAGTATTCGCAGAAGCTTCCGTCAAACTACTTAATTCCACAGGCCTTGTAAATTACCTCAGTTTCGGAATTGAGGAATACAAAATAGAAGAGCTCGATATTATTTCGGAGCTTCTTTCCCAAGAACCCGCTTCTTTCAAAAGTTTGATAAAGAACCATTTAAAAGAAGGTCTTTCCTTCCCATCCGCCAGGGAGAAAGCTCTGATAGAACTTCTTTCCGGTAGAATTCCTGAAAATAAACTAAATCACATATCGGACCTATTGAAAAAACCCAATTTCATCCTCGCCGTCGAATATGTTAAGGCCATAAAAAGATACAATATGAACATAGAAATTTTGCCTATTAAAAGAGAGGGTGCCGGATACCATGATAAAGATTTTAACAAAAAATACCCCAGCGCCAGCGCCATCAGGGAATTTCTCAAAAAAAGTGCCGATGTAGAAATTTACGATTTTCTTTCTTCGGCAATTCCAGCCCACTGTGTCGAAATAATAAAAAGCGAAATCGATAAAGGCAAAGGCCCAGTGTTTTTGGAGAACTTTGAACTGCTGCTATTGGGCATATTGCGAAGGAGCTTTAAAGAAGAACTATCATCTTTCTTCGACATCACCGAAGGCCTGGAAAATCGCATAAAGCAGGCTGCCAAAAAGGCTTCAAGCCTTCACGAATTGATAGGAGAAATAAAGTCTAAAAGATACCCTGAAACAAGAATCCAGCGAATTCTAATCCATATCCTCCTAAACATAGAAAAAGAATTGGTTTTAAGCAAAACTCCGCTCTACCTACGGGTTTTGGGGTTTTCCCAAAAGGGGCTAGAAATTTTGCGGGAAATCAAAAAACAAAGCAAGTTGCCAATAATAACTCGGGCTGCCGAACACAAAAGATTACCGGGCACTGCCCGGAGAATGTTCGAAGTCGACCTGTTGGCCTCCGACATATACTCGCTTGCCCTGCCTTTTAAAAATAACAGGCAAGGGGGGCGTGATTTCAAAATGGAGGTAATTCGGTCGCTATAAATTTCCAAGATAATCCAGAACATCCTGAAGGGTTTTTACAGGAACTAATTTTATACCGAGACTTTTAGCTATACCCATGGCTTCCTCAGCATTATTTTCTGGCACAAAAAATATCTCCGCACCGTCTCTTTTGGCTGCAGCAACTTTCTGTACCACACCGCCGATTTCCCCCACCCTCTCATCAAGGCTTATGGTGCCGGTTCCGGCTATTTTGTGGCCTTTGGTCAAATCTCCAGGGGTCAACTGATTTAAGATCTCCAGGGCAAACATCACACCAGCGGAAGGGCCGCCTATATCGCCCGTATTAATCTTTATATCCAGCGGGAGGATGGGTTTCCAATCTAAAGTCGTGATAAAAACCCCTATTATGGGCTTTCCTTTTTCGGTTTTGCTTTCGATAGTGGGAACCGTCAGTGATAACTTCCTTCCTTTTCTTATGATTTCCAGATTCACCTTTTCTCCTATTTTGTGCTTCGTAACTAAATTTATCACTTCCTCAGCCAGATTGACCTTAACGCCGTCCACACCGGTAATTATATCATCCGGCAATATCAGACCTTTTGCAGGGCTGTCTTCCATCACTTCCACAACCCTTGCTCCTTTCCCCAGAATCTCAGGTTTGTATCCTGCCCGTCTTAAAGCTACAATTTCCGCTATTTTCTGGCTTTCTTCCATCCACTGTTTCATATAATCCATATATCTTTTCATATCCATGCCCGGTGGAATAACCCGCTCTTTTTTTTCAATGTCGACGTAAGGGTGGAAAGCAGCATAAAAAGCCAGCGGCAGGTTCAACGGCCTGGTAGAAACCGTTGTAAGCATAAAAGCCCCTTTTTCATTTTTCTCGCCCTGCTCTACCTGTACAATTTCTTTTAAATCCACCGTCACTCCGGGAGCTACCAGGGTATAATTATTCGCTATATAAAAATTTACAGCAATAAGCATTATTGCAATTATTAGGAGCGAAAAACGCCTCTTCAAAAAAAAATCTCGCCTCATCTTTGCTCGTCCCTTCTTCCTAAAATTGTCAAGATTTGCGGCAGCACAGCTTCGGCAGCCCTAATTCCCTCTTTTATGCACTTTTCCGGCTCGCTGAAGGCAAGGGGATTCACGCTCTCCAAATTTGGAGTTATGAGGACGTCGCAGTCGTAATTTTTTAGAAATTGAATCTCTCTTCCCATAACTTCGAACGTCTGGAATATAATATCGTATATATTGCTTAAGGAAGTTCCCGCGCTGAAACCCAGTTCAACCCCTATTACCACATCAGCCCCCATTTCGCGTGCCGCACGGCCCGGAACTCTTTCAAGAACCCCTCCGTCTACCAGAACCATCCCATCCGCCATCACAGGGCAAAAAATACCGGGGATGGCTATACTCGCCCTGACGGCCAGAGCTACATTTCCTTCTTTTAACAAGACCAGCCTTTTGGACTTCAGGTCGGTAGCCACCACACCCAGCGGTATATTTAGTTCGTCAAAATTCCTATTTTTTGTAAGCAGTCTCAACATCTCTTCTATTTTATTTCCCGCAATTAATCCGAGTCTTGGAAAAGTGATATCAACAAAATGCCTTCTTTTAATATGATAAGCCAAAGATTCGATATAATTCACCTTCACTCCCGAAGCATAAAGGGCCCCTATTAAGCTGCCTATGCTGGAACCCGTAATGACATCGATGGGAATCCCATGTTTTTCCAGAACCTTTATAACACCTATGTGTGCATATCCTTTAGCAGCCCCGGCACCCAGTGCAATACCTACCTTAGGCCTTCTCTCCAACTCCTCCCTCATCCCTTCTTTTAAAGAATATGTGCGTCTTTTCGAAAATATATATTAAATAGATTTGGAAGAAACTTATTAGGAGGCCTAAAAATGAGATTAAGAATTCCAAAAAGCAAAGTAGCTAAGTTGAGTCAGATGATTCTTCCTGCCGTTGCAGTCATGATAACAATAGCCATAATTCGCTTCCCGGAAGAGGCTTTCCAAGCGGCTTTCGAAGGGCTCGATGTATGGTTCAACATTGTGCTTCCGGCACTGCTCCCATTTTTCATAGGCTCGCAGCTGCTTATGGGACTGGGGGTCGTCCATTTTATGGGAGTTCTCCTAGAACCGTTGATGCGGCCCCTTTTCAACGTCCCCGGCGCAGGTTCTTTCGTCATGGCCATGGGACTTGCAAGCGGCTATCCTCTCGGAGCCATGCTCACAGCAAAACTGGTAAAAAAGCGGCTTTGCAATGCCCGGGAAGCCGAACGTTTGGTGTCATTCAGTAATACCGCCGATCCCCTTTTTATGGTCGGAGCAGTAGCAGTCGGGATGTTCAAGGATGTCCGCGTAGGGTCGATTATAGCCTTATCCCATTACATTTCAGCTCTTCTCGTGGGTATTGCCATGCGCTTTTATTCCCCGAAATCGGAAAAAACCCCCCAGGTGGCATCCGTAAGAAAGAACGAAAGCATCATGCTGAAAGCCACCCGTGAGCTTTTGAGGGCTCGCAAAGAAGATGCAAGGCCCTTCGGACAACTTCTAGGCGATTGTATAAAGGATTCGATAAATTCCCTATTGCTCATCCTCGGTTTTATCATCCTCTTCTCGGTCGTCATCAGAATAATAACGGTTGCCGGGTTTGTCAACATGCTCGTTCCGGCAGTCAACGTGTTGTTGAAGATATTCGGCCTTGATGAAAGTTTATCTCCCGCTATAATCAGCGGCATCTTCGAAATAACTTTGGGGACCAAACTCGCAAGCGCCGCCGACGCCCCCCTTATTCAAAGAGTCATCGTCGCTAGCGCCATAATAGCCTGGAGCGGTATATCGGTCCATTTCCAGGTAATGAGCATGTTGAGCAACACCGATGTGAAAATCCTCCCTTACATAATGGCAAGAGTCCTACACGCTCTTTTGGCCGGCATCGTCACTTATATCATGATGGCAATTCCCATTGAAGGTTTCGCATCGTGGTCCATGCCCGTATTCGCCATAGCCCCGTCGAGAACTTCTGAAAGCTGGCTGAACATTTTCGCCGTTTCGAGTCAGGTGTTTATGTTCCTCTTCAGCTTGCTCGTTTTGCTTTCAACAATACTTTATCTCATTAAAGGTTTTGAGATAATAACGTTTAAGGTCATAAAAAAATAAGATCAGAGCCTCTGGTTTAACTCTTCCCGTCCCTCTCTGACCGAAGTTAAAATTTTCTCCAGGTATTTTTCCAGCTGCGCCAGCACCTCATCGGCGTATTTGTTCGCTCCCACCCTTATCTCTCTCGCTGCCTTTTTGGAAGCAGCCAAAATTTCCTCCGACTTCTCTCGAGCTATCTTGACTATCTCATTTTGATCTACCATTTTTTCGATATGTTCTTTTGCCTCTTTTATTATCATTTCTCCCTCTTTCTGAGCTTCAACCAAAATTCGCTGCCTTTCTTCCACAATTTTTTTTGCCTTTTTTATATCTTCGGGCAAGGCTTTTACCATCTCGTCCAACAAAGTTAAAATTTTTTCCTGGTCTATTATCACCTTGTTTGAAAAGGGGATTCTAGAACCTTCGCTTATCAGATTTTGCAGCCTTTCTATGTAATCGTAAAATTCCATTAACCCGACCCTCCAAAAGAAAGAATTAACCCTTTATGGTAAATTTTTCCCTCAATTTTTCCTCTACCGCGGGCGGCACCAGGTCTTTTACACATCCTCCGAAGCTTGCAACTTCCCTCACTATGCTCGAACTCAGAAAGGAATACTTCGTGCTGGTCATAATGAAGACCGTTTCTATATCCTTATAAAGCTTCTTGTTCATCAATGCCATCTGCAGTTCGTATTCGAAATCAGAAACCGCCCTCAACCCCTTTATTATGATTTTTGCATTTCTTTTTCGAGCAAAGTCCACGAGCAAGCCGCTGAAGTGGTCCACTTCCACGTTGTCGAGGTGACTTACCGCATCCCTTATCATTTCAATTCGTTCTTCTATCGTAAAGAGGGATTTTTTGTTCGGGTTTTTTAAAACGGCGACTATAAGCCGGTCGAAAATCTTCGAACCTCTTTCGATAATATCAAGATGGCCGTTGGTGATGGGGTCAAAGCTCCCCGGATATATAGCTACGGACATTTTACTTCACTCCTGTAAAAAAAGATAACCTTGTAATGCCATACCTCTTTTCTTTGTAACAGGTCACTTTGGGCGGGACCTTGATAATCTCCGATACCGAATGCTGAACCACTATTATAAAACCTGGCTTTAACAGTTTTGAGCAGGTTAAAACTTCCAAGCAATTAGATGCATATCCCTTGTTATATGGTGGGTCCAGAAAAATTACATCATACGTCGTATTGGTATTTTCAAGTTTCCTTAATCCCTTTAAAAAATCGGATTTTATTATTATGCCCTTTTCGGAAACTCCCAAGATATCGAGGTTTTCCTTTATCACCCTGCATGCGAATCCACTCTTTTCAATAAAGGCCGCTTTTTCCGCACCACGGCTCAAAGCCTCTATCCCCACGCTTCCGGTACCGGCAAATATGTCCAAAAAGCTGCAGTTTACTATTTTTTCGCCCAGAATGTTGAAAAGAGATTCCCTCACTATATCTGAGGTGGGCCTGGTGCTTTCGCCGGGAAGGGATTTAATCCTCCTTCCCCTGAACATTCCACCTGTTATCCTCATCATTATCATTTTCACCCTTTAATAGGTCTAGTATTATTCTAACATATTCAGCCGGTATTTCAATAAAATTTAATATCCATTAGTTTAATTACGTATAAAACAATCAAAAAACGATAAAAATATTATTGTAAAAAACAAATTCCCCATAAGCTCTTCCTCCGGTTTCTCCTCTCCCAGTGCCGGCGCAAAAAGCGCCGGCATCAAATTTTGATTTTAGAACACACAAAGAAAGAACAGACTCTATTTTCATAGAGCCTGTTCTTTACTATTTATTATTTTAGTGAGTGGTCTGGCCACCACTTATTCGCCTTTCATAATCCTCAATCATCTTGCGCACCATGTGACCGCCAACAGCACCGCAATCCCTGGCCGAGTAGTTGCCCCAGTATCCATCGGGAGGAGCGGTAATTCCAACTTCGCGTGCGACTTCAGCTTTGAATTGTTCCATTGCCTTATAAGCTTCGGGAACTACGAGTTTATTTCTCTTTTGTCCAAGACCCATCTTAATCACCTCCTTTGTCTTTCTACTCTTAATATAACCTGAGTAAAAGTCCAAAATACTAGAACTATCTGCCTGAAAAACCAGCACATGTATAAATAAATTACTTATTTTTCTAATTATTATTTTTTAAATTATTTTTAATTTTTCTTCTATCGCTTTTCGAATCCCTGCAAATTCAGGAGTCGACAGCAAATCCCTGTCTATTATTTCGGCCGCCAGAGATTTTGTGGTTTCCAGAATCCGAATGTCTCTAATGAGAGGGACAAACTTGAATTCCGGCAGGCCATGCTGCCTTACGCCGAGGAATTCGCCGGGTCCCCTTATTTCCAGGTCTTTCTGAGCTATTTCAAAACCATTGTGGCTCTTCATCATGAAGTTTAGTCTTGCCCTTACGTTTCTGTCCTTAGAACCGGTTATGAAAATGCAGTACGATTTAAGATTGCTTCTCCCCACCCTGCCTCGAAGCTGATGGAGTTGTGCAAGGCCAAAGCGTTCCGCATTTTCAACTACCATAACAGTAGCCGAAGGCACATCCACCCCTACTTCTATAACTGTTGTGGCCACCAAAACGTCAATTCGCCTGGCGCAGAAGTCCTTCATAACGTTGTCTTTTTCCTCGGCCTTCATTTTTCCGTGCAAAACACCTATATTAAGGTGAGGGAACTTTTCTGCCAATTCCCTGCCAATTTCATCTACGCTTGCAAGTCCCAATTCGCTTTCCTCCACTGCCGGGCATACCACGTAGGCCTGATGGCCTTTTTTAACTTCCGCTTCAACGAACTTGTACACTTTATGCCTCATGTTATCATCTACCACAAAAGTTTCCACCTTTTGACGGCCTTCCGGCATGGTATCTATTATTGAAATATCCAAATCCGAATACATGGTAAGCGCCAGCGTCCTGGGAATTGGAGTGGCGCTCATTACAATGACGTCCGGGTAATGCCCCTTCTTAACCAAAGACTCCCTCTGCCTCACACCGAAACGGTGCTGTTCGTCGGTTATTACCATCCCCAGTCGATTAAATTTTATATCGTCCTGGATGATGGCATGGGTTCCCACAATAATCTTTACGGAACCGTTTTCGAGTCCTTCCAAAACTCTCTTTTTTTCCGACTTAGGCATGTCCCCTTTTAAAACTTCCACCCTTATTCCCAGGGGTTCTAAATATCTTTTCAACGTGGTAACGTGTTGTATTGCGAGGATTTCCGTCGGCACCATAAAAGCACCCTGGTAGCCGTTTTTTGCCGCAAGGTAAAGGGCTATGGTCGCAACTACAGTTTTGCCCGAGCCTACATCCCCCTGGATTAGGCGGTTCATTACGCGTTCGCTTTGCAAATCCGAAATTATATCCATCACAACTTTTTCCTGGCCTTTGGTCAGGGAAAAAGGCAGGTTTTTCAAAAACGGCGTTATATCAAAATCCACGTATTTATTTTTTCTTTTTTCGCCCATTATATGCCTTTTTGTTACCATCATGGCAAGCTGAAAGACCAGGAGTTCCTCGAAGGCCAATCTTTCTTGAGCTCGCCTTAGTTCTTCCCAGCTTTCCGGAAAATGGATATTTTTCAGTGCGTGCAATTTCGGCATAAGTTTATACTTCTTCAAAATGCTCAAAGGCAAAACTTCTTCTATTTTCAAATCCTCCTGGAAGACATTTTTTACTATTTTCCTTAGAATTTTTTGTGTAAGACCTCTCGTCAAGGGATATACCGGACATATTTTTGTATAGTCCGAGCTTTCGATTTCGTCGAACCTCTGCCACTCGGGGTTTGTGATTTCGTACTCCCCAAAATTTTTCTTAATTTTCCCGACCAAAATAAGCTTGTCTCCCGGTTTGAATGCATCCTTCATGTACGGCTGATTAAAAAAAACGGCAAAGCCTTTTCGCTTGCCATCGGTCACGGGTATTTTTACTATTTTCATTCCCGAGCGGGTGGCCACCTCATGGCCCTTTTCCGTAACTACACAGGGAAAAGCGCCAACCTCTTCGCCGACGATACCTTGCTCAAAATTTAGCGGTGTAAGATCCAGATAACGCCTCGGCAACAAATAAAGAAGGTCAAAAACCGTATTAACGCCGAGAGAGCGAAGCAGTTTTGCCCTGGAAGGTCCTACTCCTTTTATGTATTGGACCTCTTTTGTTAAATCCAACATCCTCACCTCTGACTATTCAAGAGACACTATATAGTAGTAAAGACTCTGGCCGCCCCTGTAAATTTCCACTTCAAAATCCGGATACCTTTCTGCCACTTTGCTCGCAATTTCTTCGGCTTCTTTCTGAGTTACTTCTTCTCCGTAATAGAAAGTGAGCATTCCGGATTGCTTTTTGGTTGCCATTTTTTGCACCAGTTCTTCCAGAACCTTTTGCCTTTCGCTTCCAATAGCTACCAGTTCACCGTCCATTATGCCCAGTATGTCGCCCTCTTTTATTGCAGTGCCGTTCCACTTCGAATCCCTGGCCGCGAAGGTGACCTCACCGGTTATTACATTTTTCAGAGAATCGCTCATCCTCTTTACGTTTTCTTCGGCACCAGAGTTCGGATCGTACGCCAAAAGGGCCGAAATCCCCTGCGGAATTGACTTTGTAGGTACGACGTAAACTTTTTTAGTGGTTAAATTTTTGACCTGCTCTGCGGTTAGAATAATATTCTTGTTGTTGGGAAGGATTATAATGTTAGGAGATTTTTGTTCCTCCACGGCCGCCAAAATTCTCTCGATGCTCGGGTTCATGCTCTGGCCGCCTTCGATAATAACACCGGCACCAATGCTTTTAAATATCTCTTTCAATCCTTCTCCCGAAACCACCGCCACAATTTCGGTATCCTTAACTTCCACGGCGTCGTCATGGTCGGCGCTCTGATTTGCGGAAGTTCTCACGAATTCTTCGTGCTGCAATTTCATATTGTCTATTTTCACTTTCGTAAGTTCTCCCCACTTGAGGGCCTTTTCTAAAACGTCGCCGGGATGATTTGTGTGCACATGGATTTTTATTACATTGCTCATCCCCGTAATCAAAAGCGAATCTCCAAGGGCCGAGATTTGTGACTTTAAGGCTTCCAAATCCGCCCCGGGGGTCTCGGTCTGCAAAATTAGTTCGGTGCAGTAAATATATTCGAGGTTCTCTACATTCAAACTTACCGGTTCTTGTTCAGTTTTGGCTATTAATTCTCCGGGTTTATATTCTCCTAACATGTTCGGATTTTTCAAAGCCTGCAAAAATCCTTCCAGCAAGATTATTAAACCTTTTCCACCGGCGTCTACAACCCCCGCCTCCTTTAAAATCGGCAGCATTTCAGGGGTCTTGTCGAGCACTTTTTTGGCGTGCTCTATGGTCTTTTCCAAATTATTCACTATGTCCATCGATTTTTTTGCCTCAAGCAGCATCCGTTCCGCCGCTTCTCTTGCTACCGTAAGAATAGTTCCTTCCACAGGCTTTAGAACTGCCTTATAGGCTTCCTCAACACCTTTTTTAAAAGCCGCAGCGAGTTCCTTCGAGTTTAAAGAATCTTTGCCGTCAGCCACACCGGCCGCAAACCCCCGGAATAATTGGGACAAAATGACGCCCGAGTTTCCCCTTGCACCCATCAGGGCGCCCCATGCGGCGGCATCTACGATGCGCTTTAGTTCGTCGCTTTTTATTTTCGCCGCCTCTGCCACCGCCTGTTCCATAGTTAACGACATATTAGTTCCGGTGTCGCTATCCGGCACCGGATAAACATTGAGAGAATCCACTACCTTTTTATTCTGCTCCAACATCCGTGCTGAGTGTATGAGTGCTTTCCTAAACAATGCACCATCAATATTTTCCAGCGACAATTAGACAACCTCCCCTATTTGACTATTTCACTCGCACGCTCCGAACAAAAACGTTCACTTTATCCGGCGCAAAGCCTAAAAATCTTTTCAGCGAATAATGAACTTTTTCTATCACGTTGTTGGCGACTTCGCTTATCTTCGTGCCGTACTGGACAGCAATGTAAAGGTCGATAATCAATTCGTCTTCCGTTACCTTGACTTCCACGCCTTTCCCCAAATTCTCCTTGCCCAGAAGATCTACTATGCCGTCACTAACCTTTCTCGAAACCATGCCGACCAAACCGTAGCTTTCTATCGCCGCATTGCCAGCGAGCACGGCTATTACTTCCTTCGAAATGTGTATACTCCCAAGGGAGTTTTTAATAATATTTTTCACCATCCAGCCTCCCTTTAGCTTAAACATTCTATTAACAGATTCATTATAATATATTTTAAGCTCTTATTCCAGGTTTATTGCACAAGACCTGTTCGATGTGATAAAATTAGTTTGTATTTTGTTTAATAATGAGTGGACAGGAGGTGGAACCATGGCCAAATGCGAGATTTGCGGGAAAGTGCCAAGGACAGGAATGCAGGTGAGCCATTCCAACATCCATACTAAGAGGACCTGGTCGCCTAATATCCAGAGAGTAAGAGCCCTCGTGGACGGAGTGCCAAAGCGAATTAAAGTATGCACACGCTGCTTGCGTTCCGGAAAAGTAAAAAGAGCAGAATAAAAAAGCGTGCCGACAAGCACGCTCTTTTTATTCCTCATTATCCCGCGAAAAAATGCTCAATATTTTTTTTACTATCTTTCCCAGCTTTTTGGGTAATTTGAATACGTAAATTTTAACCACACCCCTGCCCCCCTTCACCATTTTTGTTGGTACAACATCAAACCAAACCATATTAAAAAACTACCTACGGCCAGCATCCAAATCCAAGAAGGTAGGCGGGTGATAAGAATAACCGACCCTGTAAAAGCCGCTATAATCCCGAGTATTTTTTTCACATTCATCTGGAGTCCCACCGGATCACCCCCGCGGCAGAATCCTTCACATGATATTTATATTCCAAAAAGAAAGCTTTTGCTACAAAAAACCCCCTATGCTGGGGGTAAATTTTTAAGCTGACGGATGACGCAAGCGGGGTCTTGAGCGTTGTAAATGGCAGATCCGGCGACGAGGACGTCCGCTCCGGCTTCGACGATTTCTCGTGCATTTTTCTCATTTATTCCACCATCCACTTGAATCAGCACGTCAAGATTTTTCGACACTATTTTTGATTTTAATTCACTTATTTTATTCAACATCCCCTTGATAAAACTCTGACCACCAAACCCGGGGTTTACGGTCATTATTAATACCATATAGACATCTTCCAGTATATAGTCCAGCGCGCTCAAAGGAGTCGACGGATTCAAAGCCACTGCAGGCAAAGCACCCTTTTCTTTGATGGTCTGAATCAAGCGGTGTATATGAATCGTCGATTCCACGTGAACCGTTAAGATATCGGCCCCGGCCTTTATAAAATCTTCCACGTACCTTTCGGGGTTAGTTATCATCAAATGGACATCGAAAGGGAGTGAACTCTTTTTTCGCAAGCAGGATATCACGGGGGGACCTATGGTTATGTTGGGCACGAAATGACCGTCCATCACATCTATGTGTAAAAGGTCTGCGCCCGCTTCTTCCACTTTTTTCACTTCATCGTAAAGCCTGCTAAAGTCGGCAGATAAAATGGATGGTGCGACCTTTATCATATCACATCAACCTCACAAATTTTCTTCGGACCAAAGCTCATCATCTATCCATATCCTAACCTTGACCGATCCTATTCCTTCTATTGGAACTACAAGCGGGCTATCCTCCGGAGTATGTTTTTTATTGTAAACCACTCTGGTTCCCAATTCGTCGGAAACCTCTATTTTTACGGTAAACTCCGGCGGCTGTGCCGGAAGCGGAATAGAAATATTGACTCTTTTCACTTCTGGAGGACCGCTGCTTACAATAAGATTTACCGATGATCCCTCTTCAACTTCTGCTCCGGGCTTCGGATTTTGATCTATAACTGTATTCTTCTTTGCGTCGGAAGACTTAAAATCAACGCTGCCCAGATTTAATTTGTTATTTTCAAGCTCCTTTTTTGCCTCCTCCAAATCTTTCCCAATGAGAAGCGGCATGTTTATTTTTTTCTCCCTTGGTCCCAAGCTCACCACGTAGCTGATTTCGGTACCTTCAGGGACTTGCAGTCCTTCTCTCGGGTTTTGGTCTATTATTATTCCTTCGGGATACTCGTCGGAATACTCTTCTGACCTTTTCCCAACTTTGAATTTATTGCTTTCAATGAGATTGATGGCATCTATTTCAGTAAGTCCGATTAACCTTGGAACCCCCTGCGTTTTAGGTCCTTTGCTGACGATCAGTCCTATCGGTGGATGGTTGATTTTGACAACGGTACCGCCTTTCGGCTCCTGGTCGATTACCTGCCCCGCAGGTTCATCGGAAAAGACTCTGTCTATCACTTCGGCTTTCAGACCTTTCTCCTCCAGTTTTCTTATTGCCTCCTCCTCACTATAGCCTATTACGTTCGGCACCATCACTTCAGGAACGTAGAAATACTTGCGCGCTATCACCATTCCCAAATACGAAAAAGCCGCAAACAGAGTTACGAGCAGCAGAGCAATAGCAAGTCCCCTCAAAAAGTTCGGACTTCTTTTTCGTCCTTTTTCTTTGCTTTTTAAAGTGGGTTCCTTGATCGAATCGAGGACCATGGTTTTTTCAAGTTCCGATGGCTTGAAGTTCAACACTTCCAAATTTTTTTCGACTTTCGCAAGTTCTCTTTTTAGTTCCGATGCTTTTTGGAATCTTTCATCCGGCGATTTTGAAATGCATTTCATTACGATCTGTTCCAGAGCCGGAGGAAACCCCGGTATCAATCGAGAAATGGGTTTTGGTTCTTCCTGAATATGCTTTAACGCAACAGCCACGGGGCTGTCGCCGTCAAAAGGCACGCGGCCTGTCAGGGCTTCGTAAAGAAGTACTCCCAGTGAATAAATGTCGCTCCTTTCATCGACAAAACCTCCTCTTGCCTGTTCCGGCGAAAGGTAATGTGCCGAACCTATAAGCCCTCCGGTATTGGTTATCGTAGAACCTGTGGAGGCCCTTGCTATGCCGAAATCCGTTACCTTTACCATTCCTTCGGGAGTAATTATTATGTTGTGCGGTTTTATATCCCTGTGAACTATTTTATTTTTGTGGGCGCATTCAAGCGCATCGCAAATCTGCTTTGCTATTTCTATCACCTTTGAAGGAGAAAGGGGCGCTTCTTCCCTTATCATCTCCTTTAAGGTCTTACCTTCCACGTATTCCATCACAATAAAATAAATTCCGTCTTCCTGGCCGACATCATAGATGTTCACGATATTCGGGTGCGAAAGGCTGGCTGCTGCCTGGGCTTCCCTCCGGAACCTCATGACAAAATTTTCGTCGTGGGAGTATTCGGGCCTCAAAACCTTTATTGCAACAATCCTGTTAAGGAGGGTGCACCTGGCCTTATAAACTACGGCCATCCCTCCCCCACCTATTTCTTCCAAAATTACATACCTGTTTCCTAACGTTTTTCCTATCATAATTTATCACTTCTCCATATTAGTCAACAAGTATGAGCTCCACGGTAATATTGTCATGCCCGCCCAGGTTGTTTGCGGCCTGTACCAGTCTCTCGGCGGCCGCCTCAACACTATCAGCGCTCAAAATTATCTCCTTTATCCTTTCGTCGTCCAGCATGTTTGTCAGGCCGTCACTGCAAAGCAGGAAAATATCCCCGCTTTTATACTCGTAATCCGATATATCCACGTCCACTTTATCATCCACGCCCAAAGCCCTCGTTATTACGTTCCGCATCGGATGGTATTTTATTTCTTGAGCCGTCAGCCTGCCTTCTTCCATAAGCTGCCATACTAATGAGTGGTCCTTGGTCAGCTGGCGCAAATGACCGCTCCGCAACATGTAAGCGCGGCTATCCCCTACATGGCCTATGTAAACCCTGCCGTCTTTAAAGAGAGCGAGTGTGGCAGTAGTTCCCATTCCAGCCCATTCCGCCGATTCAAGGGAGGTTTTATATATTTTTTCGTTAGCGGCCATAAACGCCTCTTTAATCAGTAACGCCACGTCGTCTTGAAAAGATTTGGCATCGTATTTGGTTTTGATATAAGAAGAAATTTCTTCCACCGCCAGCCGACTCGCTACTTCTCCGGCATTATGACCTCCCATGCCGTCCGCCACTATGAAAAGCAACGGCTCATTCATATCTTCCGGAATATAAAAGGCATCCTCGTTGTTGGGCCTTACCCTGCCCCTGTCACTTTTTGCGCAATGAATCATTTTTTCACCTCATTGAGAAAGCTTCTCCGCAGTTGACCGCAGGCAGCTTCTATGTCGGCTCCCATTTCCTGCCTTACAGTAACCGAAATGCCGCAACTTCTTAAAATTTCTTCAAAGAGCTTGATTCGTTCATGAGAGCTTCTTTCAAAAACCCTTTCTTTCACCGGGTTCAGAGGTATAAGATTTACGTGGCAAAGAATACCTTTTAACAAACGCGCTAGTTTCACAGCACACTCCTTGGAATCGTTGACTCCGGATATCATGGTGTATTCGAAGGTTATGCGCCTTTTAGTCTTTATTATATAATATTTGCACGCATCTAACAATTCCATTATCGGGTACCGGCGATTTATCGGAACCAGCCTGTCCCTCAAATCATCAAAAGGCGCGTGCAGCGACACCGAAAGCGTTATCGGCAGCTTTTCTTCGGCAAGGCGCTTAATCCCGGGTACTATCCCGCAAGTAGAAATGCTCACCCTCCTGTAGCTTATGTTGAAAGCCAATTCCGAGTTTATTATCCGCAAAAATTTTATGAGCTCATCGTAGTTGAGAAGCGGTTCGCCGCTACCCATAACTACCACGTGGCTTATCCTTTTTCTTATGTCTTCCTGAATTACAAGCACCTGGTCAACCATTTCTCCGGCAGTTAAGTTCCTCCTAAAACCTCCTATGGTGGAAGCACAAAAAGCACAACCTATGGGACATCCGACCTGGCTTGAAACGCATACGGTAATACCATAGTCATGTTCCATCTTCACACTCTCGATAACTTCGCCGTCCTGGAGCAAAAGGAGGTATTTTACAGTTTCATCCTTTTGCGACTCAAACTTCCGGTGGATTTTTATCCTGCCCACATAACAAATTTCTTTTAACTTTGCAGCAAGGCTTTTGGGTATGTCGGTCATTTTGTCGAAATCCTCGACCCCTTTGTAAATCCATCGAAAAATCTGACGTGCCCTGTAAGCAGGTTCACCTAAAGGCCTTAAAAAATCCTGAAGCTCTTCTACAGTCATACCTTTTAGGTCCGTCCTCTGCATAAAAAACTACCCCTTTATTGTCTTCTTACCAGCCTCGCGATAAAAAACCCGTCTATTCCGTGTATATTCGGATATATTTGGATATATCCAAATGGTTCTTTAAGGTCGCCAGAAAGGGCCTTCGGCAAAAAAGGTCTTAAGTCGTCCAGCTCAAAATCCCGGTTTTCCTGCAGGAATTTCTCTATGACCTTTTCGTTTTCCTCCGGCTCTATGCTGCAGGTGCTGTAAACTATGGCGCCACCCGGCTTTACGTACTTAGAAGAGGCACTTAAAAGTTCGAACTGCTCCTTCTTCAGATTTATAACATCCTCTGGCTTTTTTGTCCATTTTATATCCGGCTTTCTTCTAATTACACCCAGTCCGCTGCATGGTGCATCAACCAGCACCTTGTCGAACTGACCGAAACTTTTTACATCGGGGATTTTCGCATCCCGAACTTCGGGATGAACTATCGTGACGCCCAACCTGCGGCAAGTTTCTTTCAAAAGTTCAATTCTGTGGGGGTGAAGGTCCCAGGCGTGTATACTTCCCGTATTTTTCATGAGCTGTGCAATGTGGGTCGTCTTTCCTCCCGGAGCTGCCGCCACATCCAGCACTTTTTCCCCGCCTTTCGGCCCCAAAGCCTTTGCCACCAGCATCGAGCTTTC
Organism: Tepidanaerobacteraceae bacterium; assembly: GCA_030446005.1. Taxonomy (GTDB): domain Bacteria; phylum Bacillota; class Thermosediminibacteria; order Thermosediminibacterales; family Thermosediminibacteraceae; genus Fervidicola. The sequence continues at coordinate 10,603 of JASUSP010000007.1, read as the reverse complement.
ATCCTGGGGCTGAAAATAACCGCTTCTGAAACTTTCAAGCCAGGTCAAAGGCGGTCCGTCTTCGATGTAGAGAGCTTCCTCGAGGAAAAGCCCGGAGCTCCATTTCACACCTTCTTTATCCAAAAGACTTTTTAAATCATCTTTCTTTATCTTTAATTCGTTGACCCGAACACATAACTTCGGTTTTTCATTGAATGCACTGAGTAAGGACTCGGTAAAATCAAATCCGAAAAGTTCAATCCATCTTCGGACCATCCACTCTGGAAAGGAATGATAGACCGAAAGATATCTTACCGGCTCTTTTGCCGGCTCAGGATAACTTATGCCGTTTTTATTTCTTATTACGTTTCTCAAAATGCCGTTGACAAAACCTGCCGCCCTTTTGCTGCAAGATTTTGCCACATTCACCGACTCATTGACAGCGGCGTAATCGGGGATTTTGTCCAGAAACAATATTTGATAAAGACCTACCCTCAAGCTATTCAACACAACGGGATGTATGCTGCTTATCTTTACCTTCGAAAACTTTGAAAGCACGTAGTCGAGCCTCACCCTGTATTTTACTACACCATACACCAGTTCTGTAATGAGAGCTCTGTCCTCCTTTTCGATTTCAGGAGTCAAATGCCGGTTTAAAGCAAGATTCGAGTAGGACCCTTTTTCCACCTCAGTGAGTATTTTCACGGCAATTGCACGAGGACTTTTATTTTTCATCTATTTTACTCCCTTTCCCTCCAATGAGAAAAAAATCCAGGGCTTCTTCGACCTTTTTAACATCCACCCTCGTATTTACGCATGGTCCTTCCGGCCTTATATTTAATATGCCCAAAACCGGAATCGGATTTGTGTCAAGAATTCCTTCGGAAAGATCCCTCTCGCAGGCGATGGCGACAATTGCCTTCGGCCTGAAATCCATCACTATCTTTCTCGCCAGCGTCCCGCCGGTGGCCACAGCCAATCTTACCCCTTTTTTCTCGGTAAGGGTAACAAGCTTTTCTATGTCGCACCTTCCGCAACGCCTGCAATTCGACACATCGGCCGTAATTTTATAGGGGCAATCCCACCGCTGGAGACAGTGGGGTGCCAATACCAGGATATCCTCCGGTTTTATTTTGTAATTCTTGGCTTTTACCAGATTATTGTTTACCTCTATGTAGGAACTTTTTATTATATCCTTAGGTATGTGAAGCAGCTTCCCCAAAGCAATCGTGATAGGAAAAAGCAAGTTCAAAGAAAAATTTATCAACCGTTCCAATCCAAAAAAGCCTTTTACGTGCCACAAAGTCAGCACCGTCGCTGCAAGGCCCAGGCTCAGAACAACAATAAGTATAGCCAATCCCAACAAAACTGTAAGTAACATCCACTTGTAAAAGTGGGTAAACTTATTCAGGTAAAGTGCCACACCCGCCGTCGCCAAAGCAGATAATATGGCAATGCTAACCAGAAGTAGACTTATATATATCCTTTTTTTGGTCTTCCTTATTTCCACCATCAGAAAAAAACTCTCCCTCGGCTATCGAATGTCCCCGTAAGTATTCGGCGGCCGACATCTTTTTCTTTCCCGCTTCCTGCAGCTCGGTAATCAATAAAACTCCATCGCCGGTTCCTACCAATATTCCGCGTTCTTTGTCGATTCCCACTATCTTCCCCGGCCCCCTAGTTTCTCCTTTAGCATAAATTTCCGCTCTCCAGATTTTAAGCTCCACACCCTTTCTAAAGGTAAAAGCGCCGGGCCAGGGCTGCACCCCCCGTATTAGATTGTAAATGTCTTTGGCGGTGTTTTTCCAGTCAATCCTCCCATCTTCTTTTTTCAAAACCGGAGCATACGTGGCTTGGGCATGGTTCTGCGGCAATCTGATTATATTTCCTGCCTTTATTTTTTCAAGGGTTTCCAAAAGAAGTTCGCTGCCAACCTTTGATAGCACTTCGGACAGCTCAACGGCAGTCCAATAAGGGTCAATAATTACCTCTCTTTGGAGAAAGATATCGCCGGTGTCCATGCCCTCGTCCATCCACATAGTGGTAACTCCCGTCTTTTCCTCTCCATTTATAATCGCCCATTGAATCGGAGCCGCCCCCCGGTATTTTGGTAGAAGCGAGGCATGTACATTGATGCAACCTATAGATGGAATGCGAAGCACTGAAGGCGGCAAAATCTGACCGTAAGCTACTACTACAAATAGTTCGGGTTCAAGAGATTCCAGCACTCTTGCGAAGGATTCGTCCCTAATCTTTTCGGGCTGGTACACCTTTATTCCGTACTTTTCTGCTTTCACTTTAACCGGAGGAGGAGTAAGGATACGCTTTCTTCCTTTTGGCCTGTCGGGCTGAGTTACCACTGCCAAAACATTGTACCCGTGTTCCACTAAGGCCTCAAGTGAAGGCAGAGCAAAGTCCGGAGTGCCCATAAAGACTACATTCATAATCATCCCTCTTCGCCATCATCTTCGATTATCCTTTTTGCCCTGTCGATAAAAAGTATGCCGTCTAAATGGTCTATCTCGTGGCAAAGGGCCCTTGCCAACAAGTCCTCTCCCTCAACCTCTATAAATTCCCCCTTAGAATTTTGGGCCCTTACTTTTACCTTTTTTGGCCTTGCCACTTCTCCGGTAACTCCCGGAATACTCAGGCATCCCTCAATGCCGACCACTTCGCCCTCCTCGGCTATTATTTCAGGGTTGACAAGCTCCATCAGACCTTCTCCCACATCTATAACCACAACCCTTTTCAAGATACCGACCTGAGGGGCTGCAAGTCCTACGCCGTTGGCCCATTTCATCGTTTCTGCCATATCTTCAAGCAGCTGTTTTAGCTTCTCATCGAATACGGTTACCTTTTTGGATTTTTTCCGCAAAACTTCGTCTCCCAGCTGGCGTATTTTCCTGATAGCCATTTTTCAACCTCCGTTCACATCAAATCTTGAGGGTCCATATCCCAGCTCAAGTGAACCTTTCTGTCAAAGCCCTTCATATTCTTCAAGATTTCTCCGGCCTTTATTAAACTTTCCTGCTTACGGCTTTTCAGCAAAATGTTATACCGAAAGTTGTCCTTCACTTTAAACCGCGGGGCCGGTATGGGCCCTAGTAATTTAACTTGCGGCGACACTTTTTCTTCAAGAATTTTTTTGACTTTTAACGCCGCCGACTCAACCTGAGTAAGATTGGTGCCTGTAAAAGTCAGGTTCATCAAAAAATAAAAAGGCGGATATTCAAACTTCTTTCTATTAATAAGTTCCTCTTTATAGAAATCTTTGAATTTGTATGCGCAGGCAGCTTTTATGGCCAAAGACTCGGGACAATATGTCTGCACTATCACTTTACCAGGAATATTGCCTCTACCTGCTCTGCCGGCCACCTGACTTATAAGCTGAAAAGTTCTTTCACCGGCTCGAAAGTCGGGCAGATTAAGGGTAACATCGGCGGCAATAATGCCAACCAGCGATACCCGAGGAAAATCGAGACCCTTAGCTATGGACTGGGTACCCACCATAACCTGAGCTTTGCCCGATTTGAATTCCCACAGCATCTTTTCAAGCGTGCCCTTTCTGGAAGTAGAATCGGCATCAACCCTAATCACCTTCACATCAGGGTAACGATTTTTGAATTCCTGCTCCACCTTTTCCGTCCCCGCTCCGAAGTAACGAATGTTCCGGCTGTCGCAGTTCGGACACGTATCCGGAGCTTTTACTTGAAATCCGCAGTAATGACACTTTCCCTTTTTGTCGCTGATGTGATACGTGAGGGAAATATCGCAGTGAGGGCATCTCAGCACATAACCGCAATCTCTGCAAAGTACGAAGGTGGAATGTCCCCTCCGGTTTATAAAGAGGATGACCTGTTCACCCCGCGATAGAGCTAAATCCATCTCCGAACACAACTTCCTGCTGAAAATGTGCTTGTTGCCGGATTTCAATTCCTCCCTCATGTCGACTATTTCTACGGGGGGAAGCGGTTTTCCCGTTACCCGCCGGGTCAATTTTAAAAAAGCAAACTCGCCCTTTATGGCCTTGTAAAAGGATTCCACCGAAGGCGTTGCGCTCCCATAAACAACGGCCGCCCCCTGAATCTCTGCGCGAAACCGCACAACCTGCCTTGCATCATAAAAAGGAAATTCCATCTGCTTGTAGGAAGATTCATGTTCTTCATCGACGATTATTAGCCCTAAATCCCTGATTGGCGCGAAAACCGCCGACCTTGCTCCGATGGTAATATCGGCATCTCCTTTATAAACCCTGTACCACTCCTTAAACCTTTCTCCATCGGAAAGCCTGCTGTGGAGCACGGCCACTTTCCCCGGAAATCTTTCGTGAAACCTTTCCGTCATTTGAGGTGTGAGGGATATTTCAGGCACCAGAACCAGCGCCTTTTTGCCTTTTGAGAGCACCTTTTCGATGGCCTTAATATATACCTCCGTTTTTCCACTCCCCGTTATCCCGAAAAGAAGTACGGGCTTGTTTTCTTCTTCCATATTTCGAATTATTTCATTCAGAACTTTTGCCTGTTCAATCGTTAACCCGGGAAAATTAGATTTCGGCTTATCTTCCCGATACGATCGGTTTTCAATTTTTACCCTGAATTCTCTTTTTATGAATCCTTTTTTCATCAAAGCCGAAAGGGCCCCGCTCACCTTCGTGCGGGATAAACCAAGGATTTTCGATATATCCTCCGAAGTAATCGAACCCGCATCCCTTATAACGTGGAATACTTCTTTTTGGATTTTTGACCTGAGGCTCTCTATTTTCGCTGCCTCCGTTACCGAATATAAAGACTCCTTCGGAAGACTGACGTCCGGAGGCAGCATTAGCTTTAAAAAGTCTATAATACTAGCTGCATAGTACGATGCCAGACGACCTGCCAAGTCCAGCATAAATTGCGGCAGCACAAACCGTTCATCCACCGCCGAAATTTCTTTCAGCGCAAAATTACAATTCGCATCTTCTTGTTTCAAAAAGCGTACAACCACACCATCCACAATTTTGTTGTTAAAAGGGACCCTTACCCTGCTACCCACCTGTACCTTCTCTTTTAAGTGTTCGGGAACGATGTAATAATACTCGCCTTTTATGGCAGGGTGCTTTGCATCAACAGCAACCTCCGCCAGCTCGTTCAAAAAAATCCCTCCAGCTAAAATCAATTTTTTAGAAGTCTTACCACTCTGTCCAGGATGACATGCGCCAGTTCTTTTTTAGTCATTTTGGGAAGTTCTTCTGCAGAGCCATCCTTGTAATATATCCTTACGATATTTGTGTCAACTTCAAAACCCGCCCCTTCTGCACTTACATCATTGACGACGATAAGGTCGAGATTTTTCTTGTTGAGTTTTTCCACGGCGTTTTCCTTAATCTCGTCCGTCTCGGCCGCAAAACCCACAAGAAGCTGCTTTTCCTTTTTTCCGCCCAATTCCTTTAAAATATCCGGATTTTTCTCCAGTTCGAGGGTCATTGCAATCGCATTATCCTCCTTTTTTATCTTGTGCTCCGAATAATTTTTCGGCCTGAAGTCCGAAACAGCCGCCGCTTTTATTACCACATCGCTCCAGGAAAAATATGTTAGTACACATTCCCTCATTTCCAAAGCCGTATTGACCTTGATGTATTTATAAAGTCCTCCTGGTTGGGGAAGGCAGGTGGGTCCAGAAATAAGTATAACCTCACCACCGCGTTCCACAGCAGCCTCCGCCAGCGCGTAACCCATTTTGCCGGAAGAGCGGTTTGAAATAAACCTCACCGGGTCGATGGGTTCTCTGGTGGGGCCGGCGGTAATGAGGATTTTCTTATTTTTAAGGTCACCGCAAACTCCAGCCAGCTTTTCTATAACTTTTATAATTTTTTCGGGCTCTGGGAACCTACCTTTCCCTGAATAACCGCAAGCCAAAAAGCCTTCATCGGGTTCCATCACGTAAAAACCTTTTTCCTTAAGGAAGCTTATGTTTTCCTGGGTAATCGGGTTCAAGTACATATTTACGTTCATAGCCGGCACCACTAAAACTTTCGCCCGGGTTGCCAGAACTGAGGCGGTTAACATATCGTCAGCGATGCCGGCAGCAATTTTCGCAATTACATTGGCAGTAGCCGGAGCGATTACGAAAAGGTCTGCCTTGTCGGCAAGAGAGACGTGTTCCACTTCCCAGCGAATGGGTTTTTCAAACATGTCGGTAACAACGGGATTACCGGACAGCACTTGAAAAGTCAAAGGTGTGACGAATTCCTTGGCAGAGCTGGTCATTACAACCTGAATTTCGGCTCCACTTTTTTTTAAAAGCCTCACCAGCTCTGCAGCTTTGTATGCTGCTATGCTGCCCGTCACACCCAACACGATGAATTTACCCTGCAACATAATCTTTCCACCTACTTATTTCCGGAAACGGGAGGCTCTATTTTTATCTTCCCCGAATCTAACTCAAAAAGGGCAATGGAAACCGGCTTTGTCGTCTTTACGTCCACAAGTTTCGGCGAACCTTCAACGAGCTGCCTTGCACGTTTTGCCGCTGCTACAACGAGGGCATACTTGCTTTCATATTTATTGGTTAACGAATCTATAGACGGATACATCATAATTTGCACCCCTCCTTGCATACCAACTGCAACAGTTCTTTATTTCTTACGACTTTGCACCTTTCAGCCACAATTATCGACTCTAACTTTTTCACCGCTTCCTCGAGGACATCGTTTACCACCGCATAATCGTAATCGTACATGGCCTTCAGCTCTTCCTCGGCACTTTTAACCCTCAGGTCTAAGGATTCCTTGCTTTCGCTTCCCCGTTTAATTATTCTATTTTTAAGTTCTTCTATGTCTGGCGGCAAAATGAATATAAAAATAGCATCGGGGCAATTTTCCTTCACTTGTCTTGCCCCTTGAATGTCTATTTCCAAAATGACGTCTTTGCCCTGTTTTAAATGTTCCTCTACAAATTTCTTGGGAGTTCCGTAATAATTATTGTAAACTTTAGCCCACTCCAGGAACTCGCCATTGTCTACCATTTTTTTGAAATTTTCCTCGTCGGTAAAATAGTAGTTGACTCCATTTACTTCGCCGGGCCTAGGAGGCCTGGTCGTCACGGAGACTGAAAGCACGAGTTCAGGCCTTCTCTTTAACAGCAGATTGCACAAAGTCCCCTTGCCTGCTCCCGAAGGCCCGGAAAGCACTATTAACATTCCCCTTCTGGACATAATGATTTCTCTCCTATATTTCCTCTACTTCTTCAATCTCTTTGTTGTTCAACCTGTTAGCCACGGTTTCCGGCTGGACGGCCGATAGTATTACATGGTCGCTGTCTGTTATTATAACCGCACGGGTGCGCCTTCCGTAAGTCGCGTCTATCAGCATACCCCTGTCGCGGGCTTCCTGGATTATGCGCTTTATCGGAGCAGATTCGGGGCTTACAATTGCAATGATTCTGTTTGCAGAAACTATGTTGCCGAATCCTATGTTTACAAGTTTTATTTCCACAACATTCCCTCCTGAAAAAATTATTCAATGTTCTGCAGTTGTTCCCTTATTTTCTCAAGTTCGCTTTTTATTTCAATTACTTCTCTCGTTATATTATAGTCCGCGGATTTAGACGCAATAGTATTGACTTCCCTGAAAATTTCCTGGGCCAAAAAATCCATTTTTTTGCCCAAAACTTCGTCAGCGTTCCCCATATTTTTAAATTGGGCAATGTGACTTTCTATCCTCACCAGTTCCTCGTTAATATCGGACCTCTCTGCGAAGATAACAACTTCAGCTTCCAATCTTTCTTCGTTCATCTCCAAGCCTTCTTTTATCTTTTTCACCTTTTGTTGAAGCTTCTTGCGATACTCTTCAATTACCGCATCAGCCATCATTTTTATGTTTTTGACCCTTTCCATGATAGCATCGAGCCTTGACGAAATGTCCCGCCAGAGATTCTTCCCTTCCTTTACCCTCATTTCAATCAGGTTATCTACCGCTTGTTCGAGCGCCTTTTTAAGTTCGGGCCACAGTTCTTGTTCCTCCGGAAACTGCTGTTCGACGACGAATAAATCCGGCATCATGGAAAGCAAGGAAAGCGTTACGGGACCCTCAAAGCCCACCTCTTCCTTCAATTCCACCAACTTCTTATAATAGCTTTCCACTGCTGATTTGTCAATTTTTATGTCTACAGGCAACGTTCCCCAAGAACAGTTTACGAAAACATCTATGCGCCCCCGCCTTATGCGCTCCCTGATATAGTTTCTTATCTTTTCTTCCAGAAACAACCACTGGCGGGGCAGTTTTACATTTATTTCTAAAAAGCGGTGATTTACCGATTTCAGTTCAACTTCCCAAGTAATTTTGCCGCAGTTTTTCCCGCGTCCATAGCCGGTCATGCTCCTTATCATAAAAAACCAACCTTTCGAAATCAAAAGCTCAAACTCTCTTTAATTCGCCTCATAGCCTCCTTCAGCCTTTCATCGGGCGTTGTAAGCGAAATTCTAACGTAGCCCTCGCCGTAGTCGCCGTAGCCGACTCCCGGAGTTACTACCACCGCTGCCTTTTCAATGAGCATCTCCGCAAAGGATTGAGATGTGTAGCCTTCAGGAACCGGTACCCAGATGTAAAACGTACCCTTCGGAGGTTCTACTTCAAGGCCGATTTCCTTAAAAGTTTCGATTACCAAGTCCCGCCTCTTTTCGAACACCGATAGCATTTCATAGACGCTGTCCTGAGGTCCTAAAAGCGCTTCAATGCCCGCCCTTTGAATTGCGGTAAATTGTCCGGAGTCTATATTTGTCTTAATAACTCCCAGCGCAGATATTATGTCCTTGTTGCCGACCGCATATCCAATCCTCCAACCGGTCATGCGGTAAGGCTTTGAAAGAGATCCAAATTCCACACCTATGTCCATTGCGCCTTTTACAGAAAGCAAGCTGGGTGCCCTGTAGCCGTCGAAAGTAATATCGACGTATGCACTGTCGTGGCAAATTATTATATCGTAAGTTTTTGCAAATTCCACGGCTTCCTCGAAGAACTTTTCATCCGCCACGGCAGCGGTAGGATTGTTCGGATAGCAAAGAAACATCAGCTTTGCCTTCTTTGCCACTTGCGTGTCTATGCTTGAAAAATCGGGAAGGAAATTGTTTTCTTTTAGCAAGGGCATCGGATATGGTACGCCACCCGCGAATAAAGTGGCAGTTTTATAGACTGGATATCCAGGATCTGGAATTAGAGCGTAATCGCCGGGATCGATAAAAGCAAAGAATATATGAGCGATGCCTTCCTTTGAACCTATAAGAGCCATGACTTCGGATTCGGGGTCCAGTTCTACACCGAACCTTCTTTTATAATATGTAGCTACCGCTTTTCTGAACTCCAGCGACCCTTCGTAAGCTGGATATTTATGGCATTCAGGGTCATTTGCCGCTCTTTCCAGAGCCTCCACGATGTGAGGTGGTGTAGGCAAATCGGGATCGCCTACTCCCAAACTTATTACATCTACTCCTTTCTTCTTTAGTTCGGCTATTTTTTTATCCATCTGAGCAAAAAGGTAAGGCGGTATTTTTTTTATGCGTTCTGCTATTCTCAAATTCATCTCCCCCGTGTGTTCAATTTTATTTTTTAAATAAATTTAAAGCAAATTAAGGTCTATCTCTCCCGTATATACTTCTGCCGCAGGTCCCGTCATGTAAACCCGTCCGCTTTCTTCCACCTCTATGTACAGGTCTCCCCCCGGCAGGTTCACCGTTACTTTAGGGCCAGTCAGTCCTTTTTTGTAGGCCGCCACTGCTGAAGCACATGCTCCTGTTCCGCAGGCCATCGTGAGCCCGGCTCCTCTTTCCCATACCCTCATTTTCAAAAAGTCGTGCCCTTTGACTTGAACAAATTCCACATTGGTCTTCTTCGGGAAAAACGGGTGCTTTTCTATTTTCGGCCCCAGTCGTTCAACCGGAAAACTCTCCACATCGTCCACAAAAATCACGCAGTGGGGATTTCCCATCGAGACGCCCGTAAATCTAAACCCGTGGCCATCCACTTCGATGTCAAGGTCCACAGCTTCTTCTTCTTTCACATCTTCTTTCAACGGAACGTCTTTGGATTTCAGGCTATAGCATCCCATGTCAACCCTTACACTTTCTATCAAGTCGTTTTTTATGATGACTTCCGGTTTTATGATGCCCGCTAGGGTTTCCACTGTCATATTTGTCTTTTTCACAAGTCCCCTCGAAAAGGCGTACCGGGCAAAACAGCGTATTCCGTTTCCGCACATGTCCGCTTCGCTGCCGTCGCTATTTATAATCCTCATTTTGAGGTCCGCTTTTTCGGAAGGAAGCACCACAAGTATGCCGTCAGCTCCTATTCCTCGGTGTCTGTCACATATTTTTGCCGCCTTATCAAATATTATTCTCACATCTTCTATAAAACCATTTACGACAATAAAATCGTTTCCAAGACCGTGCATCTTAGTAAACTTCATATTACGCTATCACCCTCAATCTTACTTGAAAAATCATTATTAATTATTATACCACCTAATCCCTATTAAAACAATATATTCATTTATGGTACTGAGGTTATGATATAAATTGGTACTTTTTGGAACTAAAAAAATTCCTTCCGATAGAAGGTACAAGGCGCTTCCATGTAGAAATATTTTATAGAGTA
>JASUSP010000006.1 GCA_030446005.1 Tepidanaerobacteraceae bacterium | reverse complement strand
ATGAACCGGGTCATCCGGGGAATGCTGGCTAACCTGCGGCTTAAAGCCGCCGTCCCACGGTGGGATGCCCCCTAATTCATTAGGGGGAGGATGTCACATCTATTATCTCTGTTTGTCCCTCGAGTGTTATACCAAATATAATTCGAACATATCTATTAAGCCAAACTACTCTACCATCCAGTGCCCAGACTACTATAAGCATCTGCTCATTTTCAAGAATTCTACTTAAAAATTCTTCCTTCTTCTTAAAATAAGTAATTTTGTCATCCATGGTTGGTCTTTAATTTCTCCTTTCTATGTTTCAAATAAAAACCCACTTTGACTATTTATTCTAACATTATGGACAAAATTCTGCAATATTTGACCGTCCGAAGATTGTTAACTTAAAAAACCCCTTTCCCTTCCCATCCCATCCACCCCGCATAAAATCTACATGGGATTTTCTAGGAGGGAATAAAGCCTTTCCGTGAGGCAGTATTAAATTACTTTCCAAACACTGCTCAAATTTGTGTGAAAAAAGTTGTTCCGAATGGGTAGGATCATGGTTCAAGGAAAAAAGGGATAAGTGGCGTAAACCTCGAATTTTCCGAGGCCTTACCACTTATCCCTTCGTTATTCCCACTCGGAACCACTTTTTTCGCATGGGTGGGAGGAATAAATGAAAAATACAAGAATCACTTTTTTTCGAAACGAACTTACTCCACCGTTACGCTCTTGGCGAGGTTTCTCGGCTTATCCACGTCGCAGCCCCTCGCTACCGCAGCGTAATACGCGAAAAGCTGCAGCGGAATAACGGCGAGTACTGGCGTCAGCATCGGATGGGTTTTTGGAATGTACATTACATGATCCGCAGATTTTGCGATATCTTCGTTTCCTTCATTTGCAAGGGCAATTACGGCCGCACCCCTTGCCTTGACTTCCTTAATATTGCTCAGGGTCTTTTCGTACAAATGCTCCTGCGTTACCAGGGATATAACCGGCACACCCTCCGTGACCAGGGCCAAGGTGCCATGCTTCAGTTCGCCCGCAGCATAAGCTTCCGCATGGATATAAGAGATTTCTTTCAGCTTCAGCGCCCCTTCTAGAGCTACCGCGTAATCAAGGCCCCGGCCGATGTAGAAAATGTGTTCCCTATTCGCATATTTTTCGGCCATCTTTTTAATATCGTTTTCAGCATCTAAAATGACCTTTGCCTGGTCTGACAGCTTTTTCAAAGCCAGCGCGATTTCGGCGAATTCCTCACCGGAAATGGTCCCGAGAAGTTTTGCAAAGTGAAGAGCTATTAAGTTCAGGGCAACGAGCTGGGTACTGTACGCCTTGGTAGAAGCAACGGCAATTTCTGGGCCGGCCCAGGTGTATAGCACATCGTCGGCCTCCCGGGAAACGGAGCTGCCCACGACGTTGGTTATTGCAAGCACCCTTGCGCCCAGTTTTTTGGATTCGCGAAGCGCCGCCAGCGTGTCGGCTGTTTCTCCGGACTGGCTGATTATTATCACCAGCGTGTCCCTGCCGACCATGGGTTCCCTGTATCGAAATTCTGACGCCAGGTCAACTTCCACTGGTATGCGGGCGAGCTTTTCAATCACATACTTGCCCACCACGCCGGCGTGGTAAGCCGTACCGCAGGCCACTATGAATATCTTCTTGAGATTTTCTAACTCTTCTTTGGTTATCTTTATATCATCCAGCCTTACTTCTCCCCTTTCAGGATAGAGCCGCCCGGTCATGGTATCCCGCAGGGCCCTGGGCTGTTCGTGAATTTCCTTCAGCATGAAGTGGGGGTACCCGCCTTTTTCCGCCGCCACTGCATCCCATTTTACTTCAAATACTTCCTTGGACACGGGATTACCTTCAAAGTCCGTAATCTCGACGCCGGTCTTGGTTATTTTCGCCATTTCCCCGTCTTCAAGGATGTAGACGCGACGGGTATACTGAAGTATGGCTGGTATATCCGATGCTACAAAATTCTCGCCGCTTCCGAGGCCCACTATAAGCGGACTTGACTTCCGCGCAGCCACCAATGTCTCCGGTTCTTTGCTGGAAATCACCCCGAGGGCGAAGGAGCCTTCGAGCTTTTTTACCGCCATCCTTACCGCTTCGAACAAATCTCCCTTGTAAAAATGCTCAATCAGATGAGGCACGACTTCCGTATCGGTCTCGGACTCAAACCTGTGTCCTAGGGATTCTAGCCATTCCTTGAGTTCCTGGAAGTTTTCGATGATACCGTTGTGCACCACAATAAAATCTCCCGAACAATCGCTGTGGGGGTGAGCATTGACATCGGAGGGCCTGCCATGAGTGGCCCACCGGGTATGACCTATGCCGATATGACCTTCAGGATAAGCTCCTCCTAGCTTTTCTTCCAAAATTTTTATTTTGCCCTCGCTTTTTACCACTTTCATGCTGCAGGAATTGTACACGGCGATACCTGCCGAATCGTACCCCCTGTACTCCAGCCTTTTTAGCCCATCTATCAAAATGGGAGCAGCTTCCCTGTCTCCCACATAGCCGACAATTCCGCACATAACCTTTTCCTGCCTTTCTTTTTAATTTTCAAGGTTCAAGCATCATAATTCATCCTGCTGAAGACCCCTTTGTCCCGGCGATCGCTCGCCGGTTTTGTAGGCCTCTTACGGTGGCAGGTCACCGTGGGGCATCCGCCGAAAGTTCGATAAACCCCATCCTCGTCAGCTCCCGAAGAAAATCCCTCCGAGAGCTCAGGCGCTTTTTAAAGTCTCCGTATTTTTTTAAGTCAAAACACATAGTCTTATTTTAATGCTATATCTCACCCCTTCCTCTTTTCTTTAGCCGTGTCAACCGGTGCCTTTCGACTTCCATCACCTCCTTTAAAAGGGTCCAGTTTAAGAGAGTTCTTCTCTTATCACACCGGCTAGCTTATGGGCCAGCTCGTTTATAACTTTTTCGTCCTCTCCCTCGACCATTACCCGGATTAGAGGTTCGGTACCCGATGGCCGGACCACGACGCGGCCGTTTTCTCCCAGCAGGGCTTCGGCTTCTTCAATCGCTTTCTTGATTTTTCTGTTTTCGATGTATCCGGACTTGTCTTTTACTTTTACATTTACAAGTACCTGCGGATATACTTTCATTATATTCCTCAATTCCGACAAGGATTTTTCAGATTCTACCATTACCGAAAGCAATTTTACCGCTGTAAGCACGCCGTCACCCGTGGTATTGTGATCGAGAAAGATTATGTGCCCCGATTGTTCTCCTCCTAGATTGTAGCCTCCTTTCAGCATTTCCTCCAGCACATATCTGTCTCCCACTTTAGTCCTTACCGTTTTAATCCCCCTGTTTTTCAACGCCACCTCGAATCCCATGTTACTCATTACCGTTGCTACCACAGTGCCGTTTTTTAAAATCCTGCGGCTTTTCATATAATCGGCACATATGGCCATGATGTGGTCCCCATCGATAATTTCGCCCTTTTCGTCGCAGGCGATGAGCCGGTCGGCGTCGCCGTCAAAAGAAAGGCCGATGTCGGCCCTGACTTCCCTCATGAAGAGTGATATAACTTCGGGGTTCGTTGAACCGCAATTAACGTTTATGTTGCACCCATCGGGACAGTCGTTTATGACGAAGACTTCCGCCCCCAGCTCTCTGAATACCAGCGGAGCTATCTTATATGCTGCACCGTTCGCGCAGTCTAAAGCTATCTTAATACCTGTAAAATCACGATTAGCTATGGATTTTATAAATTCCGCATAAGGACGAATGCCATCTTCGCTGAAAACCTTGCCCACTTCCGGCCCTGTTGGGCTTTTTATCCGGTCATCGCAATCCTCTAACAAAGCCTCGATTTCGTCTTCCATTGCATCGGGCAATTTGAAGCCTTCGCTGTTGAAAAATTTTATGCCGTTGTATTCCACAGGATTGTGGGAAGCTGAAATCACCACTCCAGCATCGGCGCCAAAATAACGAGTTAGATATGCCACCGCCGGAGTCGGAACTATCCCAACTTTTAAAACGTTCGCCCCGGTAGAACAAATTCCGGCGATCAGCGCCGCTTCCAGCATGTCCCCGGATATGCGGGTATCCCTGCCGACTACTATCGTGGGCCTGCGGTGATTTTCAGAAAGCACATGAGCCCCTGCCCTCCCAAGCCGATAGGCCAGCAAAGGGGTAAGTTCCTTATTGGCAATCCCTCTCACTCCGTCTGTGCCAAAAAGTCTTTCTCCCATGGAATTCTCCTCTCCAGACTCTTTATCTACATTTTATTGTCTTTTAATAGTTACTTTTACAGTATCAGGTTCTACGCTGATTAACTCATAAGGTTCCGGAACGTCGGCTTTAATCTTTAAAACATATTCGCCCTCCGAAAGCCCCGCAGCATCAGCATAGATTTTAAACGAATCTACGTCCACTCTATCTATGATACTGTTAGGTCCTCGAACTGTCAACACAAATTCTCCATCCTCAGGAACTACCCTCAACCCCGCTTGCAGGTTTCTGAAACTGATATCATCGCCGGTGAAGCTTAACGCCTTCAAGTCGGCCCTTTCGATTTCCACCAAAACCCTTACCTTGCTCAATGCCTCATCAAAAGGCTGAACCCCGCGCGGCATCTGCAACCCAGTCTCCACCGACACGTTTTGGGAAAGTCCGCTTACGTTTATCGGTTCCGTGGAAATTTGGTTGATGTTTTTTAAAACCTCAACATTGCCGGTGACCATAACCACCGAAGGTTCAACTCTTACTTCTTTAACCATATATCCTTCTTCGGGATTGCCTCTTATATTTGGCGTGACCGGGACAGTAGCCACCGGCACTATGGGTATCCTCACTTCCACCGTTTCGGGCCTGTAGGTAACGCCTCTTTGTTCATTGCCCTTTGCATCCACAACCTTCACCGGAAGTGATGCGATTACCATGTTGTTTTTTTCGCTAATATCCGCTTCCACTACAGCTTTTCGCGAGGAATTCACAAGGCTCCTTGGACCTTTCACCAGAACCGCCTGGGGAGTAGCCAAAGGTGTTTTGGCGGCAAAGCCTTCCGCGGGAACCCCTTTAACTTCCACGTAAACCGGTATTTGCTCCTCAATTACGGCCTCCAGGACCACCATGATTTCTTTCGGGGAAAAATCCAGCAGTTCGACGTTGGGCGGCACGCTCACGCTTACAGGCACCATATTTTCTCCTTCCATTCGGCCCCGCAGGTTTACCTCAGCAACGATATCCTCTGGTTTGAGGCCGGTTATTATGCTTCGCCGGGCTCTGACTTTCACGTTTACAAAGTATTGCTGCGAGGGGTCTTTTAATGCCAGACTGGAATAATCCAGATTTTTCAGCTGTACTGGTACATCCCTCACCACGTATGTAACCTGAGGATTTTGTTCGTTCATGACGTAAAGCCATAGCACCACGGCCACCAGCACCGATAATATTTTTAAAGCAACATCCCCGGAGAAATACCTACCCATTTAATCTCCTCCAGTGCAGGAAATTTGTTTTTTTATCACCTATCTGGTAGACTTCCTTCAGCACGTTTTTCAACGTCTTTACATCGAGGTACCTGCTGAGCTTGCCTTCCCTGGCCACCGAAATTACCCCGGTTTCTTCCGAGACTATTATGGCCACCGCATCGGATTGTTCGGTAACTCCCAAAGCCGCCCTGTGCCTGGTGCCCAGCTCCTTGCTAAGGTTTGGATTTTCAGTAAGCGGAAGGTAGCAACCCGCAGCCATTACCTTATCGTTGCGGACTATGACAGCTCCGTCGTGAAGGGGAGTATTAGGTATGAAGATGTTTATAAGGAGTTCTGCGGTAAGATACCCTTCTATCTTGACGCCGGTTTCTATATATTCGTTAAGGCCCGTTTCCCTTTCCAATACGATTAAAGCGCCTATTTTGTTTTTCGAAAGCTCTTCCGCTGCTTGTGCCAGGTTATCTATGAGAAAGCTGAGCTCCTCTTCTCCCAATCCGAAAAGGGAGCTTGAAAAGAACCTGCTCCTTCCCAGCTGCTCCAGCACCCTTCTGAGCTCCGGCTGAAAAACCACAAGGAGCGCTATAACGCCTACGGTCATGGCATTTTTTAAAAGCCAGTTTATGGTATAAAGTCCGAGCCATTCGCTCAATTTGGTAAAAACGACGAACACTATGATTCCTCGTATGAGCTGTACCGCCCGCGTGCCCCGGATGAGCTGAATGGCCTTGTAAGATACGTAAGCCACTATAGCTATGTCAAGAAGGTCCATCAACCTGAAGCCTTTAAAAAGTTCAATAATCTGTAAGGACATTTTTCCACCTCATGACGTAATCTATCAATATTATAACATGTTGCAATAAAATAATTATATTTTGTCGGAACGAAATTTCTATACCTGCCTTGTTCCGAATCTGGTATCGGCAGTAATGCCCAGGGACAGTATGAAGACCGCCAGGGAAACAATACCTCCAGCGAAAGGCACAAGCTGTACCAGCCAGAGCACCAGAGCCCCGAGCAGGTATTCGATAAAAAGACTTGCATTCATGCGAAGGTGTACGTTTAGCTTTCTTCCCAGGAATACGCTTATGGCAAGATACCCGAAAAATCCGGCTATAGCTGCCAAAAGCATGACAGCTGGTATCAAAGGAATGCCTATGAGCGTGAACACCAAAAGCAGCGCAACTATCGGGATGAGCAGCATTAAAACAAGCCCTTTGATTAATTTACCGACAGCGTCTTTATCCACGGCATTTGCAGCCACTTTCACATTGTTTGGGAAAAGGGCAATCGTCAGGGCTCCGAGGGCCAGAATGCCCAGGAAGCGCAAAAAATTAAATACCGTAGTTCGGGGAAAGAAGGTTCGACCCAACATTTTAGGGTTCCAGTAAAACCCGTACTTCCCCGGATTCCTCAAAACTTCGCCGATGCCGCCTGCTATGCCCACCTGGTTTATCTTCCCCAGCACCCTGCCGTTTTCTTCGACTATGACCCTGCCGCCCACAGCGGTGGCGTCACCTTCCACGGTTCCGCCGACAATCACATCGCCCATTACTGCTACGGCGTCGCCCGAAATCCTGCCATTTACAATCACGTCGCCCATAATCGCCACGGCATCGCCGTTTAAAACTTGACCGGTATCTATCACCACATCCTCCCCCATCAGGGCTATATAACCGTCATCGGCCACTGCGATGGCGGGTAGCAGGAGTAAAGCCGCAAGGAGCAGAATCAGAAATCTCTTCAATCGCCATCCTCCTTCTCCAGAATATTACAAATTCAACTTACTTATGATAATATCATTTATACGCTTACTTCTCAATATGTGATATAATTAACTTACTGAAATAAATTACTTACCAACATATAATATTGAAGAGGTCGATGTAAATTGCAGAAAGGTAGCCTTAACGAAACGCCAATTTCCAGCAGGCTCCATATTGCCATTTTCGGCCGCAGAAACGCAGGCAAATCCAGTTTGATAAACGCTATAACCAACCAGGATATAGCCCTGGTATCCCCTGTAGCCGGCACCACCACCGACCCGGTTTTCAAGGCCATGGAACTTTTACCAATAGGTCCCGTCGTCATAATCGACACCGCAGGTATCGACGATGAAGGCGAGCTCGGGGAACTCCGGGTGAAGAAGACCTACCAGGTGCTCAATAAGACGGACCTTGCCGTTTTAATAATAGACGGCATGACAGGAGTTACCGACTATGACCTGGAAATCCTGGGCAGGATCCGGGAGAAAAACATACCCGTAGTCGGAGTTGTAAACAAGTGCGATGTTGCAGGATACACGCCTGAAGATAAGAAAAACTGGGAAAAAAGGCTGAATATTAAGCTCATAGAAGTGTCCGCCCTGAAAAGGCAGGGCATAGAGGAACTCAAGCGGGAGATAATAAACAAAGCTCCATCGAGCATCTCGGAGTATCCTCTTATTGGCGACCTTATTTCCCCCGGCGACATCGTGGTATTGGTGGTGCCCATCGACAAAGCTGCTCCCAAAGGCAGGCTAATCCTTCCCCAGCAGCAGACTATACGGGATGTGCTGGACCACAACGCCATTGCTGTAGTCACCAAGGAGACCGAGCTGAAAAATACATTATCCTCCCTTGCCAGAAAGCCCCGAATAGTCGTGACCGACTCCCAGGCCTTCGCTCGGGTGGCACAGGACACACCCAGGGATATCCCCATGACCTCTTTCTCGATACTCTTTGCCCGCTACAAAGGCGACCTGGCGCAGCTCGTGGAGGGCGTGAAGGCCATAAAAAACCTGAAACCCGGTGATAAGGTACTGATTGCCGAAGCCTGCACCCACCACAGGCAGGAAGACGACATCGGCACCGTAAAAATACCGCGGTGGCTAAGGCAGATACTTGGCTTTGATGTACAATTCGAATGGTCCAGCGGCTTTGGCTTCCCTGAAAACCTGGAAGACTTCAAGCTGGTGATTCACTGCGGTGGCTGCATGATAAACAGGAAGGAAATGCTATACAGGCTTTCGCTTTTAAAACAAAAAGGTATCCCCGTTGTGAATTACGGTGTTTTTATAGCCTACGCATTGGGCATATTGGAAAGGGCTCTCGAACCCATTCCGGAAGCTGCTTCGCTATTCTCATCGGAGTCTTAAGAAAGCCCCCAGCCTGGTATAAGGCGGGAGGCTTTTCTTGCCCATTTCCTCACATATACCCATATAAAAATATTTTAACGAGCTGGTCTGAAACCTCTTCCACATCGAATTCCCTGTTATGGAACACCTTTTCCTCAATTAGGGAAATCATCATTCCGAAGAAGCAGTAAGCGGCAAGATTTGCATCTTTTACGTGTTGTGCGGTTTTTTCAGTGTTATCATCGATTATTTTCGAAAGCAGGTTTATTATTTTTGTTTTTCTGTCATATATCCATTTAACCATGCTTTCGTCAATCAGGCTGTGATGGCTTGCTATTATCCTCAAAACACCGCCGTGCTTTTCCATAAACGAAAAGCTGAATCTCACAATCTTTCTAAGGATTTCTTCCAACCCGATGTAATCTTTTATCTCGTTTTTCAGGCCAATCGTGTAAAGGTCTATTCCTTCCTTTATGATCTGCTGGAAAAGGTGCTTTTTACTCTTAAAATACTGGTAAATGGTACCCTTGCCTATTCCAGCTTTTTCTGCAATCTCCTGCATTTTAGTATTTGGATAGCCTTTATCTGAAAATATTGAAGCAGCTGCTTCAATTATTGATGAACGCTTTTCTATCTGTTTTTCTTTACTCAAAGGATTTCACCCCTGTAGAATAAAGACCTATTCCAGACCTTTTCCTGCCCAGTTGTCAAGCTGCGCCCTTGCCACATTATAATCGAACACTGAGGCTGTATATAAAAGTTCTGCCTGCCTCAAATTTTCCATGGCCTGGAGCACTTCCGCCATTGTGGCAGCCTGTGATTTATACTTAAGTTCTGTTATTCTGTATACTTCCTGCGCTGTCTCCTTAGCCTTTTGGGCAGCTTTCAATTTTTCCGCAGCCTCTACCAATGAATAATGCGCCGACCTTACCGCAAGTTCTATCTGGTTTTCCGCTTCCTTTACTCCTAATATAGCTTTTTCCAGCTCTATTTTTGCCTTTCTATAAGTAAAAGTGTTTTCAGCGTAGTATTTTAGTGCGAGCTTACAGTTGAGTTCCGCAACTTCCTGCATTTTTCTCACACTGATAACTTCCGGCCTGAGTGCCAAGGCGCTTTTGACCATTTCTTCAACATCTGGGATTTCAGCAGGAATATAAGTGAAAGTAGTCGTGAGTTCCAGAGGAGCCGTAAGGCTGCGGCCCATAATTTTGTTGAGGTTCATTTTTGCAAGTTGAAGGTTTTTTTCTGCCGAAACCCTGTTTGCTTCAGCGCTGGCAACTGCAGATTCTGCCATTAAAACCGAATCTTTTGCCACAACACCTTGCTTATAGCTTTCCTGGGCGTTTTTTAGCTGTTCTTTAGCTCGCTGAAGTTGTACCTCTGCGTTTTTCAGGTTGTCCTGAGCTTTTAGCACATTGAAATAGGCTTTTTCCACCTCTATCCTCAGGTTTTGCTCATCAAGAGCAAGGTTCTTTTTCGCTATCAGTTCATTGGCTTCTTTCAACTTGGGAGCGAGGTCTTTGATCTGTGCTCCCTCAAAGCTGAAAGCCGTTGGAACATAATTTCTCAATATCTTATCATCTCGAATCTCTTCTATCTTCTTTGCTTGAAATTCAGCTTCTTCTCGCTCCACTATTGTTTTTTCGTATTCCTGCCGAGAAATTTTCAAGCTTATATTGTTTTGAAGAGCGGTATTTATGCATTCTTCAAGTGAAAAGCTTACTTTTTCTTCAGCGTTAGGACTTTCGGATGCACTGCTTGCGATTTCGGTTGTATTAGCAGAAACATCTCCGCGAACTTTGGATTCCGCAAAACCTGCAAGCGGTATTAAAAAACATAAGAGACCTGCAAGGAAAGATATGATTTTTCTACTCCTCATTTTCAGGACCCCCCTGGTTTTATCAATTTTGACCTCTTATTAAAACGCCTGCTTTTTGTTACGATTAAACGAGATTTCTGCCGAGTTTTTGCTTAAATATATTTATTCTTCTTATCATCCTTGCAGACAGGTCTTCAAATATTGAATAAAGCACAGGCACAACCACAAGGGTCAAAAGGGTTGAGACGGACAATCCTCCCAGCACGGTAACAGCAAGGGGCGCCTGGATTTCACTGCCTTCACCAATTCCAAGAGCAAGGGGTAAAAGGCCGAGAACTGTCGTAAGTGTTGTCATCATGATGGGCCTGAGCCTTCTTGGGCCGGCTTCAACTATAGCCTCTCTGACCGTCTTTCCTTTTGCCCTCAACTGGTTAATATAATCCACTAATACAATGGCGTTGTTAACCACAATGCCCGCCAGCATTATAACACCGATAAATGCAGGCACGCTGAACGCCCTCCTGCTTAAAAGCAGGCCAAATACAACACCTGTTGTGCAGAATGGTATTGCAAACATTATGGTAAATGGATGAAGGAGTGACTCGAACTGGGCTGCCATTACTGCATAAACAAGGAATACTGCAAGAAGCATAGCCTGGAATAGATCCGCAAACGATTCCATCATTTCTTTATTCTGGCCTTCAAAACTTATACTGTAGCCTTCCGGCAGATTGATTGAAGAAACTGCTGACTTGATGTCATTTGTTACTTCTCCCAAACTCCTCCTGTAAATATCGGCAGTCACATACACTACTCGCTCCTGATCCACACGATTAATCACATTAGGGCCTTCAGTAATCGTAAATTTAGCTATGTTTCTAAGCGGCACACTGACGCCAGACGGAGACATCAATGTCATTCCTTCAAGGTCTTCAAGGGTCTTCCTTGAAAGCTCATTGAGCTGGACATTCACTTCCACCTCTGTCCCGGCAACTCTGTATTTGGTTGCTTCAACTCCATTTATTGCAATTCTTACTGCTTGCGCCACCTGACCTGCATCCAGGCCATAGTATGATGCCCTGTCCTTATCAACTTTTATCCGGACTTCCGGTCTCCCCTCATCTATAGATGTCTCAACATCCCTTGTGCCCGGCACTTTCTTGACTATAGCTTTAATTTTTTCGGCAAGGTTTTCAAGGGTGGCAAAATCGTCTCCCTTTATGGCAATTTGGACTGGTTTACTGCTTCCTGCTATAGCAGAACCCATAGTGCTTATCATAGATGCGCTGTTTATCTCGATTTTTGCCCCAGGGACTTCTCCTATTTTTTGCCTGATTTCTTCAACTACATCCTTAGTTGACCTCTTCCTTTCGCTAACCGGGACAAGGCGCACGTCCATGCTGGCCATTTCGCCGCTTCCGGTCGTCCCGAGGAAGCTCCTTCTTGTATCCGTTCCAACCTGTGACGAATACATCTGAACTTCTGGTATTGAAGCAACTACATTTTCTATGGATTTAACCAACTCATCGGTCTTCTCAACTTTTGTGCCAACAGGATATTCCACACTGATTGAAATCCTACCCTCATCGGTCTCCGGGAAAAATTCTGTACCTACAAGTGGCACTGCCGCCACACTTATGGCAAGAAGCACAACAATTGCAAGTATTACAATCTTCCTGTGCCCCAGGGCCCACGCAAGAAGCTTCCCATACTTTTCATCTATACTATTGTAAAATCTGTCCATTCTCTCGAATATCTTGGCAAGAAAGCCCTGTTTTTTCTCTTCTGTGGGGGTTACTTTGACCAGACGAGAACTCAGCAAAGGTACGATCGTAATAGCAACAATCAGAGAAGACATGAGAGAGAAAGTGATGGTGAGACTCATTTCCTTGAAAACTATTCCCGCCAAGCCTTTTACAAAGACTATCGGTAAAAATACGACAACCGTCGTCAGTGTAGATGCCACTAACGCAAGAGTAACCTCACTTGCTCCTACAGATGCCGCTTCCATGCTGTTAAGCCCTAATTCTCTGTGGTAATATATGTTTTCAAGCACAACTATGGAACTATCCACCAGCATACCTATTCCCAGAGCAAGGCCGCCAAGGGATATTAAGTTTATCGTAATGCCGCTAAAATACATTACAACAAATGTGGCTATAATTGAGATTGGTATGGAAATTGCAATAACAACTGTTGACCTGAAATTATGTAAAAAAAGATAGAGAACTATTACCGCAAGTAAACCGCCTTGTATTGCACTTGATATCACGTTGTTTATTGACCTGTTTATAAAGTCCGATTGGTCCAATATTTGATATAGCTCTATACCTCTTGGAAGTTCTTTTTTAATCGCTTCGAGTTCTTTTTTTACTCCATTTGCCACCGCCACCGTGTTAGCGTCGCTGGATTTTTGTATAAGTATTCTTAATCCTTCGTACTTGTTGATTCTGGAATGGGTTTTTACGTCTTCCGTAGCATCTTTTACATCAGCTATATCGCTTAATCTAACAATGGCTCCCTGCCTATTAGCTACAGGAAGGTTTTTTATTTCGTCCACATTTTCAAATTCTCCGGTAGTCCTCACTATAAGCTCCCTACTGCCGTAGTCAACGGTTCCGCCTGGCAGGTTCAGGTTATTTGCTGCAAGTGCCTGTATAACCTGTGAAAAGCTGATTCCATACCCGTTCATCTTTTGTGGTGATAATAGTACCCTTATCTGGCGCTCTACTCCACCTGTAACCTGGACGCTTGCAACTCCCGCTACCCTCTCAAGCCTTTTTTCTATTATATCTTCAGCAATCTGCTTCATCAAAAGCGGATCTCTGTCACCCGTCATGCCGTAAATAAGCACCGGCAACATAGACGGGTCAAACTTAAACACCAGTGGTTCATCTGCATCGTCCGGCAATCTTTTTTTAACCATATCCACTTTCTCTCTTATATCCGTCACCGCTGTATCAAGGTCTGTTCCCCAGTTGAAACTCACCGTAATCATTGAAACGTTGGCTTCACTTGATGAAGATATGCTTTTTATGTTTTCTATCCCGGCTATTTCCTTTTCAATCGGCTTTGTTATCATCGTCTCTATTTCTTCGGAGCTTGCCCCGGGGTATGTTGTTACAATAACAGCCGTCGGAAGCTGTATATCCGGCAGCAAATCAATCTGCATCTTGCTCAAGGAAACAAACCCGAGGATAATTATGACAAGCACAGCCATGAATGTTGCAATAGGTCTTTTTACAACCGTCTCCGTAATTCTCATGATTTCATCCCCTTGCTAAATTTTCACTGGATTTTTACCGCAGAGCCTTCCATCAGCATGTTTTGCCCACTTATTACAACCATTTCGCCTTCATTAAGGCCCTCCGTTATTTCAACTCTGTCTCCGTTTGTAACTCCGATCTTCACAAGCCGCTCTTCCGCCTTGCCTTCCTTTACAACATACACCACATTGCCATGTTTTTTAATCAGCACAGCATCTTTTGGAACCGTAATCACATTTTCCTTTACACCCCTGACAACATTCACACTTGCAAACATGCCGGGCTTTAACCTATGATCTTTGTTTTCCATCTCGATTTTTACCTTAAAAAGCCTGGCTGAACCCGATGCCGGCGAAATAATGCTTATTTTCCCCTTTATTTTACCTTCATCCCCTAGAGCATCTATATTCACTGTCGCTTCCTGTCCATCTTTTATTTTATTAATATCCTCTTCCGGCACATCAATAACCACTTTAACCTTATCTATATTAACTATTGAACCAAGCGTCACCCCTGCCTGGCACATCTCGCCGGGATTTATATGTTTTGATGAAATCATACCCGATATAGGTGCCCTTATAACCGAATTTTTTATATTCGTTTTTATAAGCTCAACCTGAGCCTGCGCCTGAGCAACCTGAGCTCTCAGTGCTTCAATATTTTTTGGTAGGCGTTCTTCGGTCAGCTTCAATTGTTCTTTTGCGCTTTCATACTGGCTCTTTGCCACTTTGTACTTCAGTTCCATGCTGTCGAATGCCTGCTTGGAAATTGCATCCGCCTCATACAAGGCCTTCATGCGCTCATAATCAGCCTTGGCGTTTAAATAATTTGCTTCGGCCTGCTCAAAAGCTGCCTTTGCCTGCTCAAGCTGCTGTGGCAACGCCCCCGATTCATTTGCTGCAAGATTGGCTCTTGCCGCTGCTAAAGCGGCCTCCGCTTGGGCGAGCTGGTCGTACAGTTCTTCTGTCTCAAGTATTACGAGAGGTTCTCCTTCTTTTACATAATCACCTACTTCAAAATTAACTTCTTTTACCCTTCCCGAAATCTTGCTTACAATTTTAACCTCATCCCCCGCTTCAATCTGGCCTGTAAAAGTCACTATGTCTTCTATTTTGTCCTTTTTTGTTTTCATCACTTTTACCGGTACTGCTGTATCATTTTTTTCTTCTCCTTCCTTTTTTGAACATCCAGCAAGAAGGAATATTGACGCCACAAAGAAAATCAGCAATAGCGAAGCTATTATTTTGGTGTTTTTTCTGCAAAACTTCATAAAATGCACCCCTTTTACTTTACTGTAATTGTCATTTTTAATTTTTTTAGTTGGAACAGTACCGACCGTTCGGTCAGTTTGTCTTTTTAAAAAATATCCCCCCTTTGATTGCTCAAATAATAAATCAATTATTGCAAAAATCAGGCCGAGGTGATATACACCCCTCGGCTTGCCCTGTTATTTACGTTAATAATACGGGAGGGGATTACGAAGAATATATATTATATCCTTAAATGAGTGAGTGCTTACTTACTATAATAATAATTTAAAAGCCGCGTGTCAATAAGCAGCTATACTTCTTTTTCTCGCCTACCCTTTCTAGTCATCAGCTCCTATATACGTAACAGTCATCTTGAGCTTAAACCGATTCAGTATCTTCATAAAGCCTGTGCCGAAAAGCAGGTAAAATGCCGCATTGCCTATGGCGTGAAAAGTATCAAACCAGAAACTTGCCGCACAAACGGCGACAAAACTCTGCCAGTTTAATGGTTTAACGAAGGTAGTCCATGACCACAGGTTTAAAATCCATCCAAAAAAATACCCCCATAAAAAGCAGAAAGCGGCCATTCCCCATCTGCCTATGTGCGGGAAGAGACGTTTAACGATACCAGCCGACGAGCCGGCGAGACCCCACGCAAACATCTGCCACGGTGTCCACGGCCCTTGCCCCAGAAAAAAGTTCGAAACCAGAGCCGCGGTAGAACCCGTCATAAAACCAGCAGTCGGTCCGAAGACATACCCGGAAGCGATTGCTATAAATGTAGTAGGCTGTATATTGGGCAGGGCGGCAAAGGCAAACCGACCTGCGGCACCAACGGCTCCCAGCACCGCTATTACGGCAATTTCTCTAGGGGAGGAAGCGTCCAGTTCAAAGCTCAGGTACATCAAACCAACAGCGCCGAAGATGATAATAGATGCCGCCAGCCCCCATTCTCGGGTGATGGAAGTCTTCCCCGACATGGCGGTCGCCAGAAATATCGGGATAATTGCAAACCCGAGCCAGAATAGAATTCTGGACAACAGTTTTTTCATAAGCATATTCCCTTTCACTTCCTTTCCCGTTTTCCGGGCGACGCAGGTTTTAACACGGCCAGAGCTTCCTCCGGAGTTAGAATACCGTCTGCAAACCCCCGACACATCCTACCGATCTGGGTAGAATAAAAAATCGACTCTGATAGAACTTGATGTGTTGGACCGTCACATACTATCCTGCCACAGAACATCATTATAACTCTCGATGCGTATTCTGCTGCAAATTCCACATCGTGGGTAGTCAGTACAACACTTGCCCCCTGCCTGCAGTAATCTAACAGTACTTTCCCCATTTCGGCCTTCTGGCGATAGTCAAGCCCCCTGGTAGGTTCATCCAGCAGCAAAAGCTTTGGTCTCGTGACCATAACCGAAGCCAGGGCCACCTTCTGGCGTTCCCCACAGCTCAAATCCCGCGGATTTGCGTGTCGAAAGTCCTGCAGCGAAAGCTTATCCATTATTTCATCAACTACACCGTTCGGGCTGATGCCAAAATTTTTTAAAGTATATAATAATTCTTCCTCTACAGTATCCTGAAACAGGTAATCGCTGGGATTCTGGGAAAGGTAACCCACACATGAATTCCATGCCTTCCGACTGACGCTGCTCCCCGGTTCCCCACCCATCAACATTACCCGGCCGCGTCCTGGTTTCAACAGCCCTGCCATGGTTTTGAGTAGCGTGGATTTGCCCGCTCCATTGGCTCCCAGCACGGCCACCAGCTCTCCGGCAAAAAATTGTAAATTTATATCCTGCAACGCTTCCCTGCCATCGGGATATGCGAACCATACCCTTTCCATCCGTAAGAGCGGTTCTTCTTCATGCACTACACCGGGATGCTTTAAATAAAAATCTCCCGAAGAAGGTTTAAATTTTTCTCTCAGCATACGCCGTCCTTCTTTTACCGTGACGGGAATTGTATTAAGACCTGCCTTGCCGAAGAAGCGGGCGACAGGTGGGATAAAAGGCTCTCCACACTGTGCCGCCCAGCGAGCCACCTGCTCAGGTGTGCCCTCAAATCTTATTCTTCCACCTTCCATAAGCACAATTCTGTCTGCTATATGAAAACACCTTTCCAGCCTCTGTTCGATTAAAATCACGGTCATGCCTATATCTTCATTCAAACGTTTTACAAGATTGAGAAAATCCTCCGCCGCTACCGGGTCCAGTTGAGAAGTGGGCTCATCAAGGATTAAAACCGAAGGCTGCATGGCAAGTACTGCAGCCAGGGCAAGTTTTTGTTTTTGACCACCTGATAGTTTTACAGTAAATTCTCGCTTTAGCTCCGCAAGCCCCAAAAAACTCATGACTTCGGCAATACGGCGGGCCATCTCCTGCCGTGGAAGACCCAGGTTTTCCAAGCCAAACGCAATTTCGGCCTCCACGCTTGTCATAATTAGCTGTTTTTCCGGATCCTGGAAGACTATCCCCACTTCCCTTGCTATACTGCGTTTGTCAAGCTGCTTAATATCTTTGCCCCGAAAGAAAACGCTGCCACCGATGCGACCACCATAAAAGCCGGGAATTAAGCCAGCGAGCACCCGAGCAAGAGAAGATTTCCCCGAACCGGAACCGCCAGCAATGAGCAAAAACTCTCCCTCTTCAATAATCATATCTATGTCTTTTAATGCAGGCTTCCGGCTGTTGGGGTAAAAATAAGTCAGATTTTTGATTTGATAAAGGGGCAATTGTGCCACCCCCAACTCAATATTAATGGGAAGGATAACAGAAAAATTACGGCGAAAAGGAGCACAATTCCCGTAAGCCCGTCAATAAGATAAGCAAGCCGCGGATAAAAGCTGAATGTGCCCAGGCCTTTGGTCCAACCGTACATCGCTACTCCCATAGCGAGCAGGCTTGCGGTAAGACAGACGCTATCTCTAGGCCTCCAGGCATCACGGACATAGTGTGAACGCTTGCCGCTGCCAAACGCCCTCGCATACATGGCTTCCGCCGTTTCCATGGAATCTTCCATAGAAGTTAAAAGTAGTATTTTCATCAATACGACGTATTTCCCCATTTTTTCTTTTAATGTTCCGGCATTAAAATCGACTCCTCTCGCTGCCTGCACTTCCTTGATACTATCCAGCCGACTTACCATGGTGGGGAACATCCTGGCGGCGAGTGAAAGCACCAGTGCGGACTTGAAAGAAAAGCGGGACAGCAAATCCAGGATCCGGTCGGGATGAATCATAAAATTGTAAAGGCAAAAAATGCTCATTATATCCAGAAGCCTTAATCCCATGTCCGCACCATAACAAACGGCCTCCAGTGAGACGTTCAACCTGCCGAAAACCGGTATGTACGGTCCGTGCCATATGATGGTCTCGCCAGCGCGCACAGTAATCGCATTTACAATTACGATAACAAAAGCTGCCCCCAAGCTTACTCTGAGAAAAGTTTTCCAGGCATCTATCCCGTCAAGAGCTTTAATGGCCGTGACTGTAACTGCCAGCAGTCCAAGGAGGTAAAGCGGGTGGTTGAACACCAACGCCAGCACCAGCAAAACTGCAATATATGTTAACGCGGACAACGGGTGAAGACTCTGCAAAAAGAGCCCTTTTTCTCTATAAAAAAAGCGGTCCAGCATTATAATTTTCTCCTCTCAATTTTGAGGCGAATTCTTAACCAAACTCTCCCAGTCGGGAGAGGGGGTACTGATGCTCTCGCTGTACCACCAGATTATCCTATCGCCCGGTTTGATCTTTTTCTCACTTGCGGCAGCCATTGGCACCTCATCGTTTACCTTGTACATCCAGCCCGACATACCTTTGTTTGCCTGTCCTGCTATGCTTATGACAAAACCAGCATACGTCGGGCTGGTGTTATATTCAACTCCGGTGGAATCGAGAGCACCCAGCACCGTTAACCCCCACCTGTTGTTCTCTTTTACTGCCACCTTTGCAGGGCCGTACACTATCCGACCTTCTTTTCCGACAATGGCAATTTCCACCTGACATTTGCCTGCTGCAACAGAAGTTGAGTCGGTTTCTTTTGTAGTATCACTGCCATCAGCAGCGGACTCTTTTTTATCAGAAGCGGCCGAGGACATATTAACCTCAGAGGAAACCGCAGTACTGCTTGCCGAAGTACCCCTGCTACCGGCAGACACGGATTTAGCATTAGGAATCTGTCTTATTTCTGTCTGTGACTTTACATCGGCAAGCTCTGCCTTTTCACCGATCTTTTTTTTAACAGTAACGCTACCCGCAGCAGTGCCTGTTTCCTTCTCCTGCGAACCGCCCGCAAGTCCACCGGCTTTCTGCTCTGTCTGTCCGTTTATTATAGCACTCGTCGGCTCTGTATTCACATTATTAGACATCAAAGACCTGTGGTTTTTTTCAGCCGTGGTTAAGGTTATTATTATGGCAAGTAGTAGTGCTATAATAATCGAAATCTTTACAGCTTGGTTTTTCACTCATATCCCCCACTGCAACAAAGTTTTAATTTAATTCTATTCTCCTCCCATAATTCGGTATATTATAACGGCGGTTTCTGCCCTGCTGGCCGTAGCTTTCGGCCGGAATGTACCGTCTTCAAACCCCTTGAGCAACCCTCCAGCTACAGCAGCAGCTACACTTTCCTCGCTCCACGGCGAAATCATTTTTCTATCTTTAAAATCTGGCTTTTTCCCAGATGAGGCAAGCCCGAATGTACGGGACAGGATAACCGCAATCTCCTCCCTGGTAATGGTACCATTAGGACGGAATGTGCCATCTTCATAGCCGTTGACAAAGCCCCAGTCCGCAGCGGTGTACACGGCTTTTGCAGACCACGCATCTTCTTTTACGTCTTTGAATTGTCCTTTTCTGCCCGTCTTTGGTTCAAGGCCCAGTGCCCTGACCAGAAGGCTAACAAACTCCGCCCTGGTCACAGCACGGCGCGGCTCGAAGCGAGTTCCGTCAACTCCCGTCACAATTCCGGCTCCGCCCAGAGCTTCAACAGCATCCTTGGCCCATTTGAAAGACGCCTCGTTTACATCAGCAAACGATTTTTTTACCTCCTTTGCAAACACGACAACTTCTGAGAAGTGTTCTAACTTAGCCAGAATGACACCCTTTTGCAAGTCCACCACAGCAGGGATAACCGCCCACTTGCCACCTTCTTTATCATACCAGGCAAGGGCTAGATTTTCCGGTTTTACCAGGAGCGGAATAGCAATTCTTATAGCCACTGTTACAGGCTTAGTAAAAGAGGTTCCATCCGGGCAAAATTGGTAAATTCCCGATAAAGCTTTGTAGCCGGCAGGAATTGGGCTCAAGCCTCTATCACCGCCGATTTTCTCAGTTGATGGCAGACTAACCTCTTTGATCGATATTACTACATCATTTTTCAATGCACCTGCCGGAATGATCAAGGCTATTTCCTCTTTGCTATCGGCAATGACTGTCCCCGTTGAAGCAGCTATCTTTTTCTCAACATCAACCGTATTTTGAAGAAGCATTTCTTTTAAATTCAAAAATTCATCGCGTTTAAAAGGTCCACGGTTTCCAACAACCACTACCGATTTGTTTATTTCTTCAAGGCCCACGGCATCTTTCGTATTCGCTTTTATTTCGAGCAATTGGTCGACTTTTTCAAGTGCTTTCAGCGCTTCATCGGAAATCTGCAAAGCCTGTGGTAACTTTTTATTCTGTTCTACAATGGTGGAAGGAATGGTATCTTCATCTTTCTTTTCCTGAGTCTTTTCATCGTTTACCAGTTCGTCCCACTCAGGGCCGGTAGAATTTATATCTGTACTGTACCACCAGATGATTTCATCACCGTCATCTATAGTAAATTTGGAAGCCAGTATGGAAGGTACCTTGCCGTTGACCTTATACATCCATCCATTCATGCCACTGTTGGACTGTCCTTCAATGTTTTTGACAAAGCCGTTGTCATCAACATAATCCAGGCCAGTGGCATCCAGAGCTCCCAGTGCCGTCAGGCCCCATTTTCCATTTGCCCTTACAGTGACGGAGCTGGGACCGAACAGCAGCTCCCCATCTTTGCCCACAACTGCTACATACACTTTGCACTTGGCTTGATCAGAATCAGAATCAGAAACAATCCTGGAAGATTCCGGCAATTCTGCTTCTTCATCAATTAGAAGAAATGCACTCAACGCTTCCGCAGCGTCAAGAATATTTCCCATTGCACCGAAACTGCCGTCGGAGTTCAACGCTTTCTGCATCATGTAGTCAACAGGAGTGAAGCCCTGACTGCTTTTCCAGTCTGTAGGATCCTTGCCCAATTTCTTTAATGTAACAATTACCTCGGCCGTATCCACCACCGGATCATCCGGATAGGGCTTTGTGGTATATACGCTGCCGTCGGGCTGTAATTGTTTTTTAAGATAATCAAGGCCTTTTTCTACGGCATCCTGGACCTGCTTGTCTTCTAAAGCCCCTGGTAGGTACGTCAGAGCCCGAATGGCCTGAGCTGTTGACATAAAGTCGGGGAAAAACACGCCATCCCATTCTTCTCCCCAGGAACCGGCGTTATCGCCCGATAGGCTCTGCTTCCCCAGTATGTAGCTTCGCGCTTCAGCAGTATTTATTTCATTTATCTTCCCCGCTTCTCCTAGGGCGATATACGCCCACATGTCGCTGTAGACGCTGTTGTCAAAGCCTTTTGAAGAATGCCTTTCTTTTAAAAGATTTACCAGTCTGTTTACCCTCTCCGCGTCCTTCCAGAGGTTTAAAGCCAATATGTGCTGGGCGATGGTCTTTGTCTTCGATCTTTTCACCCAGGAGGAACCGGCGCCTGCGTAATCATCATATTTTTTCCCCACTGATTTCAGGGCTATGAGGGTTTCAGCCGTTGCAAAGGTGCTGTCCCACTGGGCTTTTATGGCCGCCGTTTCGGGGTCCTGGATGTCCGCGAGATAAGTGAGGCCGGCCTGAATTGCATTATAGACATCGCTGCCGGTATCGCGAGCCGCATCAAAATAGCTGAGGGCCGTAATAACCTGTGCCGTCAGGTCGGGCTCTTCAGGATAATAGCCGCCCCAGGCGACACCCGCTTCATTACCCCAACTGTTCTCGTGCGGGTGTCCAAATTTATTGATGTAATTAAATGCCTTTTGCTGGTCTATTAGACCAAGTTTGCCCGTCTTGCCGAGGGCGGTCAGAACCATCACATCGTCATAAATGCTGTTCCCAAAATAAACCGCATCGCCAACAGTTTTGCTCTTATTCGCAATAGCCTGGGCCAGAATGTCGATATTATTAGATTGCGGGTCTACCGCTCTAAGGGCAGTCAATTCTTTTGCAAGGTAGACAGCGTCGAGAACGGCGGCGTTACGCGCTGCGGCATCGGCGGAGGTGATGACTATATCTTTTAGAGACTTGCCGCCGTATACCCATGTGGAAAGGTCTTCCCCTGCCTCGGAGAGGGCTTCCACGCATCGGGAGTCGAATTTCCACCCCTGGGCATCATAAGCCAGGGATCCTTTTAAATAACGATCCTTGAAATATTTTACGGCTTTTGAAATACTATCCTGCACCTTTTCTTTTAAATTGCTATCGGTTATTTCATTCTTTACCATCGCTAGCGCCTGCAGAGGAGCTTTGGTTCCATATTCGTTGGCGTAAGGTCCGAAACTGCCATCGGGGTTCTGTGTAGCCAGGATATATGTAATCAGGCTGCTGTTATTGCCAAGAAGGTCCGCAGTTTTCTGTATTTCCTCCTTCAGACTCTCACCATTCCTGGACCATTTTTCCGACGAAAGACCTTCTCCGGCCAGGGTAAGGACATATGCAGTGTAGCCGTCAATTTTTTCCCCGGCTTTGTATCTGTCGTTAATAAACTGTACCGCCTTATCAGCCAATTGCTTAGCGGTATAACTCTCAGCCTGTGTGGCAGCCTGAGCTGCAGTCAGAGCCCCCCCACCAATAGTGATGCTTAATAAAAGGCAAAATACCAGAATAATCGATACCGGACGCTTTTTGGTTTTATATAACATATCTCAACCCACCTTTTCAAATTTAATCTTTGAAATTATTAATTTTAGCTCCAATATGCTAAAATATGCTTCTTTTCTCATACACCTCCCCTCCAAAGGGCTCCCCTCAGAGGTGGGTTGGAACAGAACCATTGATGAAATAAAATAAAAACCCCGGCTCCTTAAGATAAGCCAGGGGATATAAGCCAGTGGTAAACTGTTCCCCATCCTGCGTAGGGAGCACCAGTTTGACAGCAGGCCTCAGGTCTCCTGGCTCGGATTCACCGCTCCCCCACGCCTTCCCGGGTTATCCCCAGTGGCATGATGTGGGGTCACTCCTCCTCACAGTGGCGCGACCGCGCCGGATTTTCACCGGCTTCCCTTGTTGCCTGCCGAATTATTTATTTGTACTATTTCGTACATATCCGTACATAAATTTCGTACATAAATTATATTAGTAATTCACAGAATCGTCAATAAGTAAACCTCTGAAGTTAATGATATAATTTTTCATAAAATACCAGTATTGTAGAAAGCAATGGTTATTACTTTCTAACCTGGCGGATTAAGTCCTCTTTGTCTGACAGATCTGTTCTTTTGCTTTTGTGTTCTTAACCTTAACTCCCATTAAGATCGCTAATTCTTCCAAGTAAAAAATACAATAGTATTCACCAATAAAGATAATCACGTCGCCCCTGTAATCCCTTTGCTTTATCCTTCTCCAGCGCTTTGTGCCACTTTTAAAGGACCTGTGGCTTTTACCATAAAGTACCAATTTATATCATAACTTCACGAGTGGTGTCTGGAAAGCAAAACCCAGGAAAGCAAAATCCAGGAAAGTCAAAAAAAGCTAAGCGAACAGGGAAATCTAATCCCTGTTCGCTTTATTATACGCTGCTTTTTTATATCATTTAGTTTCCGTATGGATATTCATATCTTCTAACTTTGTCGGCTTCTTCATCTACAAGTCTCTCGATAACCTTGATGTTAACTCCGCCTTTTTCGGTTATGAATACTACACAATCACCAGCATGTATATTGGATGTTGACTTCTTCTCATCCTCTTCGTATACAACAGCCTTGTTCTCCAGTTTGAATTGCTTTTCACCTACGTAATTAATTACAAGGTTCGTATCATCTTCTTGATATACCTGGTATACAACTGCTGTCACATCGCTGCCGCTCTTTGTGGTTATCGTGCCGAAGTAAATCTTAAAGTCGTCTGCTTCTTTCGGATCGACAACTTTCAGGTCTCCATCAGCCTTAATTTTTACTATATAGGGTCTCTCCTTGCCGCGTTTATTAATTATATCCTCGGCCTTTGAATCGGCTTTAGCCTCTTCTACGCTGCCTCCGTAGGTGATGTATTCAACGTAGAGGTCTCCGCCTTTATACCACTTATCAACAATGTATGCTGCTTCTTCATCCTGTGCGGCTTTGTCCGTGCCTTCTCTTATGAATATTATTGCCTCTGCTTCCACGTTGTTGTCATCATCGCAGAATACGTAGAACTTTCCGCTGAAGTTGTCATCTTCCGCCAGATCCGCCCATTTTATTACCTCGAAGTCGTCATCCACATCTATTGTTTCGTTTGAATCTGAATATTTGGGCACCTCGCTCAGTGCATTATAGGACGTATTCTCTGCAAATACTATGTCTGGATCATATTCCTTAGCGTCAATTATAACCGTATCGTCATCAACAACGAAGGATGCTACTACGTTACTATTACTATTTAATGTCGCATCAGGTATAGTATCCTCCGTCAAATCTTCATCTTCTACTCCCCAGTACTTATCCTCGGGCATTACGTATATTTCATCTTCGGCAATTTCGCCATTCTTGTTGAGTTTGAACTTAACGATACTACCTACTTTTATTGGCGCAGTTGGATGGCTGCCATCCTTATGGCCGTATTCATTTAATGGAATTCCATATGATAGATTCCTGGTCTCCTCAACGGGGTAAACTATTTCGTCTCCCTCTCCGTTGCCTGTAAGCGTGTAAATCTTCAGCTTTTCGCTCTCTTCATAAATCTTCGTTACTATACCGTATCTGTAACCGGATACAGCCTTGGCCTCTGTTACAAAGTACGCTATTCTTCCACCCGCATCGGTATATGCGATTACGTCAGCACCATCGGCATCTTCCATGTCGGAAGCTACATCGCTGTCATTTAAATCGTACTCCTCAATAGTATCCCCGTTATCAACACTGTAGCATGCAACTATCTCACCGGAGTACTGCGTCAGTTTAATCTCCTCATCACCTATTCTGATCTTATTCGTTTTTACGGCTTCCAGCGTACCTTTTATGATATTGTCCTTAACAACCCTTACTATCGCATAGTCGTCGCCGTCGATTTCCTGTTTAGCAACATAGACGACATTGCCCTCTTCGATGTCATCAACCGACAGCACGTTGCCTTCCGTGTCAAGGATGATTACACCGTCGTAAGTCTCGTCCGGCCTTAAATCAATCTCTTTTTCATCATCCGTCTTGGAGATGCCCTTAATTACACCATCTTCATTATCGGTTACTACCATCCACTCATCTACTTCTGTAGGATCGATTACATCCGCAAATACTATCTTGTCGTTTTTCAATACATATTTACCCGGTTTTCCTACAAACTCTTTGATATGGTCAAGTACGTTTTTACTACCTTCATATTTTATTGCACCATCTGAATCCGTGATATATACTATAGCATCGTCGTCAAACTCGTAATCATCGTCAAATTTTACAAGGCTCAATTTTGTATCATTATCAGCGGTTCCTTCGACAAAATCGAACATTGCCTTATCGTCGTATTCCCTCTCGGCGTATACCAGTTCATCGTCATCGTTCAGGTAAATCGTTACTTCTTCGCCTATCACTGGCTCCACATTGTAGCCCTTCACTACGTCAAATTCTTTCTTATCGCCCTCGTCGTATTTATCGTCATCGGTCTCATTCAGGAATACTACCCTTACCTCATCATCGTCGAGATTGTCATCAAGTCTCTTATTCGCGATAATTCTTACATCTTCATATTTTGTGATGTCCAGTTTATCCTCGAGCAGGGTTTTTTCGGATTCATAATACTTTACGTTCCCGCTTTCATAGGTATCTACTTTTACAACCTCTGCATCAAGGGTGTTATTGACGAGGATTGCTACATCTCCTCTAGTGGCGTAACCGCTAGCATCGGCAAATTTCACATATTTTGTAATTTCTGCTTCAGCAGCTTTTGCCAGGTAGTTGCCGGGCCACTTGCCGGGGAGGAACTCATCCTTGTACCCCAGAGCCCTGACCAGCATCGTCACGGCTTCCGCATAGGTTACGTGCTTTTCAGGCCTGAATGTGCCATCGGGATACCCTTTTATAAGCCCCTGACC
This sequence comes from Tepidanaerobacteraceae bacterium, assembly GCA_030446005.1. Lineage (GTDB taxonomy): Bacteria > Bacillota > Thermosediminibacteria > Thermosediminibacterales > Thermosediminibacteraceae > Fervidicola. Next base: position 19,656 of record JASUSP010000006.1, on the reverse strand, counting down.
TGCCGCAACGCTTATGTATCCAGCAGACCACCTATTCGGGGCCACATCCTTAAAGGTAACATGCCCTACTCCAGCTTTAGCTGCCGATTCCATACCCAGTGCGGTCACCAGTAGCTTCGCAAACTGTTCCCTTGTGACCTTTTCTTCAGGATGGTACTTGCCATCTTCCATGCCGTTTACGATTCCGAAGGCTGCAAGCCTCATTACGGCATCCTTTGTGTTTTTGTCCGATACATCCGATGTGAGCTTGTTTAAGTCTACAGCCGGAAATTCTTCTATTGTAGCGGCATATGCTACTTTGGATGTATTGGCGGCTCCGGTGAAAACACTTCCAGCGATGAAGAAGAATACCGTCAACAACGCGAGCAATCTCTTTGCTCTTTGACCCTTTAGCATAGACTAACCTCCTTATTAAATTGTTCTTTGTTTTAACTTATTCGTAATGGCGTATCGCTTTTACCAATTTTCACCTCCTTAGAAATATCTTTTAGATGAGTTTTTGCTTTAAAGGACCCCTCCCCTCAGGAGGGGAGGGGACAAATAAGGAGAATTTGGGTATGAAGTTTGGGTGAGCACTTACTTAATAGGTAAGTGCTCACTTTTTAATATACTAGGTTCTTTGTTTTAAGTCAATATGTTTTTTGATTTGTAATTTGTTTGTAATATTTACGTAAAGGTATGTTGACTAGTTAAAATTCAATTTTGTAAAATATAAAGTAGCTATAATGAGTAAGTAATTACTTACTTTTCAAAAAAATTGGGGGAAAAAGGATGGACAATGAGTTTGTTATACGTCTAATCTCGCAAATGGGTAAGATTATTGGAAAGTACATAAAAAAAGAAGGTAGCATAAGTAGGAAGGAAAACGAAATCTCTTTTGCATCTTTCCTTCTAAGCGGTGCATTTCTTTATTTGCTTTTAGAAAAGTTGGAATACGGTGAGGTGCCAGATGAGAAAGAAATCAAGGATTTGGCAGCACTATGGTTAAATGGCATAAAAAATAAGAAACCAAATTGATCTATTTTTTCCTTATTCCATTAAAAAATATATCTATAAACTGGTGAATCAACTTTTCCTCATCTACAATATTGCCCTCCTCCGGACTCATCATCTTTACCCACAGCAACGTGGCCATAACCATCCCAATAAAAGCTCTAACAGCAACCTTTGGATCTATCTGTCTAAATTCTCCTTTTTTTATTTTTTGGCTTATTAAGTCTTCGAATAAACGTAATATTTTCTTATAAACTTTTTGCAGTAATCCTCTCCTCAAATCCTTATGGAACTGACTTTCGTAAAATATAAGTTTCATAAGTTCAAAATTGTCTTTAACAAATGTGGCATATTTCCTCAATAATAATTCAAGCACTTCCTGCAGATCCTTTCCTTCACTTTCTGCCTCTAACACCATCTGGTTCAGCGCGTCTATAGTGGAAGTATTTAATAGGCTTAAAAGAATATCCTTTTTTGTTTTAAAATATTTAAATACCGTACCTTCAGAAACTCCAGCCCTTTCGGCGATTTCCTTTGTTTTTGCCCCATTATATCCTTTTTCAGCGAAGACTTCGATTGCTGCCTCTAATATCTGCCTCTTCCTTTTTTCTGTTAGCTTCTCAGCCTCTCTAGATTCACGGATTGATTCCATTGCCATTAATACCTCGCTTGAACAAATATTTTAGAAATTTTTAGAACTCGTTATATCCCCAACGACACACCATTTCAAAACCCATAAAAAGAAATTATTAAATGATATGGAAACCACTTTTCACTAACATGTTGTTTTCTCGTTTAAGAGAAGGAATAATCATATAATAAAAAAACAATTACTCATTCTTATGATATCTTTCAAAAGAACTCTTGTCAACTTAGATGGGCAATATGGTTCGCGTCAAGTACTTTGATAAAAAATAATAGCCCTGTTAGTAGGGCTTCAGAATAAATAAAACCACGCACGAAACTTTACAAATTTATGCAAAAGGATGAACCATATAGCATTCATAATTTATTCTTTGATATCGCACTATTAGTTTTTTCCCCTTCGGGAAACCAGTGTTTCGTCCTGTTGGCGATGGCGACAAGGCTGAGCATTATCGGTACTTCTTCCAAAACCCCAACCACCGTTGCGACGGCAGCCCCCGACTCCAATCCGAAAAGGGATACAGCCACAGCTACCGCCAGTTCGAAAAAGTTGCTCGCGCCTATCATCGCTGCGAGAGCCGCAACGGTTCTATCCACCTTCCACAATTTTGCCCAAGCGTAAGCAAGAATAAAAATGAAATAGGTCTGGATGGTCAGCGACACCGCTAGCCGCTGTCAAGAACCCCCGTTGAAATCTTTTTTAAATTACTTTTTTCACTTACGTCAATATTTTTTACAAATTTTTGAATGCACTTGACATATCTTTTCCTATATGCTAATATTGGAATGTAGTTAATCAGGAATAAGCTCGAGAAAGGGGTAAACATAATGCCCAATGATATATACGACATGTACGCTTCAATATTCAAAGCTTTAGCCCATCCGACAAGGCTAAAGATAATAGAACTTCTTGCGACCCACGGCGAAATGTGCGTATGCAATATCGGCGAAAAACTGAACATAGACCAGCCTTCGGTTTCCAAACACCTTAGCGTTCTGAAAAACGTAGGAATTATAGAAAGCAAAAAGCAAGGGCTCACGGTAAATTATAAAATCAGGATGCCCTGTATTGTAGATTTCCTAAGATGCGCCAATGAGGTCATTAAGGCAGACCTCAATGCTAAATTTGCCTTATCGCGCAAGATGATTGCTGAAATAAGGGAGGAAAAATAAAATGAAGGAATGGCAGAAGTTTCTCCTCATAGTTGGAGTTTTCCTGTTCGCCTACTTCATGCCCCTTTCAAATCCCAGGTTCACCGGAGCAGTATTCGAATCCCTCTACATGCTGCAGGACTACGCAAGGCTTCACGTCCTGACATGCCTTGTCCCGGCATTCTTCATAGCGGGTGCCATAGCTAACTTCGTCTCTCAGGCTGGGGTCATAAGGTATTTCGGCAGTGAGGCCAAAAAGTGGCTGTCCTACGCGGTAGCTTCGGTATCGGGCACAATCCTAGCTGTATGCTCCTGTACGGTTTTACCGCTTTTTGCCGGGATTTATAAAAGAGGCGCCGGGATAGGACCGGCAGTGGCCTTCCTTTACTCTGGGCCAGCCATTAATGTGCTAGCAATAATCATGACCGCCCGTATTTTAGGGTGGAAGCTGGGAATTGCCCGGGCAATAGGTGCCGTTATATTCGCAGTGTTTATAGGATTGATAATGGAACTCTTATTCGGTAAAGAAGATAGAGAGAGGACAAAAAAGTTTAGTATCAATCCTTCAGACCAAGAAAAGGGAAGAATTTTATACCAGGAAGCTATTTATTTCCTCAATTTAGTATTCATCCTAATCTTCGCTGCATGGGGAAAGCCGGCCCAGCCGGTAGGCTTTTTCAGCACCATTTATGCGGTAAAATGGTACATTACTACAGCACTTCTTGCTACCCTCGGGGTTATCCTATCCACTTGGTTTCAAAAGGAAGAACTTGTCTCCTGGATGGAATCAACCTGGAGCTTTGCAAAACAGATCGCGCCCCTGCTCTTTGGTGGAGTACTCGTGGCTGGTTTTCTCATGGGACGGCCGGATGTTGATGCGGGTATCATACCGGCGCGTTACATTGCCTCGATGGTGGGCGGAAATTCCCTTTTCGCCAATTTTCTAGCGTCGGTTGTGGGAGCTTTCATGTATTTCGCAACCCTTACCGAAGTTCCCATACTTCAGGGGCTTTTAGGTTCAGGTATGGGGCAGGGCCCTGCCCTTGCCCTGCTTCTTGCCGGCCCCGCTCTGAGCTTTCCCAACATGCTAGTTATAAACAGTGTACTAGGTCCCAAAAAAACCATAACATACGTATTTTTAGTAATCATCATGGCTACCCTAACTGGTTATATATTTGGCACCCTGTTTTAAACCAATTTTTCAAATCGTTGATGCCCCAGCCGGCCAGTGTTAGAATAAAGATGCCGGCTTGAAATAAATAATTATTAATTCAGGGAGGTTAGGTTAAAAATTATGGAAATTAAAATTCTCGGAACAGGCTGCCCCAAATGCAAAGCCCTCGAACAAAACACCAGGGAGGCTCTTCAAGAACTCGGAATCATTGCAGATATTGAGAAAGTGCAGGACATTAACAAAATTATGGAGTACGACATAATGTTCACTCCCGGACTTGTAGTCAACGGCGAGGTAAAGGTGGCCGGCAAGGTCGTATCGAAGGATGAGATAAAAGAAATTCTGCAAGAGTATGTTTAAAATATAAAGAGGCGGACCTTTACATTGACAATCCGCCTCTTTTTTGTTGCGCTCTGCAAAAGGCAGTTCTTATCGTAATGTAAGCCTCAACCCAGCTTACTATACGCCTTTACACCTTCGGCTGCAGCCCTGACTTCTGCCAAGCTCTTTCCAAAACCAGCCTCAATGGCTGCTGCCACTGTCCCTTCTACAAAAGGTGCATCTGCTATAACTATCGCTGACCTAAAAGGTTCTCCCAGGTTTTCGATAGCAACTTCTGTGCTCAATACTGCGCTGCCTAGATCTACCATCACTAACACTCCATCTCCGCCGTAGACTTTCCTGATTTTTTTTTCGATCTCCGTAGCATCTGTGCCCAACCTTCCGTCTGCCGTTCCTGCTGCAATTTCAATAGGTACTTTGTCACCCACCATCTGCCTCACAAGGTCCAGTGTCCCCTCAGCTATGCGGGGGCTGTGGGATACAAGTACTATACCCACCATATAACCGCCCCCTTAGGATTTTTTGTCCAACAGCTGATCAGCCAGGGTCTCGAGCATTATATAACATGAAGTGGCTCCTGGATCCTGATGGCCCAGACTTCTCTCTCCCAGGTAACTAGCCCTTCCTTTCTTGGCAATTATATTCTTAGTATATTCCATGCCTTTTTTTGCCGCTTTTACTGCTTCCTGCAGTGCGGTCTTTAACCCTTCGCTTCGGTGCTTCCTCAGGGCTTCTACCGCAGGTTCCAAAGCATCAACTATGGTCTTTTCCCCTTTTTCCGCCTTGCCGCGGTATTTTATACCTTCCAAAGCTGCTTCGCACACTGAAATGAGGTCGTTAAAATCTAAATTGACCTTGCCAGCCACCGCCTGTCCTGCCTTCATGAAAGCAGTACCGTACAGCGGCCCCGAAGCTCCTCCAACGGTTGAGACCAGCGTCATACCCACGGTTTTAAGTATGGTACCGCAATCCTTGTCACCCATATTCGTTATCTTTTCCACCACAGCCTTGAATCCTTTGCTCATATTAATCCCGTGATCGGCATCTCCTATGGCTGAGTCCAATTGGGTAAGATATTCCCTCTTTTCGTTGATCTTATCCGCAATGGCTTTTATTATATCTATGAGCTTTATCGAGTCCACCGCCATCTTTATATCTCCTCTCGGTCATTTATAGTTGCTTGAAAGCGGGAGTATCAGCAGGAGCGCTCAAAAGGGATTTAAGCTCGTCATCCAATTTAAGTAGGGTTACGGATGCCCCTGCCATTTCCAGCGAAGTCATGAATTCTCCAACATAGGTTCGGAAAACTTTTATTCCTTTTCCGTCAAGAATTTGACCAACTTTTTTATTCATAATGAAGAGCTCCATGAGCGGGGTGCCGCCGAGGCCATTTATCATAACGGCCACCTCGTCTCCGGATTCCAAAGGTAAATCGGCGAGGATTTTCGACATGAGGTGATCTACGACCTCATCGGCTTTCATAAGTTTCGTCCTCATGGTTCCGGGTTCACCGTGGATGCCCATGCCTATTTCCATTTCATCATCGCCAATGGTAAAGGTGGGTTTCCCGGCAGCCGGCACTATGCATGGTGTGAGGGCCATTCCCATGCTACGTACATTTTTGATGACCTTCTCGGCCACTGCCTTAACTTCTTCCAGTGTCCCACCGGCCTGGGCTTTGGCACCCGCAATTTTGTGCACGAATACTGTTCCAGCAATTCCTCTCCTGCCTACTGTGTAAGTGCTGTTTTCCACTGCCACGTCATCATTTACTATAACGCTCTCAACTTCTATTCCTTCAGCTCTAGCCATATCTGCTGCCATCTCAAAATTCATTACATCACCGGTGTAATTTTTTATCACGAGCAGAACTCCCGCTCCTCCATCAACAGCTTTTATCGCTTCGAAGATCTGATCCGGAGTGGGCGAAGTAAAAACAGCCCCCGCTACACCGGCATCCAGCATTCCCTTTCCCACGTATCCGGCATGTGATGGTTCGTGACCGCTGCCCCCGCCGGAAACCAAAGCCACCTTCCCCTTTACCGGAGCATCGGCCCGTACAATCACGTTATAACCTTCAAGCTTCCTCACGTACTGCGGAAATGCTCTGACCATGCCCTCCAGCATCTCCTCCACTACGTATTCGGGGTTGTTGATGATCTTTTTCATTACTCTAGCCCTCCTTCAAATATCGATTTTTGAAATTTTTTATAGTGCAAAAATTATGCCAACAAAAAAAGTGCATTATAATGCCCCTTTTAATTTTGCTTCTTGGTAATTTTTATCAACCTACATACTTTGCTACAGCTCTGATTATGTCATAATTCTCATCATAAGCCTCAACAAATAGCGGTATTTCCCTCGACTTATTTAATCACTTTCTTTTAATTGCGCAGAATATTTCGACAAGTTATTCCATATTCCTTTGCTCCCTCATTTAAACTTTTGCTTTTTTTGAGATATTTCATTTATATTTTCCATTATTCCTACTAATTTTCTTGATTTTTCAGAACTATTGCCAACCACCCAATTTATCTCATGAGCATCATATTCTAATTTTTCTCGTTCGGCATGACAACACCTCTTTTTTTCAATCATATTAAAAGTCCATATTTTCTTGCCTTTGACGCCACCGTTTTGTGAGTAAGTCCCAAGGCTTTACCGGCAGCATTAAAACTTTTATATTTTTTCAGAGCCATCTTAATAATTTCCTTTTCATATTCCTCAAAGGGAGCAACATCCCCATCAGCATTCAGATTCACTAGAAGATGTTTGTCTTCTATGTTGGTGCCCGTAATGTACGAGGGAAGGTCATCCGCATCTATAACATTATCGTCAGTAATATTTATGGCCCGTTCAATCACGTTTTCCAGTTCTCTCACATTTCCCGGCCAATCGTAACTTAAAAGATATTTCATCGCCCGGTGCGTTATAGCATTAACTTCCTTTTCCAGCTCTCGGCTCAATTTGCTTAAAAAATGTTCAGCAAGGTCCGGGATATCTTCTTTCCTTTCCCTCAGCGGAGGAAGAACTATGGGGACAACGTTTAGCCTATAATAAAGGTCTTCCCTAAACTCTCCCCTTTTAACCATTTCTTCCAAGTTTCTATTTGTTGCCGCTATGACTCTTACATCCACCTTTATCGTCTGATTTCCGCCTACCCTTTCGAATTCCCTGTCCTGTAAAACCCTCAAAAGCTTAGCCTGCATTTCAACGTTTAGTTCTCCTATTTCGTCGAGAAAAATCGTACCTCCATCGGCCAGCTCGAACTTACCAATCTTCTGATAAAGTGCACCGGTAAAAGCACCTTTCTCGTGACCGAAAAGTTCGCTTTCCATAAGAGTATGAGGGATGGCAGGACAATTCACTCTAACGAACGGAGCTTCTTTCCTTCTGCTTGCATAATGGATAGCTCTAGCCACCAGCTCCTTACCGGTCCCGCTTTCACCTCTTATGAGAACCGTAGAAGTAGTGGCTGCCGCTTTGGAGGCTACAGCTAAAGCATCCAATAGCTTTCCGCTCCTGCCGACGATTCCATCGAAAGCACTGTCGAGCTTTCTACTCCTTATTAGCTCTTCTTCCAGGTATTCTGCCCGTGCTAGAGCTTCGTTGAAATCCCTCATCTCCTTTAAAAGCCTTTCCATGCGAGAAATATCTTGAAAAATTATTACTCCTCCCACTACCTTGTCATTAATAACAATAGGCACCATGTCCGCTATTACAGGTCTGCCGTTGAAAACCTTCTTTCTTTCGTACTCGCCTTTTCCGGTAGCTAACACTTTTTTCATTCCCGTACCTGGTAGCAGCAATTCCAGATTCTTCCCAACGACTAATATCCTGGACATTCCGATAATTTCTTCCGCGGCTCTGTTAATGACCGTAACGGTACTATCCGAGTCTACTACAATTAGACCGTCGGTTATACTGTCCAATATTACATCGGATGTTAGCGCATTTTCTTCCAAGATGGAATCTATTTTGTCGTTTTCATCGTGATCCTTAGGAGTTAGATCGCTTTCCAACAGCCTCGAAAACCTCTCTAAGGCCGTGCTTGCGTTTGTCCCCGTTGCATACACAGTAATTTTGTCTCCAGGTCTTATGCGAAGGGAATAAAGGGCCATGAGAGCCGTTGCGGGAACTTCATGGCCCCTCTGATTTCCCACAAAGAGATTCACATCCATTTCTTTTTGCATCTCATGGGCCTTTTGGACCAGCATGGCAGCCGCTCTTATATGGAGACCTTTCCTATTTTTAAAAAAGACCTCCTTTTTGAGCATTCTCATCACCGCCGTAATTTTACTTCCAACTCCTGGTAGCCACAACATCAACGCCGGTGCCGGCCACGTTAGAGTAGACCACCTGGCCGATTTTTACCGGCACCTTGACCACAACATTACTCAACTCCTTTACGGCATCAAAAAGCAATGCTTTCGGTATAGGGCGTGCCGTTTTAACCGGCAGTAGCCTTCCGTCCTCCAGCCGTACCGTAGTTGTTAAAACCCTAGTGGGATGGGTCACTTCGTCTTTGGCATAATTCTCCCCTCTTTTACAAAGATTACCCTTTATACTCGCTATCTCCCCACCTTGCATGCTCACCCTTATCCTGCATCCGGCAGGGCATATTATGCACGTTACAGTTTTTTCATTAACCATCGCGCTCAACGCCGTCACCTTCCTCCTGAAGGCTGAATCTCAACATTTTAATTCCTATCACCTCATCCCGTCCCAGCTGTATACTTATCATCTCGCTGGGCTTAACGTGTCTCATCGCCTTTGATTTTATTACACCCTTCTCTGACTCAATAATAAGCCTTGCCTTGTTCATGGGTCGGACGCTCCGCATGAAGAAGTTTTGCCTGCTATCCGTCATTGCATCCGCATTTATTCTTTGGGGCAATACGTATCTCAGTCCACTCCCTGTTGATACGGGCACATACTCGTACTTCTTACCTCCATCGGCCAGGTACGAAGCGGCACCCCTTGCAGCAAGCTCGGCTTCCCTTGTTACGTAATCCACGAGGTCATGAACATGAAGAACGTTGCCGCAAGCGAAAATGCCCGGCACGGATGTTTCCATCCTTTGATTTACCACCGGCCCTCCGGTTGCCTCATCGATAGTAATCTCCGCCATTCTGGAAAGCTCGTTTTCCGGTATCAATCCAACCGACAACAGCAAAGTATCGCAGGGCACAAACTTTGCCGTGCTCATTATTGGTTTCATGTTTTCATCGACTTCTGCTATAGTAACTCCTTCCACCCTCTTTCTCCCATGTATGTTAACAACCGTATGCTTTAATAGCAGAGGAATGTCGTAATCCTCCAGGCACTGCACGATGTTTCTCGTAAGGCCGTTGGAGTAAGGCATTATCTCTACGACGCATTTTACTTTTGCTCCTTCCAGTGTCAGACGCCTTGCCATTATGAGCCCTATGTCGCCCGAACCCAAAATTACTATTTCCCTGCCAGGCATATACCCTTCGATATTTACAAACCGCTGGGCGGTACCCGCTGTAAAAATGCCCGCCGGACGAAATCCAGGAATATTTATAGCACCTCTTGTCCTTTCCCTGCATCCCATCGCGAGGATTATAGCCTTAGCTTGGATTTCCATGAGTCCTTCCCGGTTATTAACCGCAACTATGCGCTTGTCGGCAGAAAGCTCTATCACCATAGTGTCCAGCATTATTTCCACGCCGAGATTTTCCGCTTCCCGTATAAAGCGCTCCGCGTATTCGGGACCGGTGAGCTCTTCGTTGAAAACGTGCAGCCCAAAACCGGTATGAATGCACTGCTTCAATATTCCACCCGGTTCTGGCTCTCTATCTATAACCAGCACATCCTTTATACCCAACCTGCGGGCTTCTACAGCAGCCGACAGCCCCGCAGGCCCTGCACCGATTATAACAAGTTCCCTACTTTGCACCGGCAACACCACCAGTCTCAATAAATTCTTTCGTTCTTCCCTTTAGTATTTCAGAACCGTAACCGCACTTGGTCACCTCCAAGGGGCTTATGCCGAGCTCTCGGGCCAATATTTCAACAACTCTCGGCGAGCAAAATCCACCCTGGCACCTTCCCATACCCGCCCTTGTCCGCCGCTTTACGGCGTCCAGGCTCCGTGCCCCCACGGGTCTTCTAATTGCATCGATTATCTCGCCTTCGGTCACCGTTTCACACCGGCAGATTACCCGCCCGTAAGCAGGTTTTTGGCGTATAAGCTCTTTTTTCTCTTCGCTGCTTAAATGGCGGAACTTAAAAATTTGCGGTCTTTCGGGGTTATAGTCGCTTTTTACTTTGAGCTCTAATCCCTCTTCTTTTAAAATCTCAATGACCATTTCCGCAATGGCAGGAGCGGAAGAAAGTCCCGGCGACTGGATGCCTCCTACGTTGACGAAGCCTTTGACTTTCTTTGAAGCTTCTATGACGAAATCATCGGTATTCGAAACGGCTCTTAGTCCTGCGAAAGATGCTATGACATGCCTCATGGGCAGGTCGGGTACAAGCCTGCGAGCCCCGTTTACTATTTCTTCAATACCCTTTTGGGTAACAGCAACGTCATCCTTTTCCTGCACATCATTGGAGTTGGGCCCGATGAAAAAGTTGCCATCGACGGTAGGGCATACAAGAATCCCCTTGGATATTTTTGTAGGCGTCGGAAATATCACCTTGCTTACAATGCCGCCGAATCTCCTATCAAAGATCAGGTATTCGCCTTTTCGCGGCGTTATGCTGTATTCTTCCGCCCCCGCCATTTTCGATATTTCGTCTGCAAAAAGACCCGCGGCATTTACCACATATCGAGTATGAATAATTTCTCCCGGGGTAATTACGGAAAGCATCCTTTCATTTTCCACCTTTATATCCACAACCGGCGAATTAAGCCTTATCTCCACTCCGTTCTGACAGGCATTTTCCGCTAGAGCTATCGTCAGCTCATAGGGACATATAATGCCTGCCGTGGGTGCATAAAGAGCTGCCTTAGCTTCCTTGTTTATATTGGGTTCCATCTTAAACAATCTTTCCCGGTTTATAATCTCAAGGCCCGGAACGCCGTTAATCTTTCCCCTTTCCAGCAATTCATCCAGCGCCTTGAGTTCTTCATCGGTTAAAGCTACCACGAGGGAACCTATCCTCTTAAAAGGTACATCAAGCTCGCTGCAAATTTTGTCAAAAAGGGGATTCCCTCTTACATTCAATTTTGCTTTCAATGTACCGGGCTTTGCGTCATAACCGGCGTGGATGATGGCGCTGTTGGCCTTGCTGGTACCGCTAGCTACGTCATCTTCCTTTTCCAGCAGCACTATTTTCAGTTGGTATCGAGATAATTCGCGGGCTATCATGCACCCCACGACACCCCCGCCTATTATAACCACATCAGCCATTTTGAACTGACCTCCTTAAATCGAATAAGCCCTAAAAAAGTAAAGAGAACCACACCTAAGGTGTGGTTCTCCTCCTTCTCCACCACAACTTCAAAAATGCTAATTTGATTTTCATAATAATAATTCGACGAGATTTTAATTATTCCTTCTCCCAATCCAGGGCCCTTTTTACCGCTTTCTTCCATCCCGAGTAAAGCTTTTCTCTTACTTCCGTCGCCATAGCAGGTTTAAATTCTCTGTCAATCTGCCATTTAGCCGCGATTTCATCCATATCCTTCCAGTATCCTACAGCAAGACCTGCAAGATAGGCCGCTCCCAGTGCCGTAGTTTCTGTAACCTTGGGCCTTGAAACCGGAACCCCCAGAATGTCAGACTGGAACTGCATCAGGAAATTATTTGCAACTGCGCCCCCATCAACTTTGAGATTAGTCAGTGTTATGCCGGAATCCTTCTGCATAGCTTCGAGCACATCTCTGGTCTGGTATGCTATGGACTCCAGTGCCGCCCTTATGATGTGTTCGCGTTTTGCTCCCCTTGTTAGCCCTACTATAACACCCCTAGCATACATATCCCAGTACGGAGCTCCTAAGCCTACGAAGGCCGGCACGAGGTAAACGCCGTTGGTATCTTCTACTCTTGTGGCGTATTCTTCGCTCTGGGCCGAATTATCAATTATTCTGAGTTCATCCCTGAGCCACTGAACCACAGCACCTGCTATGAATATGCTTCCCTCAAGGGCATATTCGACCTTGCCGTTAACGCCCCAAGCTATGGTGGTCAAAAGTCCGCTTTGAGATTCCACGGCCTTTTCGCCGGTATTCATCAGCATGAAACAACCGGTACCATAGGTGTTTTTGGCCATACCGGGCTTGTAGCACGCCTGGCCGAAAAGCGCCGCCTGCTGGTCCCCGGCGTCGCCGGCTATAGGAACCACGGCTCCAAATATTTCACCATCTGTATGTCCGTAAACGAAACTCGACGGCTTTACTTCCGGAAGCATTGCCCTGGGAATTCCCAGCTCCTTTAAGATGTCCTCGTCCCAATCCAGGGTATGGATGTTAAAAATCATCGTCCGCGAGGCGTTGGAATAATCGGTAACATGAACCTTTCCGCCAGTTAGATTCCATATCAGCCACGTATCTACGTTTCCGAAAAGCACCTCGCCTCTTTCCGCTTTTTCCCTCACACCTTCTACATTATCAAGAATCCATTTTATCTTCGTGCCCGAAAAATACGCATCCACTACAAGACCGGTTTTGCCGCGTATAACATCGGCCAGTCCCTTTGCTTTCAAATCATCGCAAATAGGTGCAGTCCTGCGGCACTGCCACACGATCGCATTGTACACGGGTTTGCCGGTGTTTTTATCCCAAACAATTGTGGTCTCGCGCTGGTTGGTGATGCCTATTGCAGCTACTTCTTCCGGTGTTATTCTGGCCTTCTCCATGGCCTCTTTAGCAACGCCAATTTGAGTACCCCAAATCTCCATGGGATCGTGCTCTACCCACCCCGGCTTGGGATAGATTTGGGTGAACTCTTTTTGAGCTACGCTAATTATGGAGCCGTTTTCGTCGAAAATTATCGCCCTTGAGCTGGTCGTTCCCTGATCCAGAGCCATTACAAACTTACCCATAAAATACCCTCCCGCTCTATATAATATAAAATATAAATTTTTAAACCATGGCGAAGAGCAAAAGTCCGCCCAGCACACCGCCCAGAATACCGCTTAGTATCGGTTCCAACTCTATTTTCTTGCCTTCCAGCAGATCCGCTACAAAAAGCCCCCAAAAAGCCGCTAGCGCCATATCGCTCCAAGGCCCGGGCAAATTGCCGCCCATTTGTGGTTCGTACATGAGTCCGATACCGTGGTTCAAAAGCCAAACGGTGCCGACTATGAAAAAGCCCGCCAAAACTCCTCCGAAGCTTTTATTGTCCTCAACCAATTTTCCCCAGGCAAGGCCGATAATCAGCGGGAAAATAATACTGCCAAAAACGGTGGTTAAAACATGCTGCCATGTCCACATTACGCATCACTCCTCCTTGCAGCATATAGGAAATACCCTGCTATTGTTGCACCAATCAGCTGCAGTATAATGGTCAAAAACGCACCGCCCAAGTTTGCTCCGTGAAAGATTCCATATGCTCCCCTTATGAGGCCATTAACTGGATCGAGCACTACCGTTCCTCCAAGCAACGCCGAAAGCCATATCGACAGGGCCATATCCACCCATGCCCCGCCTTCTTTGTTGGGCAAACCACCGGCATAGTGATTGACCAACCAGCCGGTAGTTATTATGATTCCAGCCGCAAGCCAGCCACCCAGCCAATTCCACCGAGCTAAACTTGAAGGCCAAATTGTAAATACACCAAATCCAGCAAAGGCTCCCGTGCACATCCCCATGAGAATTCGTCTAAAATTCATTCCTTTCCCTCCCTTAAAATTTTAAGTTAGGAAAACTTTTTTAAGCCTTCAATCACCTCCTCCTGCTTGAAATAAAATCCTCCCGGAAAAGGTAAAATATATCACCTTCCGGGAGGACTTCTCCAATTCTCCAAGCCCCCACCTTTCCACCTACTTGCTTTTTAGAAGGCATTCCACAGGTCATCTTTGCTGACGGATACTGCCCATGCTCCCGCCTCTAGAGCTTCACTCACTTCTTTTTTCTCCTCTATCAGCCCTCCAGCTATCAAAGGGTGATGGACCTTTTCATACATCCTCTTAATAATCTTCGGTATTACACCCGGTAAAATCTCTACGGCATCAGGATCCACCTGGCGTATGGTGCGGACGGCGGTATCAACGGCCTGGCTATCTAGGAAAAATACCCGCTGAATTGCAAAAATACCCTCGCTCTTTGCCGAAGAAATTAAATTGCTTCTCGTCGTAATTATTCCATCAGGTTTTATTTCTTCCGCGATATATTTTACACCGGCAGCGTCTTTACCTATACCTTCCAGCAGATCTACATGGAGAAAAACCCTTTTTCGAGCCTTTTTTATGTGGGTAACCGGATATTTGATATCGAGAATATTTCCCGTCAGCATGAAGATACATCGGACAGGTTTACTCAATGCCACATCAACAGCCTCAATATCCCTTATTGCCGCTATAACCGGATATGCCTTTAAATCCGCCAGTATTTCCTTCAACAATGTCACTCCTGACGTAAGTTGGTTACATTATTTTACTATTTTTTAGCAATTGCAAAATTTGTGCCAACAATAAACTCCTTATAATTTTAATAACCTTTGATAAAAAGTAACAAGCAAAGTGTGGACTTTTGATATTTTTTACCAACTTACCATTTCAATAATTAAGAATAAATAGTAGTTGATATATAAATTGGTAAATTTCAAACTCTTATATCAGCCTTAAGGCCTGACCCTTTCGCCAAGCTTATACTCCTTTCCCGCGATTAACCTCTTTATATTTGCCCGGTGCCTGTAAATAGCGATAGCGGCTATTATTGTCCCGTATACTATGTATTTTGTAGGATAACGAAAAATCATGAGGAACAAGGGAAAAGAACCGCTGCCGAGAATGGACCCCAGCGAAACGTACCTGGTTACCATGATCGCAGCTACTCCTAGCAGCGTAGAAAAAAGCGCTACCTTAGGCGCCAGCGCGAATGCCACTCCCATGCTCGTGGCTATGCCTTTTCCACCGTTAAAGTTGAGGAATAAAGACCAATCGTGTCCAACAATGACGAAAAGGCCGCTGAAAAGCGCAAGCACATCCCCACCAATTAACTTGAATACGGTAGCGACGAGAAATCCCTTGAGAAAATCGGCTACGTACACTGCTGCCGCAGCCTTACCCCCGACAACTCTCAGCACGTTGGTGGTTCCTGGATTTCCGCTGCCGTACTTCCTTATGTCAATTCCGTAATATTTTTTGCATATTAGCTGTGCAAAGGATATGGACCCTATTAAGTAACTTATAATTCCCGCAATTACATATTTAAGCAATCAGTCCTCACCTCCCATCCTTATCTTTATTTTACCATATTGCATCGTTTTAAGAAAATAAAAAATTGGTTATCTTTTATAAAAAAAGTATAACCCATTTTTCACTCTATTATTACACCCCTATCGGATTTTTCAACGACCCATCCTATAATTTCAGCCCACTTTACACCATTTTTTTTAAGTTCTTCCATTAAAACATCGGCCTTTTCTTCAGGACAGGATATCAAAAGCCCTCCCGATGTCTGGGGATCGAAGAGTACATCCTGCAATTCTTCTTTTATATTGTTTGAAAAGATAACCTTACTTTTTAAATACCTCCTGTTGGCGTAAAGTCCTGCGGGCAAAAGCCCCATAGATGCACATTCCAAAATTCCCGAAATAACCGGCACTCTTTCGGCCTCTATTTTTATGGTGACTCCTGATGCAACAGCCATTTCGTAGGCGTGTCCCAAAAGGCCGAAGCCAGTGATATCGGTGATGGCGTTTACCCCTTCTTTAACAGCCGCCTCGGAAGCTGCTTTGTTCAAGGTGTTCATAACTCCTATTGCTTCCTTTTCTGTCACTTCGTCAACCATACCGGCCTTCATAGCCGTTGTAAAAATTCCCGTCCCGATGGGCTTTGTTAGTATAAGCACATCCCCCGGCTTTGCATTAGAATTCGTAAGCACTTTCGCCGGGTGTACCGCGCCCAATACCGAAAGCCCATAGATAGGTTCGGGCGTCTTTATGGAATGACCTCCCGCTATTATGGCTCCCGCCTCAATCACTTTGTCCGCCCCACCTTTTAGAACCAATGGGAGCACATCTTCTACTAGATTCTCGGGAAAGCCGACTATGTTCAGAGCAAGCAGGGGTTTTCCACCCATTGCGTAGATATCGCTCAAGGCGTTGCAAGCCGCAATTTGCCCGAAAAGGTACGGATCGTCCACAACGGGCGTGAAAAAATCAACGGTGTGGATAATGGCAAGTTCATCGTCTATTTTATACACCGCCGCGTCATCGGAGGTCTCAAGGCCCACCAGCAGATTTTCGTGTTTCATTACGGGTAACTGCCGCAGCACCTGCGACAGAGCCAGAGGCGAAAGTTTAGCCGCTCATCCAGAGCTGCAAGTAAGTTCCGTGAGCTTTACTTTTCTACCCACGTCCTGCACCTCCCTTAAAGTCTCGACTTTATTACACCTTTATTTCTGCTATTTCCCCGGCTCTAATTTTTACATCCTTGAATATTCGCCATCTCAGGTTTTATCGTTAAGACAATTATATCAAACCACCCCAAAACTTCAATCTTTGACATTTCAACTTTGAAAAACTGCACACTATTTAGCTATTGAAATTTTCTATTGTTTCCTAGCGCTAAATTCCTATTTTCAATTGGTATTCTTGAAATATTTTTAATATAATTTCCATGAAACATAGTGAATATCATCACAATTTTGGGGAGGTGCATTATATTGGAGCAAAAGAGAGTGGTTATTTTTTCTGGCATCGCCGTAGGGGCACTGGCCGTGATGCTAACCGTACTTGGAAATCCGCCAAATCAAGGCATTTGTGTGGCGTGTTTCATAAGGGATATCGCAGGTGGATTGGGACTGCACAGAGCTGAAGCAGTGCAGTACATAAGGCCTGAAGTACCCGGTTTTATTCTCGGCTCTTTCATCATATCCCTGTTGTCCGGGGAATTTAGAGCCCGCGGCGGCTCCGCCCCACTCACGCGTTTCATCATAGGATTTTTCGTTATGGTAGGGGCATTAGTCTTTCTCGGATGCCCTCTTCGCATGGTCCTAAGGCTTGCAGCCGGCGACTTAAACGCAATTCCCGCTTTCGCCGGATTCGCTCTCGGCATTTATTACGGCCTTTTCTTCATCAAAAGAGGCTATTCGCTTGGGAGAAGCTATAAAATGTCACAAGGAAATGCTTACTTGATGCCTGCCATCTCGGTTTTTTTACTCCTATTAGCCGCCCTTTCGCCCTCCTTCATATTTTTCAGTGCAAAGGGGCCGGGTTCCATGAGGGCTCCGTTTATCGCGTCCCTCGCAGCTGGCTTAATAGTTGGGATGCTGGCTCAAAGGTCGCGCCTCTGCATGCAGGGAGGCATAAGAGATATATTTCTCCTCCGGGACTTTCACCTTTTTTCAGGATTCGTCAGCATTTTCTTCACGGCACTGGTTTTAAATCTGGCACTGGGCAACTTTCACCCGGGTTTTGCTAACCAACCCATAGCTCACAGCATGCATTTGTGGAATTTTCTCGGAATGTTCCTCGCCGGATTCGGATCGGCCCTCCTCAGCGGATGTCCTCTCAGGCAGTGCATCTTGGCAGGAGAGGGTGACACCGACGCTGCAGTAGCTTTTCTAGGGATGCTTGTTGGCGCGGCCTTTTCGCATAATTTCGGTCTTGCCGCATCTACTAATGGGGTCGGGTTAAACGGCAAAGTGGCAGTGATTGTAGGAATAGCTTTACTCACTATCATCGCAGCTCTAAACGTCTCTCTTGATATTTTCCAAAAGAAAGGAAGTGAACTTCCTAATGTCCAGAAGGCTTGACGCCAGGGGACTTTCGTGTCCCATACCCGTCGTATTGACAAAGAAAGCTCTTGAAGAATCTCCCGAAGAAAATCTGGAAGTTCTGGTCGACAATCCCACAGCCAGGGAAAATGTCTGCCGACTTGCGAGGAATTTGGGATATAACGTGGAAATAATAAATTCAGGCGAAGAATTCACAATAAAAATTGCGAGGTAGGCCTCTTATGGAAAAATACCCATATTTCATGATAACCTTCCCCTCTGTCCACCACGCCTTGAGGTTCGAGTCCAAGATGAAAGGAATAGGCATCTCCTTTCAGCTGGTTCCCGTGCCGAGGGAGATTAGCTCAAGCTGCGGGGTGGCGGCCAGGGTTAACTTTGTCGAAGAAAGAGTTTTGATCGATACCGTTGACAATTTGCAGCTAGAATACGACTCGATTTACATTTACGACCGACCCAAAGAAAAGCCCCGTCTGGTGAAAAGGTGGGAGGATCGCTCAGGGATGAGTAATTAACGCCCTGGGGGCCACGTAAAAAAGGGCAGTTTTCCTCAACTGCCCTTTTTCACTCGCCCAGTTTTCTTGCGAAAATAAGATAGCCCGTGTGCCCCACCATAAGGTCCTCGGGCCGGAGCCTTTCCGGGACCAGTTTGTACTTCCTCATCATTATTTCAACAACTTCGGCTATATAAAAACCGTTCCTTTCCAGAGATTCCATGGTTTGCGTCACCTGATTTGTCGTGGGAACAATGATTCCCAGGTGTCCTGCCGGCTTTATAGCTTTTCTTACTTCGCCTATCACCTCCCAGGGTTCCCTTACGTCCAGGAAAAAGGCATCCAAATCCCTTTCTTCTATCCCTTCGGCGATGGATTTATTATGCATTACCACATTGTCAAACTCGGAAAAACCCTTTATATTCTTTTCGGCGAGTTTGTAAAATTCATCCCTCTGCTCATAGGTATACACGCGCCCTTCAGGTCCCACGGCTCGGGAAAGGCACACCGTAAAAGCTCCCGAACCCGTTCCTGCTTCACCTACCCGTTTTCCCGGTGAAATATCGAGCCGCATCAATATGTACGCGCCTTCTTTTGGGTAGACTATCTGGGTCCGGCGCTTAAGATAATACATGACGTAATCGAACGTATCGCAGGTAAGGACATGGTAAACCGTGCCTTTTACCTCGAAACTGCCCCCCGGCTTAATATCGGCGAGTTCCATTGAATCTATCTGGCCGTTCGGCAACCCTATTTTATTCGGTGATGCTACATCAACCACCTTTTTAAATCCATCTGGTCCAATTATGACTCTTTTTGTTGAAAATCCCGATTGCATTTTATGCCTGGTCATCTAAAC
Source organism: Tepidanaerobacteraceae bacterium (assembly GCA_030446005.1). Taxonomy (GTDB): domain Bacteria; phylum Bacillota; class Thermosediminibacteria; order Thermosediminibacterales; family Thermosediminibacteraceae; genus Fervidicola. The sequence goes on along the minus strand of JASUSP010000006.1, from coordinate 124 downwards.
TGTGCAAAACAGCACAAGTTTAGACGGCTGGGCTATTTATATTCCGCCCTTTCAGAGAGTGCTCATTCCCAGCAGGCGGTATTTAAGCACCCTCATAGCCCCTGCCCCAAGAAGCAGGAACTCG
>JASUSP010000005.1 GCA_030446005.1 Tepidanaerobacteraceae bacterium | reverse complement strand
CATGTTTCAATCCCACTATGGTTCGATTAAAACCGTGTGCACCGTTCCATCTCACGTTGATATAGCTCCGTTTCAATCCCACTATGGTTCGATTAAAACCAAGCAAAAAAACTAGATTTTATAAGGCTTTGAAGCCTTGGATGTGCCGTCGACCTCCGGTACTTGAAAAAACCCGGAGGATCGACGGCAGTTTTGGGATTATTCAATAAAAACAAAGCTATTACTTTTTTCTTGGCTTGGTGGCATTAATCCAAATTCAGAACTATATTCTAATGTGGTCTGAATGCAATTAAGGTCTTCTATATATGCAAAGTATTCGCTCTGTCTCAACCAATATATCGGCACGGGAACAAGCAGTTCTGGTAATCTCCAAAATTCATCTTTTTGCTTTAGCTCATAAGCTTCCTGAACATAGGCAGAAGGAATCACATCTACCGATAAATGGCCTCTCCGCGCAGTAAAACGTTCCCGCATTTCTTCATCCGACAGATTTATTGTGTAACATCCCAAAATTCGTTGAACCTCATCAAGGGTATTCCGCCCTTCTAAAAATTCCTTTTTCCAATCATCTGAAGAAAAGACTTGTTCATAGAGTGTATGAGTAAGTTCGGCTAAATCGCGGTCTGTTGGGATTTCCGATATTTTTTCTAAAAGCTGTAAACTTAATTCCAGCACATCCTTACCGTAAATCCGCTCCGACCCTTTGCTCCATTGCTTAAAAATAAATACCGGAGAATGTAACTTTTCCCCACGGCGATTTACCCGTCCTAAGCGTTGAACCAAAGCATCAATAGGTGCAATTTCTGTTATCAGAACATCATAAGAAATATCTAAACTTACTTCAACCACTTGAGTAGAAATGAAGATCGTGCCTTTGGGGGGATTCCCCACCATTTCTTCTTTCAATTGCCTATCGCGGAAAATAAAACGTGAATGAAGCAGATAGCAGTTTTCCCACTCATATTCTTCCTTCAGTTTTTTATAAAGCGACTGTGCATCGCTAATCGTATTGGCTACTCCTAGGACATTTTCTCCCTTTTGAGCATAATCCATTGCCAGGGACAAGCCATCTTCTAGCGAACCTTTTTGAAGCTTCAATCTATGCCTTTTGCGTTCCCAAAGATTATCTTCGGCCTCAATTAATTCTCCTTCTGGGAATAAATTTAACAGTGCAGGCGGCAATGTTGCGCTTGCTAATGCCAGCCGATACGGTTTCTCTCTTTCTAAAGCTTCCAACAATAACCCGAGAGTATAAGGCTCGTATGCGTGAATCTCATCCAGTATAATTGTTGCTCGTCTGGAAAAACTCCGGCGCTCTTCCCAGTGTCGGCCATTCAGGTGGGCCAATATGTATTGATCGATAGTTGCCACTGTAACAGGTTTTGCGAAGACCGAACCGAACAAACGGATATCCAGAGGATCTTCATCTAGATTCAAATCTTTGCGCATAATGTAATTTGCACGGCCATGAGCGAGTGCTACCGATTTGTCGTCAAAAATCTTGCGCATTCGCTTCCACATAGCATTTACCGTAGCCTGAGTCGGCAAAAGATATATGAGGCGCTCCGCATCACCGGCCCAAAGAAGTAATGCTTCGGTTTTCCCCGATCCAGTCGGAGCCCTAAGCCAAATTACATTAGAAACGCTGTTTGCCGCACGCTGCTGAAAGCCGCGCAGTATGAAACCCTCTTCTTTTTCACGCCGACGAACGTTTGATTCAATCTTCGACTTTCCACCATCCAAAAAAATCATAGAAGAGCGGAATTCACCTGATGAAACCACCCAATCCGATATATGTAATACTGCTTTAATCTGGGCAAATTCATGCGGTATAAGATCTTTAAAAATACTTCTCAACGTTTTATTTTGGATAACCCTTTCATCATCGAGCATTGCAGCGGGTGAATCCTTTATCAAATTTTGTATAATCCACAAAAATTCTTCATCTTCGGGAATCCCATCAACGCCAGCATTTCTGAGCATCTCCAAGATATCCTTAATAATTTGAGAAAGTTGCGGATGAAAATTGGGAACAGCATCAAAACCTTTGTAAAGCCATGGACTTAATGGAGAATGATGCGTCAACACCGCAGCAGTAGCGTAAAGATCGAACTGATTCCATTTTAATTTCTGTCCTAAAAGGCTTTCCGCCACCATTATGAAAGGCATTGAAGCTAAAGCGTGAGGATAAGCTTTTCTACGCTTGCCTCTTATATAATCCTGAAAATCCACGGTAGCTTTGCCGATATCGTGGAATGCGCAGGCGAGTAAAACCTTCATCCACAAGCGCTCACCTAGCTTCATGCGTTTTGCAATTTCATTCCCTACATGCAAAACACTTTGCAAATGGTCTTCTAGAGTAACATCTGGTTTCGCTAGGAGTTCATCCACGTGAAGTTCCTCCCTCGGTATTGCAAAGCGGGTATCGAAGGCTCTTCTACTTCATACTCCATCCCTAAAGGAAGAAAGCTCAGAATGACCGGATTATGTGGATGGCGGACCCTTCTTTTTTCATCTATGACGAAACTCAACGGCAATGTTTCAACTACTGGCGGCTCTGCACTAACCCCAGGACTTAATACGGGTTTAATTCTCATTTTCCGGATGTCTCCGGGAATTACAGTTCCGTTAAAATGCGGATTTCCTTCATTAACACCTTCTATAGAAACTTCATCTATAACGATAAGCTCGTCCTCTCTCCCCAGAGAAAGGGGGAATACAGGATCAATAAAAGCTCCTTTTAACTGCTCAAGTAAGGTTTCTTCTCCGCCATAAATTATAGTGTAATACCCAAAGAACAGTAACTCTCTCATGTATGGCGATCTTTCCATTTTATTTCCTTTTATTTTTAATAAAGTCCACATATCCCGCGAACGCCCTGGGTAACTATCCATCAAAACAGCTACTTTTAAATTTTTCAAAGGACTATTTTCGCCCCAAAGTTCATAATCAGGAAGTCCTAAGGCCGCACCCGCCAGACCTATTAAAGTCGTCGGCGGAGGCATCGGCAAGGTTCTCTGGTAATTGTGATCTAGAGGACGTCGGAAAGATACCACGGGTGCCTTCGCCGCTATTCTGAGGATTCTTTCCATAATCCCGACACATCTCCTTTGGCTTCGGCAATGGCTTCATGTACGGCAAGTATCTTCCCGTAGCTCGATAATTCGTTATGAATTTGATCTTCATTGCCGAAAATGCCAGGTTCTAACCCCAATATTATATTTTCAGAATATACGACAAATTTATCAAGAGCATTCTTCAACGGTTCAATCTCCAGTATGTACTTGCCGTCCTCGTAGCGAGCTGCGAAGGCTTCTAAAAATACCGGATGCTTTACTTTAAGTCGTGCATATGCAAAAAACTTCGGGGATAAATCAGCTAACATCCTGGCCGTACGTCCACCACCCCAAAGAAGATTCAGAGCATCTAAAAGAACCTGCAAACGTTTCCTCCGTTCTTCTGCGGAAAGGATTTTTTCATTATCTTCACTTATTTCCATCGGCTTGAATACGCCTATTCGATCTAATTCCACCAGAACCGTGCCTTTAAAAAGATTGGCATATATCTCCGTTTCGAACATATTTCCTCCGGCAGACATAGCCTGCCCGAAACGCTCGAAAGAACGGGTGCCCAGGTCTCTATCTCCTTGGAAAGGAAACATACCTATCGCCGCAGAAACTCTTACGGGTGATGTCCGGCGCCGTCCGCCTGAAGGATCCATATATCCGAACAAATCTTCATCAATAAATTCCCAGGGTCGCACCGGCGGCGTTACTTCCTGTCCTTTGACCTCTGAAAAAGGTTCTGAAAGCTGGTAGCCTAGCTCTTCAAACCGATCGCGGAACATCCGCCGTATAGCCTGTCCGGAAATGTAAGGGATGGTGCTGCCGTCCGCCAGCGTTATTTTTTTGGCAACGACTACATTACCTTCCGTATGAGAGGCATTTACATTCCCCGCCGAAACTTTAACAAGATAACCAATAGCGATTGCCTTACTCATTGTCTAGGCCTCCTTCTTGTATTTTTGAATTTTCATTAATTGCTTTTGTCTTTCGCAAATAAGCGTTCATCGAATAAATAGAAAGTAGTGTTTTTACCCGTACCCAAGGGACTCCAGCAATGCGTTCGCCTTTTTCAATCTTGAGGAGTGCTTCCGGAACCGTTATTTCTAACCTGAATTGGGCATCATTGAGCACTCGGTAAAAATCTTCAGGATTTTTGGCATTTCTCAGGGCATATAAAAGTCCCATTTCATTATGTTGCTGCGCCGCCTCACCGACGCTGTGACCAAATCCCGATAAAACGCGTTGAAATTGCTCATCCATATTGAGCACCTCCAATAAATATTGATTGAATAAATCTAAGCTCCCTGCTATAAGCGGGCGTTTATTTTCTTCCTTAGCCCGCACTTCGAAGAGGAATTGCTCTATAAAAGGCAACGGATCAGAAAACTCCAGAATAGCCCAGCAAATTCTGTCTCTCCAAATTGATTCATGCTTATTGCCTTGGTACGTTTCAAACTGCCTTAAAATTTCCACTATATGACGATGGGAATTATAAAATTGTCGTTTTTCCCTAATAACATTCAGCCAGCTCTCATAGAGGCGATAAAGTCTCTGCAACTTTGTGAATTCCCGTAATACCTTCACGTTGAACGCCTTAGCCGGCTCACCGCTCACGGCATATAGAGTAAAGGAAGGAGGCGGGACATCTGACGGAATAGCACCTAAGAGCCTCGCCAAATATAATCGGCCTTCTTCGGAAAGTCGATCAGTCTGGTGGACGTGAACGAAAAGTTCCAACAATAAACCCAGCATAGTTTCATGAATATAAGAGCCATAAAAGGCGGGGTGGAAATTTCCACTTTTATCCCCTTCAACGTTTAACGGTTTAATTACTAGTCGATGAAACCGTTCCATTTCTCGCAATTCCGAATGGAATATAAAGAAATGAAAAGCATCCCTCCCCTGGGCTTTCCAGAGCCACCCAAAATAACCTGCAAGTCCTGCGAGTGCACACAGGGCGCATAATTTTAAGGCTCGCTTTGCTCCCGAATAGAAATTACCAAATTTATTAGGATCTACTATAAAAGGAAACATCCACATTTTTGCATCGGTAACTGTAGCTTTTTCACCGCACATATCGCATACTTCCAATTTTCTGCCGAGGTCTATTTTTAGTCCAAATTTGGGTGGTTTAGTAGGATATTCCTCCCCATTAACTTTTACCTTTTTGCTGGATGTACCCGAAACCTTTATAAAAAGGTTTACGGGGTAAACCCAATTTTCCTTTTCATATTCACAAAGCTGCCCAGTCGCTTCATCAAAGTAAACTCCCTTATTCCCCGTTTTTTGAACAAGCTTTTCCAACAGCCGCTGGAGGACTTCTTCTACTTCATACTCGCCTTCTCCAAATTCCCCAACCAATACTACTATTCCCGTATCAATCCAAAAATTTCCCGTTGGCTTGGAAAGGTCAATTCTCACCTTAGCGTTCTTGGCCAATACCAATTCACCCCCTACGCACTCTTTACAAACCTGAACATACCGAACCCCTGGCTGTTTCTTTCGCCAATCCCTGCCTCATACGCCAATTGAATTAAATTTTTATCACCTTCAATCACACACCGCCCTTCATAACCCTTTACGTTGGTCCCCTGAACGGTGAAAAGCCTTGAACGCCACTTCCCAACAGGCTCAATGTTAATATTAATCGTATGGTTGAAAGTAATCCCAAGGGCCTTCGCTTTCCTTAAAAGATTAACTTCGATAACCCGCCGGAAATCTTCATCATCGGGCGAGAGGAATCGCTTTACAAGCTTGCCTTCCTTTTTAGCACCCGTTGAAGCTACCACCGGTGAAATAGTCTCGCATAACATTTTTCCGGAAATGTCGGGAATACCCTCAATTTCCACCTTCTCCACATAAAGGCTAATATTCCCGAGGCGAACCTCTCCTTCCAAGAGCATGGTCTTAACGAGGGCTTCTATAGGTGCATCAAGCGGCGACGAAAACCACCATTCAAGGGGAGGCATCACCTTTAATCCCTGGGGCAAAGCCCTCGATTCCCTTGAAAAAATCTTGGAAAACACCAGCATTTTATACCTGTGATTTCCCTCAACGAATCCCTGTTCGTGTAGAAAACTGCCAAATTCGGGGTTGGCCCTGGCTATCGCCCCGTACAAATAACCGTGCAGTAAGTGCGGATAATTCCACGGCAAAACGACCGGTTCTTCTCCTTGAAAAACGACGCGAACTCGCATAAACCATCCCTCAATCCAAAAATTGCTCCAGGTTTGCCTTTTTTTGTCCTATAACTTCTTTATGAAGGTATCTTTCCTGCGGCAACCTGTATATGTATATGCTGTCGCAATCGGGGTCTACGATTTTTTTTAAGCCTGATTTGAGCTTTTCCAGCTGCGCTTCTGTAATTTCTCCTTCAAAGGCGCTGTTTTGCACCCAGTGAAGGTAACGCCTCAAATATTTGCAAACTTTTGCCACCCTCGCCTGTTCCACATCGTATACAATAATCACGTACATTTCCCCTACCACCAGGCTCGAAGCGACTTATATTTTTCCATCCCAACCAGATGCCGAACGATTTTATAAGCCTCAAGGCGGATAAGGTGGCGATAAGATACGTTTCGCTTGAGTTTCCGGTGGTATACGGTAGTCTGCAAGGTTTCTTCGAATTCCTTCAATACTCTTTTTCTCGCATCTTCTTTTAGATAAATAGCCTGTGCGTGCCCAATTCCTTCAAAATCTTCCCTGCTTATTATACGGCGGTTTAAAAGCCTAAAAATTATTTTGTCACCTATAAGAGGTTTAAAGATTTCCGAAATATCGAGGGCCAAAGAAAAGCGCCGTTCGGATGGTTCGTGCAGGTAGCTGATTGTTGGATTGAGCTGGGTTACATATATTTCGGAAAGCACGGCTGTGTAAATGAGGGTGTTTATAAATGAGATGAGAGCATTTAACATATTGTCCGGGGGTCTACGCACCCTTTTTTCAAAAGGCTCATCAAGTTCCAGAATTTCATTGAAAGCAGAATAGTACGCCATTCTGGCCTGGCCTTCTTCGCGCATAAGCTCTGGAATGGTATTGCAGTCCTTCAGGCGCTGCATGGAAGTCTCCACCGCAGCTATAGCCTCTTCTAATGACTTCCCCCTGTTGCTGTAATAATTCAAATTGCGGCTTATATGGTAGAGGGCCCCTTCTATGAACTCCCTTGCCAGAAAAAGCCTTGAGTTCCCATCGAGATAATGCTGGACCTGCCTTACTAGGAGGTCCCCGCTTACATTCGTTTCCCGCGGATAAAAGCTTCCAGTATAGAAGCCGTAATAATTAAAAAAATGCACTACTATTCCGTAACCTGCTAGGAAATTTAAAAGCTTTGTGTTGAGGTCAACTTCCCCGAAGAGGTATAAATCGCGGACATCTTCGACAGGAATCGCCTGTCTCTGTATCTTTTCTTCCTCCCCCTCCTGCTCTAGAAATATCGTATTATCCTTGCGGCGCAACCGTCCATTTCTGAAAATATAATAGGTCCTGGACATGCGGTTATTTACCCCCAGCAAAGATCAATATAAGCGCAAAGGCGGCATAGCGACGTGTATTGAGCCTCGGGCGGAACCGTGAGAAGTTCGATTTCCCTTATCTTCTTTAACGCTTCCTCCACTTCTCTTTCAAGCTCGTCCGTCAACCGTATCTCTTCCCTTCGGCGCTCTTTCGGAAACAGAAGCTCTCCAGTCAGCTCCCCCGCACCGATTTTTTTAAGATAATACAAATAGTATGCTACCTGCAATCGAGCTGCATCGGATAGTTTTTTCGAACATTTCACTTCTAAAATTCTTCCTTCTCCTTCGATAACATCCACTTTTATCAGGTTGTCAATCAATACTTCTCTCCTTGGAATCCATTCATAAGATCTTTCGTGCAACAAGCGACCAAGGGCAACCCTTTCGGATAGAGGCTCCATCCGCATTCCCCTGCTGTAAAGCCACAGTTTTCGTGGACATACAGCGACATAATTTACTTTTATGCCGTTGGTATACAATTCCTCATATTGCTGATCGTCCACAAAAGACACCTTTCCTACCATTAATAACCAATAAAAATTTGTTCGCGTTTATTTATTTCTATAAATTTTCCAAAAATCCTCCCTGTACAATAAAAATATTTCGACAAAACAAAATACGCCGCTCTTAAAAGAGCAGCGCCCTTACGCCTTCCTCCACCATTTTGCTCACTTCGTCGAGCCACTCTTCATCCGCCGAGCTTATTCTGTCCTTTCTGCCCCACGATATGTGTTCTCCCACTTTCAGCTCGATCCTTCCTCTCCTCGGCAAATACCTCCCCACCGGCAGGACATCTTTCGTGCCCCTTACAGCCACGGGAAGTATCGCGGCTCCCGATTTTAAGGCAAGATAAATAAATCCCTGCTTGAAAGGGCGAAGCTTACCATCGGGGCTCACGCCGCCTTCCGGGAAAAGGGCTACCGCCCCGTCTCTTTTTAATATGCTAAGGGCCTTTTTCAGTGAAGAGATATCGCCCCTTTCGGCGTCGTTCACCGGAATCGCCCCGTAAAGTCTCAACAAAATATTGAGTCCCGGAATCTTAAAAAGATAGGCAGCTGCAAGGAATCGCAGCCTCCTGGGAATATAAGCCATGATTACAAGGGGATCGAGGATGCTCTGGTGGTTGGAAACTACTATAAGCGGGCCCTCCTTCGGCACGTTTGAATGTCCTCTTGCCTTTACCCCGCCGGTCAGAGGAAAAAAGCACCTGAGTAAAAGCTTTGTGAGAAAATAAAGCACCTTACCACCAGCTTTGATTTAAATTAACCCGTGAATCTGTGCAATGTCACGTAAATCCTTCCCTTTTTGCTGCTTCCCCCTATTTCGACCACCTTGGCCCTTCCAAGCCGCGCAGCGGAGATGACATCCCCTTCCTTCACCTCCGCAGAAGGGTCCTTCACGGTCCTGAAATTCACCCGCACGTTTTCGCCTTTTATGTAGGGCGCCATTTTGGACCTCGATATGCCGAAGGCGAGGCTCGCGACGGCATCGAGCCGGAGCGAGGCGACGGTGCCCTTTATCTCCTTATACCGCCTTTCGGGGCGGGCCACCTCTTTTAGCGATATCTCCTCGACCTCCACCGGGATTTTGCCGACTTTGGCAAGGTTGAGCCCCACGTACTCGGCCACTTCCTCTTTCAACAAGATATCGGCCCCTTCGGGGCGTATTACTATATCCCCCACCTTATCCCGCGATATACCGAGGCCCAGCACGGCTCCCAGGTAGTCTCGGTGTCCCAGATGTTCTTCCCGGTCCTTCGGCGTCACCCTTACGGCCTTTACGGGCAAAGAAAAGGACTCCTCTCTTAAATATTCGGGGAATACCACCAGTATCTTTCTTTCAGCCTCCTCAAACCCTCCGTCGAAGAAATAGCCAGCTCCTGGAAAATCGCGGGATATCTCTTCTGCTAATTTTTGCAGCGCCGGGTCGAGAAAATTGCTCGCCTTTTTTTCCCCGTTTCTGAGTGCTGTTGAAAACAAATCTCTTATTTTAGCTTCTGCTATCTTTTCATCTTGTTCCTTCAAGCCAAACCCTCCAGCTTTATAACTTTATGTTAATTTCGCCTTTTTATTGCCATTTTTATTACTTTATATTATACCACCAAAAAATAAAGCCCGGGAATCCCGGGAAATTCATCTTACATCTTTCTGTCTTGCGGCACTGCCTGTGGCTGCGATTATGCCATAAAGGACCGAAGTGGCCACCGTATTGATGGCAGCCGTCGGTATCACTATCGTTGTAAACAATACGGGAAATGCAGCAGGAAGTGCGCCCGTCACCAGCATCGCCACGAGCAAAAACATCGTCCCACTCATTATGGTCCCGACAAAACCAACGACTGGTACCAATATCTTTTGGTTTACATTCTTTCCTCCTCTAATTAACGCCGCCATCACCTGGGACGTTATAAGCTCATCCACTATGTTGGCTATCTGCCCCCCTGGGAAGCTTGTGGTAAGTGCCGCGAATACACCCCCCAGCATCCCGGCAAGAAGGGCGTTTTTCGGTGTGGGGTTTATAAAAAGCGAGATAAAAAGCATCGCTAGGAGGAAATTGGGCTTCATCCCAGCAACTATGGGAGGGGTAATCTGGTGCAAAATCAAGCCAATTGCCATTAAAAGGGATGTTAGAATCATATCCTTCAATTTCATAAAAGAATCCTCCTTTACAGTTTTTTAAATGGACATATATTGTCCTTTCAATCGTTCGGAAGATTTTGTAATTGTCAAACATCGGTAGTTCTGACTTTAAAATCGTGAACCATCGCTATTTTTTTATGCAACGAAAAGCTTTATCTTTTTTCATCTCTGATAACACCTCCTTACAGAAAAATCCAAATAAAAAAGCACCCATCCCCGAAGGGACGGATGCTTTTCATCCGCGGTGCCACCCAACTTAGCCCGTAAGTAACAAAAAAAGCACTTCACCCACGGGGATGAAATGCTTTTTTGCCACCCTGTACAGGCTCTCTTTTAGGGTACGGCCTTATGGCGATACCCCGCCCTTATGTTAACGGAGGGCTTTCCGGGTGCAGCTACTTGCCTTCGCCGCACCTTCTCCGGGGCCCATTCACCCAACCTCCGGTACCGCGCTCCCACCTGCCGCGGCTCTCTTTGACCTTACAGCCGGGTTACTCTTCCCCGTCATCGAATTTGAATATTTGCGACTTTTATAATATAATATACTAGATAAATAAAAAAAATGCAACCCTTATTTAGAAAATTTTTTGTGAGCACAATTACCTGTTCACCTTCAAAACCTCATCCTTTCCGAAGACGAAATGACCGGACTCATATCCCTTACCTTCCACATTTAATATGACACCTTCGACTCCAAAGTTTTTGCCGTAGGTGTTTACTATGCTGTCTATCAGCAGCGCCTCATATCCCGAACCGGCATTCATTTCAGTGATAAGTTCTTTAGAAAAATTCAGCCTCAGGACGCCTTCTTCCCTTTTCATATCCAAAAGTCGGGTGTTTTTGCTTAGCACCCTGTACTTTTCGTCCTTTAAAAGTTCGGTTATCTTCTCCGCAAGAGTTTCGCCAGTGTTAAACTTCTCTAGTACCCTATCTTCCAGCAATTTATCCACGTTTTTCGAAGGATAATAAATTGCCAGCTCCTTTTCGGGCAGGCAGTTATCTTTTTCGGCATCGCCAAATTTAGAAAGGTTCTCTTCAACGACGTTATCATTAAACACAAATTTCTGCTTGACAAGGCCCACACCTTTTGCGAAATACCTTTCTACCACCGAATCTCCGGATTTTCCCACGACCTTGATGCATGTAAATTCTCCCGCTGGCACCCTTACCTTTTCCTCCAAGCTCTCGATGGTCCACGTGGTATCGCCGTCCTGCCAGCTCGCTTTTTCTTTCAGAGGCGATTTTAAATAATACCTCTCCTGGGCAGGCTCTTTTGCAAGATAATTTATCCTGTAATAACTTTCTTCGATAGAATTGACCAGCTTCACCCCTTCGTCGCTCACTTCAAATACTTTAGCCACAACGGTGCCCCCGTTGTTTTGGGCAAGCTGGACCCTGTTTCCTTCGATAAATTCCGTATCCACTCTGCCCCCCGCGAACTCATTGCCGATACCTTCGTACTCCCAATATAGATTTTTCGAAACCGGAAAGTAATCGGTCGCTTTCATCTCTTCTTTTGGCAGACCATCTCCGGCGCTTTGATTTTTCCCTATGCAGCCTGTAAAAACTACCGATAAAACCAGTACTATCGCGACGGCGAAAAAAATCCTTTCCACCCTCAAAACTCCTTTTCCTTATTATTTTTTCAGACCAGAACCCTCACAATCCCTGCAAAATCCGTATACCACGAATTCATGTTCAACAGGCAGAAATCCTTTCTTTTTCACCTCTTCCCCCATAAAATTCATCGGACAATATTCTATGACGAGGGATTTTCCACATCCTTTGCAAACAAAATGGTGGTGGTGTTCTTCTTCCACCCGAAGACCGTAAGAGGGTATCCTCTCGCCTCTTGCCACTGTACATAGTATGCCCTTTTTTTTCATGAGTTCAATGTTCCTGTATATCGTGGAGAAATTCACACCGGGAAAAATTTCCTTCACTCTTTCGAATATCTCAGTCGCAGTCAGCATCGAACCCGAATTTTCAAGCACCTTCATTATCGCAAGTCTCTGGTTTGTGACCTTAAGCCCCTTCTTTCTCAAAAATTCCTCAAAATCCACAGTAGCTTTACCTCCTTTTTACGAGAAGCACCACAAATAACACTGCAGAAGCTATGAGCACTATCGTGCCGCCTGGTGCTAGATCGAAATAAAAGGAAAGGTAAAGGCCCGTTATCACCGAAAATGCGGCCACCACATTCGATACGAAAATCGCCGAATTGAAACTCCTGGCAAGCTGAAGGCTCACGGCAGCGGGAATGACTATGAGTGCCGATACAAGCAGTGTACCTACTATCCTGACCGATATGGCCACCGTAAGGGCGGTAAGTATTGAAAAGAGCACATTCACCGTATTGACGGGTATCCCGGAAAGTCTGGCCGTTTCCTCGTCGAAGGCTATGGAAAAAAGCTGCCTGCGCAAAAGATAAAGAGCAGCCATGACGAAAAATCCCAGGATTATTATCAATTTGATGTCTTCTTCTGTCACCGCCATCAGGCTGCCGAAAAGGTACGAGAAAAGGTCCGCATTAAACGACCTGCCCAGGCTTATCATCACCACGGCCGCTCCCATGCTCGCCGACATTACAACCGCCAGGGCTACCTCGGCGTACCTTTTAAAAGTAACCCTGACCATCTCAACGAGCAAGGCAGCCAGGACCGAAAACGCTACGGCACCGTAAAAGGGATAAAAACCAAAGAACATCCCCGCTGCTATCCCCGCTAAAGATGCATGGGACAGGCTGTCGCCCACCATTGACATGCGACGGAGCACCACAAAAACCCCTATGGTGGAAGCGAGCACAGCGGATGCAATTCCGGCCGCAAAGGCCCTGACCATAAAGGAATACTGAAATATCTCCATGGCATTTCCTTCTTCCTTTAACTTTTGTTTTGGCGCTACTTTTTTATGCTGTAGCCCATTATTTCGGCTATATGGTCTTCGGTTACATCCTTCATATTTTCATGCACATCCACTTTGCCGCTGCTCACACACCCAATTTTATTCGCCATGCCGCAAGCCATGCCTATATCGTGGGTTATCATCACCACCGTTAAGCCCCGCCCCTTATTGAGATTCTCTAAAAGGCCGTAAAATTCCTCCTGGGATTCGGAATCTATACCGGTCGTCGGCTCATCCAAAAAGAGCGCTTCCGGATTTCCAACAAGGCTGCGGGCTAGAAATACCTTTTGCCGCTGCCCTTCTGAAAGTTCCCCTATAAGCCTTGCCGCAAGGGGTTCTATGCCAACCGTAGCCATGGCCTTTCTCACAGCTTCATCCACCGATTTGCCCTTCAAAGATCCTGCCTTTCCAAAAAGCCCCGACGCCACAATCTCCCTGACCGTCGCCGGAAAGGATAGATTTATTTGCCCTCCATGCTGGGGAACGTAGGCGATTTTTTGCCACTGCCGGAAACTGCGCACGTTTTTGCCGAAGAGCTTTACCTCGCCTTCATCGGGCACGACAAGGCCCAGCATGATTTTCATAAGCGTTGTTTTTGCGGCGCCGTTGGGCCCAATCAGTGCGAAAAAATCGCCCTTTTCCACTTTCATGTTCACCTTTTCCAGCACTCTGGGACCTCCGTATGAAAAACTCACATCCTTCAGCTCCACCACCGGAATGTCCATGTCTCTCTCCTCCTATTCATTGAGGGCCTTTTTTAGATTCTCCAAATTTTCCAGCATGATAGAAAAGTAATCCTTGCCGGCCTTCATATCTTCCTCGGTTAAATTCTCCAGAGGATGCAGGACCAAAACCTTAGTTCCCGTCTCTCTTGCAAGCACGTCGGCCAGTTTAGAGCTCGAAGCAGCCTCGACCATTATATACCTTATATCCTTTTCCTTGCATAACTTTGAAAGCTCAGCGAGTTTTTTAGGCGAAGGTTCCTGCTGGGGAGAAAGGCCGCTTATGGCGATCTGGTTCAGATTATATCGCCTTGCCAGGTAGCCGAAAGCCGCATGGTTTACCACAAAATCCCTTTTTTTGGCTGGCAAAAGGGAATTCCTGTATTTTTCATCAAGGTCATCCAGGCGCTTTTTCAGTTCTTCGAGGTTTTTCCGGTAATATGCGGCGTTTTCCCCGTCTTTTGCAGCTATAGCTCCGGCTATCCTTTCAGCCATGGTCTTTGCAAGTACAGGATCGAGCCACACATGGGGATCCAAATGATGGCCGTTTTCTTCGGAAACGTTCTCTTCATCACCATGAAACTCCTCCTGGAAAAGGCCCTCTCCTGCTTTTACTACCGTTACGCCCTCCTTTAAAAGCTGCTCAGCTAGCTTTTCGGCCCACGGGTCTATCGAGCCTCCCAAATAGACGAACACATCCGCCTCATAAATTCCGGCCACAAGCTTGGGCGATGGCTCGAAGTCGTGGGCTTCTACCCCCGCAGGTACCACTTTTTCCACCACGGCCATATCGCCCGCTATTTTGGCAGCAAAGTCATAAAGAGGATACATGGTAGTATAGATTTTTATTTTCCCGTTTTCCTGAGGTGCCGGACGGCTTACCCTATGCCAACAGCCGGTTATTAAAAAAAAGGCTGCCACGAGAAGCGCAAGTGCAGGATAAAATTTTTTCCTTTTCAAACAGGCACCTCCTAAATGCAAATTATTTGCATTTCAAGTTCAAAAATATATTACACCTTAAGGTAGTTTTTGTCAACATGAAAAAAAATAACCGCCTCTTTAGAGGCGGCTTTTTGAAAAATCGTTTAAAGCCCGAGTTCTGAAACTATTTCGTTTTTCGGCCTGAAACCTATCATCTTTTTGGCCGGCTGGCCGTCTTTGAAGAGGATGAGCGTGGGAATGCTCATTATCCCGAAGGCACTTGCACTGTTGGGGTTTTCGTCGACGTTCAGCTTTCCTACTTTTATCCTGCCTTCATATTCGACAGCCAGCTCGTCTATGACCGGGGCCATCATGCGGCACGGGCCGCACCAGGGAGCCCAGAAGTCCACCAGCACCGGCATATCGGAATTGAGGACTTCCTGTTCGAAATTATCATCGGTAAGGGTAATGGGTTTCATTTTGCTTCCTCCTCCATACAAAAATTACTTTCTTTTTATTATAACCGTCTGAAAAAAGGAATCCCAATTTATTTTTTTCGATAATTTTGATATACTATAATCAAATCTTAGTATCACTAAAACGAGGTGAAGTTATGTGATTTGCGGCAAAACAATCCGCGAATTTCGCAAAAAGAGAAATATGTCATTAAAGGAGCTCGCACAAAAGGCAAACCTTTCCGTATCTTACCTTTGCGAAATAGAGCGAGGCAAGAAACATCCTTCGCTCGAGGTAATCGAAAAACTGGCAGCCGCTTTAAATATATCGAAAGATGCCCTCTTCTATGAAAATCTCACAAGGGGCAGCAGCACGACTTCAACGGGCGAAAGGATAAGCATCCTCCGCCGGGAAAGAGGGCTTTCCCTTTCGGAACTTGCGCAAAAGGCGGGTATTTCGGCCACCTATCTTTGTCAGATTGAAAATGGCAATGTACTTCCTTCTTTAGCCACACTGAAGGCCATCGCCAGGGCTCTAAACGCCAGCCCCCAGGATTTTCTGTCTTCCCATGTAGGTTACAAAATCAAAAAAATTCGCCAGGAGCGCGGTATTACCCAGGCAGAGCTGGCCAAAAAAGCCGGAGTTTCCGCCGGACTCATAGGACAAATCGAGAGCGGCAAGGTGGAACCTTCCATCAAGACTCTGGAAAAAATAGCTAGCGCCCTTTCGCTTTCGCCCTGCTATTTCGTTAGCGACGATGACGATATAACTTCACTTTTAAGGCCCATGAATCCGGAGCTAAAGCAACTTTTGACCGACCCGAAAGTAAGGTCCTTTTTGGAAATGGTAGCCGACTGCACTCCGGAAGAATTCATGTTCATCATGAAATTCGTCCAGCTTTACAAGGAACATCGAAACAACGGCTAATATCCATTAGCTACGGCCAGGTTTTTAAACATTCCAAAACCGGAAAGGTAAATTCTCAGGCCATCCCTGGTATCCACAAAGGGGCTGACGTATACCTTTATCCCATCGACGTTGTATACTTCGTATTGGTTTGCGTCCGATGGCGCGCCTACGTACACGGTAGGCAGATACCTGCAGCCCGCTCATCCTCCACCGTAGCGCTCCAGTTTTACCGTTACTGCATCGGCATTTTTCTGTCGAATGAAGCTTTTGGCCTTTTCATCTATTTGTATTTTGACCATTTTTTCACCTCCAGTTCAGTTTTATTATATTAAATATTTTTTTCGCTGTCAATGAGTATTTTTAAATTTTCAAGGCACCTCCAAAAGCAGTATCCCCCACAGCCGGCTTTTATATAATCTGCAATTAAAAAAAGCACCCCTTTTGAAACTCACTAAAGGAGTGCTTTTCTGGCATTCCAAAGCCATATTTAATTTTTATAAAAATACTCCTTTATAATCCGGCCTAATGGATTTTCTTCTGGTATACCGCACACCTTTTTCAGAACCTGATCTATCCCTTCCTCTTTAATCATTATCTGCAGCTTGCGGGCTTCTTCGTCTTCTTCGTGGTCGAATTTAAGCGCCGCAGCTATCCCCTGGGATAGATTGAGCGGAGTTATCCCGAGCTCCTGTGCTTTAAGAGCGGGGTAAACCAGGCGGTCTTTGGGCCCCAATTTTCTCAAGGGGTTTCGCCCAACGCGAACTACCGGGTCTTTCAGAGCCGGGTTCAGAAAGCGTCTCAGAGTATTTTCGATGTAATTGCCGTGCTCCTTTTTATCAAATCCAAAGCGGGTCGTCAGGTAAGCTCCCGACTCTTCCATGGCTCCCCTTACCGTTTCAAGTATCTTTCTTTCCTGCAGTGCATCGAGAATGGTGTCGTAACCTTTTTCATAACCGAGGTAAGCTGCCACGGCGTGTCCGGTGTTCAGCGTGTAAATTTTTCGCTCCACGTAAGCCCGCAGGTTATTAACGGCTTTCATCCCCGGGATTGACGGTATTTCGCCAGCAAAACCGCCGGCATCTACGACCCATTCGAAGTAAGGTTCCACCGCGACGTCAAGGAGAAAAGTCCCGTCCTGGGGGGGAATTATCCTGTCCACCGCAGCATCGGGAAATCCCACCTTTTTTATTGCCTCCTGCCTTTCGTCCGGCGAAAGATGTTCCATTACCTTTTCTTTCAAAAACGTAGATGCACCCACCATATTTTCGCAGGCAATTACGTTGAGCGGCTCCGAAGAACGCTTTAACCTGCGGGAAATGCCCGATGCTATAACAGGAGCTATGGAGCTTAAAACACCCGGCCCTACCGCCGTTGTAACCAACTGAGCCTCACTTATCTTTTCGGCGACCTTTTCTTCGTCCCCAGCCAGGATTCCCTCCGCGCCCTCGACCAGATGAACCTTCGGTTCATCGCCCTTTTCCACAACCCTATAAGAACCTTTTTCGTTAAGGGCTTCGATTAGGCTGGCGTTGACGTCGACGAAAATCACGCGGTATCCGGCCTTCAAAAGCAAAAATCCTATGAAACCGCGCCCTATGTTGCCAGCACCAAAATGCACTGCCGTCTTCATTTTGCAAACCCCTCTTTCAGCAGCCTCAGGATTTCCTTTGGGTCTTTGCTTTCGACGAGTTTTTTAACCCTCTTTTCGTCTTCGCAAGCCGATGCAATATTTGAGAGTATTTCAAGGTGTTCGTTGCCCTTGGCGGCAATTCCTATGACTATATACGCTTTGTTCCCCGAGCCGAAATCGACTCCTTCGGGAAACTGGGCCACTGCAAGCCCGCTCTTTTTGATTTTTTCTTTTGCTTCGCTTCCTCCGTGGGGAATGGCGATTCCGTTTCCTATATACGTGGTCAAAAGTTCCTCCCTCTTTTTCATTTCGTCTATATAGGAACGCTCCACGCGCCCGTCCATGACCAGCAATTCACCCACCATTTCTATGGCTTCATATTTATCTTTAGCCTTTGCCCCCACCAATACGGCCTTTTCGCTCAATATTTCATCTTTCTTTTCGTTTTCCTTAAACCTCCTGAACAAATTGAACGCCAATATAAAAACCCCCTTCATTTTAGAATTCTGAGCAAAGACTTTATCACATCCACACCCGTGCCGTATTTAAATGTCCCGGACAAGTTTTTATCTTCCACCAGAGCGGCGCTTATGCGCCCCATCATTTCCATCTCTCGAGGCGAAGATTTTTGTGGAAGAAGCATCACCAGACACGCTTTGACATTTTCGACTTCATTGTCCATGTTTTTCATCTTAAGAGGTTTTTGCAGTCGAAAAAGCCCCAAAAAAGGTTTTTCCACCCCGCTGGTCCTGGCGTGAAGCACCGATATACCCATGCCGGGAACGGCGGTCCCGACCTTCAATTCTCTTTCATAAATATCGCGTTTAACCTGGGGAGCGGAAGTCACCCCCGGCTTTGACTTTATTTTCTCCTCAATGGCGTCTAACAGTTTCTCAAGACTTTCGGCGCTTACTTCTTCCACCAAAAAGCCTTCCAAAAGTTCAAAAGCAATCTCCTCGCTTGTTTTTTGCCCATCAGACTCTTTTTTGCCGCTTTTACCTTCCGGTTCCGAAAAAGTTCTTTCCTTAACAAAGGTCCTGATATTTTCCACATCCTCAGGAGGCAAAAGCGGTGATACCACGATTACCGGTAACCGGGCTACTTCTAATGGCACCGTAGATATGATAGCCTCTGTGTCGGGATGTTTTGCTAAAGTCCCCTCTAAATCCAGCAGCGATACCACATCGAGGATTTCCAAATCCGGAAGTTCCTTTTTTAAACGGCTTGCCAGCATTCTGGCACTTCCGATGCCGCTTGGGCAAACCAGTACCACCCCGGTCCTTTTTCTCTCCCTCTCCAGGGCGGCACCTATGTGCATGGCGATGTACCCTATCTCCGCTTCCGGGACAGCAACGCCGAACTTTTTTTCCAAAACCCGAGCTGCTTTTTTTGCCACCTTCATGAGGTCCGGATATGTGTCTTTTATCTGAGAAAGAATGGGATTTCTAATTTCCATCCCCATCTTCATCCTAACAAGAGCGGGCTTCAGGTGCAGGGCCAGGTCTTCGACGACCCGTGCATCCCTCACCAGGTCCCGTTTCAGTTCCCTGCCCGCTTCTTTCAAAATTTCTAAAGAAGCTTCCACCGCTTCCCGGTGGTCCATTGCAAAAAACTCCCTAAAGTCATCATCCCCCGTGCGGAGCTTGGCCCCTAAAAGGTGCATGGTTATATAGCCAAGCTCATCCTCAGGGATTTTCACTCCAAAAGCCGATTCCATCCTGGCTGCAAGCCGGGCTGCCAGTTCAAACTCCTTCGTTCCCTTTAAAGTAGAAAGGAGTGCACCGTCCATGGATATGACCTCGCCGTTTTTCAATCTTTCCAGAGCAAGAGCTATGTGAACCAGCAATCCGGCGTAAGCGCTGTCTGCCAGGTTCATTCCGTTTTCTTCCATAGTCTCCTTCAAAACACCTTCTATGCCTTCGAGCCAATTTTTTTCAATAAAACCGAAAAACCTATTCTTTATTCTTTCCCTCAAATCGCCGTTATTCATGCTCCCTTGTAGATTATCCTTTATGAGTCTTACCAGCTGGACTTCGTCGAAGTATTCGTAAAAAAGCTCGGTTATGAGATGCCTGATGCTTTTTTCGGGCCCTTTAATCCAGACTCCCAGTCCCGGCCTGCGCGCGAGTTTTAATCCGTACTTAGAGAGCACCTCTTCGACTTTGTCCAAATCGTTGCTTATTGTGGCTTCCGTCACACCAAATTCCCTTGCAAAGCTATAGAGTTTTTGCGGCTCCTTGTTTTCCAGCAAAAACAGGACGATTAGTTTCTGCCTCTCATCCGGAGTTATCTTAACACTTTCGGAAACCCGCTCTACCTCCTGCTTTAACCTTTCCAGGGACTCCCTTTCGCCTTCCAGGTTGATGCCTTTACCAGATTTTCTGTTGAGTTTTATCCCAAAAGGTTTCAATTTTTCGGAAAGTCCGGGTAAGTCCCTAATGATTGTTCGCCTGCTGACTCCCAGAATTCTCGAGAGCCTTTCGGTAGTGGCCTGACCTTCGAGCAGCACCTTTATTATTTGCCTTTCCCGCCTTGTAAAATCCACATTCATCACCATCTCGAAAAAATGAGAGTAACAGCTTGCGCCGTTACTCCATATTATTTCCTTTTTGCGTTATTTTTTCAACCTCTTCACTAGTTCGTCGTACACCGGGTTGTTCACAAAGGTTTCGATGGACACGTGCTCCGCACCGGGGGCTTTTGCCCTTGCCCGTGCAGTAAGTTCCTTGTGCGTAATTACTATATCGGCATCATCAGGGATTTCGTTTATAGCCGTGTGAACCACTTCTACATCCAAACCTGCTTCCCTGATTTTTTTCCTCAAGACCGAAGCACCCATGGCCGAGGAACCCATGCCGCCATCGCAGGCAAAAACTATCTTCCTGACTTTCGTCCCCTTCGCTTCATCCTGGACCTTGCTGCCTTTAAGCTGGCTTACCATTTGCTTTGCAGCCTCCAGGTCCTCTTCTTCCTGACCGAAACGCCTGAGAAGCAGCGAAGACACCAGGAAAGATACCAGGGCCGAAAGCGCGATTCCCGCCAGCACCGGAAAGAGTCCACCTTTGGGGGCCATCGCGATTTCAGCGAAGATGCTCCCCGGCGAGGGGGTCGCCACAAGCCCCGCACCAAGGGCGGTAAAGGTGAATACGCCGGTTGCCCCACCCAAAATCACAGCGATTATCAGTATAGGGTTCATGAGCACGTACGGGAAATAAATCTCGTGGATTCCGCCGAAGAAATGTATTATTATCGCGCCGGGTGCGGATTGTTTTGCCATTCCCTTACCTGCCAGCCAGTAGGCGAGGAGCACGCCCAAACCGGGACCCGGATTTGTCTCAAGCAGGAAGAAAATGGATTTCCCTTTCTGTGCGACTTCCGCCACACCCAGCGGTCCCAAAATTCCATGGTTAATCGCATTGTTCAGGAACAGTATCTTTCCAGGCTCAATGAAGATGGAGGCAAGAGGCAAAAGTCCCAGGTTGACTATGGCCTGCACTCCTGCAGCCAAGGCCTTGTTGAGCCCCAGCACCACAGGACCTATAGCCAAATAAGCCAAAAGGGTTACTATCATGCCCACGATTCCTGCAGAAAAGTTGTTCACCAGCATTTCGAATCCAGCCGGTATCTTATCCTGCAGGGCTTCGTCTACCTTTTTAATGACGTATCCGCCCAGGGGACCCATTATCATAGCTCCCATAAACATGGGGATGTCGGAGCCCACGATTACGCCCATGGTAGCCACTGCACCGACCACGCCGCCCCTCACATCGTGCACCATCTTTCCACCCGTATAGCCAATGAGCAGCGGGAGCAGGTAAGTAATCATGGGGCCTACCAATTTGCCCAGGTTTTCATTGGGAATCCAGCCCGTGGGTATGAAAAATGCAGTAATAAGACCCCATGCTATGAAGGCACCGATATTTGGCATGACCATACCGCTTAGAAATCTTCCGAAAGCTTGAATTTTTGTCCTCATCATCCACCCTCCTCTTAAATTGTGTCACCGGGCTGTTGGCGACATTATTTTATGAATTTCTTATATTTTCTGACTTTATTATATCTCCATCTTCCGCCCCGTGCAACAAAAAGATGTTAAGGCGTGTCCTCACAGGACAGTGACAATTTTGAAAGCCGGCGGTTTCGCCGGCTTTATCATGCCACTGCTTCCAGCCTTCTGAATTTTATGTCGGCCTTGTTCAGATACGCAACTCCGATAGCGCTGTCCGCACCTGCGTAATAAACGTATATGTCGTCCCCCTTTACAGCATGTCCGCAGCTAAAGACCACGTTTGGCACGTATCCTTCTTTTTCCCATGGAAGCTGCGGCTCCATAATGGGTTCTTCCTGCCTTGCTAAAACTTTCGAAGGATCTTGAAGGTCCAAAAGGGCCGCCCCGAGCCTGTACGTGTTTTTTGAGTCGGCCGCATGGTATATCAAAAACCAGCCGTCTTCAGTCTTTATGGGCGGACCGGCGATGCCGACTCTGGCGCTCTG
This sequence comes from Tepidanaerobacteraceae bacterium, assembly GCA_030446005.1. Taxonomy (GTDB): domain Bacteria; phylum Bacillota; class Thermosediminibacteria; order Thermosediminibacterales; family Thermosediminibacteraceae; genus Fervidicola. The sequence goes on along the minus strand of JASUSP010000005.1, from coordinate 24,530 downwards.
CCACGTGCCCCTTATGGGCTCTAATATTGGCCTGTGGTCGTGCCACGCTTTCAAATCTTCGGAGAAAGCTATCCATATATTCGGGTACCTGCGGTGAAGCATTACGAACTTTCCGTTTATTTTTTCCGGGAACAGGGAGGCGTTTTTATTGGGCTCATCGAGCACTATTCCGTGCTTTTCCCAATTAATGAGGTTCTTTGAAGTAGCAAGGCAAATGCGCCAGTCGCCGTCGAATCTGCCGCCGAATGCCACGTACATCATGTAATAGGTATCGCCAATTTTGACAATCCTTGGGTCTTCGCAGCCCCTCTGTTCGTGAGGCTGGTCGTTGGTAATTATGGGTGCCCGGAGCCTATTGAAATTCATGCCGTCGGTGCTCACCGCGTAACCCAATCTCGAAATGTACCGACCGTATTTCTCGTGGGGACCTATGTTCGAGGCCCTGTAAATCAGGTGGAAAAGCCCGTTGTCGTAAATGGCCGCGCAGTTGAACACCGCAGCCCTCTCCCATTCGCTCTCCGCTTCTCCGCTTCTTTTGGGCTCAAGAATCGGTTTTTCGGTAAGCCTTTCTAACTTTATCATGACCCTCTCCCTCTGGAAATTGGTTTAACCCAAAATACAGTATTTTATTATAACAGGGAGTGTGGGTTAAATCCAGGTAATTGTATGCCTTTTATAACAATATCTGGTTTAAGCCACAAACCCGTTGTATCGGTTCATGGCCTCTTCCACTCCCTGCCTCACTATCGTGAGGGCGGCTTCAGCCGCAGCTTCGATCGCAGATTCCACGGCTTGCTTTTCTTCGGGTCCGAAACTCCCCAGCACGTGGTCCACCACATCGCCTTTTGGCCTCCCGATACCCACCCTTATTCTGGGGAAATCCTCGCTGGATATGCGGGATATTATGGATTCCATGCCTTTATGTCCACCCGAGCTGCCCTTTCGCCTTATCCTGAGCCTCCCTACCGGCAGGTCCATGTCGTCGTAAATTACTATGAGGTTTTCGGAAGGGATTTTATAAAATCTCACGGCTTCCTGCACGCTTTCGCCCGAAAGGTTCATGAAGGTCATGGGTTTTAGTAAAAGGACTTTCTCTCCTTCCAAAATACCTTCCCCAAAAAGTCCTTTGAACTTAACCCTGTCCACCTTTACGCCGAGTTTTTCCGAAATTTTTTCAAGAACCATAAAACCCACGTTGTGCCTGGTGTTTTCGTATTCTTTGCCGGGATTTCCCAGTCCGACTATCAAAAACAAAGCTTCCCACCTCCGGTAAAAGAAAAGCGCAACGTTTGTTGCGCCAAAATCACTCCTCTTTCTTTTCCTTGCTCTTGCTCACTACCTCCGGCTCCTCAGATTCTCCGGCGGGCGTTTCCTCTTCTTCTATGGTCGGTGCGAGCACCGTAACGACCACTTCTTCCGGGTCATCGAGGACCGTTATCTTGTCACTCAGCTTGATGTCCTTAACCTGCAGCACGTCGCCTATCTTAAGGTGAGAAATGTCCACTTCGATGAACTCTGGTATATCTGCCGGCAAAGCTTCAATCGTCAGCTCATGCAGCTGGTGCTGCAGCACGCCACCGAGCTTGACTCCCTCCGGCTCGCCTTTCAGGATAATGGGCAAGTCCACTTCGATTTTGTCCGTCATGGATACCCGGTAAAAGTCTATGTGGGTGATGACGCCCTTTAAGGGGTCCCTCTGGATTTCTTTAATGATAACCGGGTATTTTTCCTCACCCAGTACCAAATCGATAAGTACGCCTTCGCCGTGAGTTTTAAATAACTTATTCAATTCTTTGGCGCCCACGGCAACAGCTTTTGTCTCTATGTTCTTTCCATAAAGCACGCCAGGTATTTTGCCGCTTTTCCTGAGTTCGTTCAAAAGGCCCTTTCCACCAAGCTTTCGCTCTTCAGCCGCAAGACTTACCTGAGCCATCATCCTTCCTCCTTTCTTAATTACGAACATTAGTATAACCTTTTTATCGCCATAAATCAATATCAATCAAAAAGAGTGCTCACCGATTCGTTATTGTGAATGCGTTTTATGGCTTCAGCAAATATCTGGGCTACCGACAGCACCTTAATTTTTTCAATCTTTTGGTGTTCCCTTAAAGGTATGGTGTTCGTCACCACCACTTCCTTTATCGGCGATGCGGAAAGCCTCTCGATGGCCGGTCCCGACAGCACCGGATGGGTGCAGCAGGCATAAATTTCCCTTGCCCCGTGTTCCAGCAGAGCCTGGGCCCCCAGCGTTATGGTACCTGCTGTATCTATGATGTCGTCTATCATTATGACGGTCTTACCCTTCACCTTTCCTATTACGTTCATTACCTCCGCCATGTTGGGTTCGGGCCTCCGCTTATCTATTATTGCAATGGATGCACCCAGTCTTGTGGCCAACTCCCTTGCCCTGGTCACTCCGCCGACGTCGGGCGACACCACCACCGGTTCTTCTATTCCCTTTTTCCTGTAGTAGTCGGCCAATATCGGCACCGCCATCAAGTGGTCCACGGGGAAATCGAAAAATCCCTGAATTTGACCGGCGTGCAGGTCCATAGTCAGCACCCTGTGGGCACCCGCAGTTGAGATGAGGTCAGCCACCAGCTTTGCGGTTATGGGATCGCGAGCCCTTATTTTTCTATCCTGCCGCGCATAACCGTAATAGGGTATTACGGCTGTTATGCGCCATGCCGAAGCCCTTTTAAAAGCATCCAGCATTATTAAAAGTTCCATCAAATGGTCGTTTACGGGATAGCTCAAGGGCTGAATTACAAAAACGTCGGCACCTCTTACGCTCTCGTTAATCTTGACCTGGATTTCCCCGTCGCTGAAGGTGTTTACCACTGCATCTCCTACTTCAACCCCCAGGTTCCGGGCTATCTCCCTGGCGAGTTCCACATTGGCATTGCCCGTAAAAATTTCAAGCCTGTTTTCCATCGCTGCTATCTCCTCCTTCGCGTTCTTTGCGCTTCCTCACCCATCCGGGTTTGTTTTCCTGCCGCGCCCTGGCTATGGCCAGGGCACCTTCTTCAACGTCCATGGTGACAGTAGAGCCGGCGGCTATATAAGCGCCCTGCCCAATCCTCACCGGAGCAATAAGATTGGAGTTGCACCCTACGAAAGCATCGTCCTCCACCACGGTTCTGCGCTTTTTAAAGCCGTCGTAGTTTACGAAAATCACTCCCGCGCCGATGTTTACATTTCTCCCTATATCAGCATCCCCCACGTAAGACAGGTGCGGCACTTTCGAGTTTTCGCCAACTTTACTGTTTTTTATCTCCACGAAATCGCCTACCTTGACACCCGGCCTCAAATGGGTTCCCGGGCGTAGGTTGGCAAAGGGCCCGATTTTTACCCCATCCTCTATAATACTTTCTCTTATATGGCACATGGTTATTTCCACATTGTTTCCGATGCTGGAGTCTATTATCCGGCTAAAGCCCACAATCGTGCAGCCCTCTCCTATCCTGGTATTCCCCTCCAGGATGACGCCCGGATAAATGACCGTATCCCTTCCGATTTCCACTCCCGCATCCACCAAGCAGGAGTCGGGGTTCAAAAAGGTAACTCCCTGTGACATTAGGCGGCGAATTATCCTCTTTTGCATTATAGCCTGAGCCTGCGCCAGCTGATTTCTGTCGTTTACTCCCTGCACTTCGCTCGGGTCCCGAATTTCATAGGCCAAAACCTTTTCTCCCCGGCCGTTCAGTATCTCTACCACATCCGTTAGATAGTATTCGCCCTGCACGTTGTTATTATTTACCTCTGTTAACGCGTCAAAAACCTTTTCCCTCTGAAAGCAGTAAATCCCTGAATTTATTTCGTCGATAGCCTTTTCCTCCGGTGAAGCATCCTTTTCCTCTTTTATGGCGAGCACCCTATTCCCTTCCCTTATAATCCGCCCGTAACCCGCAGGGTCCTTCACCCTCGCCGTCATCACCGTGGCCGCGGCCTGATGCTGGCGGTGAAATTCAACCATAGCCCTTAAGGTTTCGCTGGTAACAAGCGGCATGTCACCGTAAAGCACAAGGAGGGTCTCCTCCCCTTTTACCGCATCTTTCGTTTGCTGCAGGGCATGACCCGTGCCTTTTTGTTCCGCCTGCAGGACAAATTCCACGTTCTGCCCTTCAAAAGTGTTTTTTACCTCCTCGGCGCCCCTGCCCACCACCACAACTATTCTTTTTGCCCCGGCCTCTTTGGCCCGCGAAATCACGTGTCCCAGCATTGGAACACCGCATACTTTGTGAAGCACCTTCGGTATGCCGGACTTCATTCGCGTTCCTTCGCCGGCCGCTAGAATAACCGCTGTAAAACCCACAACCCGTTTCCCCCCATATCGTTCATTCCAAAACACAAACCTTCTCGTACTTCGACATTTTTCGTTAAAATCCTTTTTTGGTTTCAAAAAGAAAAATATAGGACAGGAACTGCCCTATATTATTTTACACCATCACTCGCATATTGTTGTAAAATGGCCTGCTCAATTTTGGCCCTTGCAGCTGCGTTTATGGGATGGGCCACGTCTTTAAAACGGCCGTTTTGGGTTTTGCGGCTGGGCATGGCGATGAAAAGGCCTTTTTCCCCTTCTATAATCCTTATATCGTGGACCACAAACTCGTTGTCGAACGTCACCGAAACTATGGCCTTCATCCTGCCCTCATTTTCTACCTTCCTTATACGGACATCGGTTACCTCCAAGGCCCCGCCCTCCCTGACCCCGTTTTTTTAGTAGTTCTATAAAAATCATCAAATTCCTTCTTCATTTGCCAGAAATTTGACGGGTTTAAGCTTTACTTCTCCTAATTCGGTATCGATTTTTTCCAGCACCGTGAGGGAAATATAGTTCTTTACCAGCTTTTCCGCGGGCAGGGCCGTTGCCACCAATACCGCCACTCCCACAACTTCGGCCCCGAACTGCCTTACAAGTTCCATCATCCCCCGGGCGGTACCCCCGCCCTTCATAAAATCATCGACAATCAGCACCCTGGCATTTTTTGACAGCGCCCTGGTCGGCAATGCCATATTTTGAATCCTCTGGCTGGAGCCGGACACATAGCTTATGTTCACCGACGGCCCTTCGGTCACCCTGCTGTCCCTTCTCGCCACCACCAAAGGCACTCCCAAGGCTTTTGCGGTCATTAGAGCCAGAGGTATGCCTTTGGTCTCAACGGTAAGGACGCAGGAGGGGTCTTCTTCCACAAAAATTTGGGCGAAAATCTCGCCTATCCTGGAAGAATACTCTGGCGAAAATATTACATCCGTCATGTAAAGGTATCCCCCGGGGATTATCCTCGACCGGTCGGATAAAACCCTGCACAGTTCGGAAAGAAAATTTTCGATTTCTTTTATAGGTTTTTTAATGCGAAATCGGACGCCACCCGCCGCCCCGGGTATGGTCTCCAGCACACCTTCCCCGCCTTCATAAAAGGCGTCCTTGATTATGTTCAAATCTTCGCTTATGGAGGATTTGGCCGCATCGTACTTTTCGCCGAAAAATTTCAATGTGAATATGCGGTTTGGATTGTCGCTCAGGAATTTGGACAAAAGCACCAATCTTTTGCTTCGCCTCATGGAACAACCTCCCGCGCGAGTACTTTCCGGGCAAGCTCCAGGTCGCTTTCCTTGTCGACATCGCTGCCTATCTCGGGAAACCTGCTTATTACAGCCCGGGCCTTTATGCCGAATAGTTCGAAAACCCTTTTTTCGATTTCGGTAATGGTAAGCCGTCCCAGTAAAAATTTCAGCACTATGGGAATTCCCAAAATACCGGCAAGTTTCCACGGACTTTTTCTGTAAAGGAAAAAATTCCTGGCCCTTTCAAGACAGCGCTTTGCGCTGCCTGCTTTGACTATAGCCACGTTGCCGCCGGTAAAGGTTCCCTCTTTTACCCTGACGTAAGTCCTCTTTGCCCCCGGATATTTTTTTTCTGTGTCTTCCTTCGGAATTATGGGGTATGCAAAATCAGCGTCTAATTTCTCCGCTCTTTTTACGAAATCATCCAGGGCTTCGGGGGTTATCATCGGAATGTCGGAATTGAGAATTAGGACTTCATCCTCATCGGAAAAACACTCAAGGCCTTTCATTACGTTATCTATGAGTTCAGCTCCTTCGTCCACCACATCAACTTTGTAATTTTTAAGTAGCGGACCTAGCTTTTCTTTGGGCCCTACCACCACGATTTTTTCGATATAATCAAGTTTTTTCAGAGCATCCAGGATGTATGAAATCATCTCACGCCCGTTGATTTTAATCAAGGCCTTGGTACTTTCATCTTTCTCTTTGAACTTGTCGCACTTCCCGCTTCCGGCCAAAATGAAGGCCTTCAGCATAGCAGTTCATCCTCCATATTCATCTCTTTTCTCAATATGTTCATCACGTTGTTCTCCACCTTTTCTATGTGCTCTTCGGCCAACTTTTTGGCAAGTTCCACGTTCCTTTCGGTTATGGCCTCCACTATTTTTTTGTGTTCTTCCATCAGACTTTTTATTCTCGCCTTGTTGGTAAAGGACTGAATCCTGAAGCGGTCTATTTGTTCTTTTAGGTTATTTATTATCTGCACCAGCCTGTCGTTGCGGGTAGCCTTGAATAGTACCTGATGGAACTCCGCATCTTTTTTTATCACCATATCCACATCTTCTCTTTCCGCTGCCTCGTTGATTTCCAGCAAAATTTTTTCAAGGTTGTCTATTTCCTCTTCGGTTATGCGCTCTGCCGCCAATGCGGCGGCAAGGCCCTCCAATGCCTGTCTTATTTCAAATACATCGGCAGCATCCTTCAGGGACAGTCCCGCCACGTACGCCCCCTTTCTGGGAATCATTACCACCAGACCTTCCAGCTCCAGCTTGCGGATAGCTTCCCTCACTGGCGTCCTGGAAACGCCCATCTCCTCCGCCAGCTGAACTTCCATCAGCCTCTCCCCGGGTTTTAAGTCCCCCGATATTATGGCCTGTCTTAGAACCTCGAACACGATTTCCCTCAATGGCTTATAATTGTCCAGCCTTATGGACCTGAATTTCCCGACCATCTTTTTCCCTCCTAACCCATGCAGGATATAAAAATTTCGCACCCCGGAAGCGATAATGAAGCGGCTGCTTTTTCGGCATCGTGTCTTGTCTCAAAAATACCGTATACAGCAGGACCGCTACCTGACATAAGACTTCCTAAAGCTCCCCTTGCCTTCAGCATTTCCTTAATGCCTGGAAGTTCCGGATGTTTTGCAAAGGTAACCTCCTCCAGCACGTTGCACAGGCCTCTTGAAATTCCCTCCAAATCTCCCTTTTCTATGCTTTCTATTACGGCCCGGGTCACGGGCCTTTTTCTAATAGAATTAATATTCAGTCTATTATACACCTCTCTGGAGGAGACGGAAAAGGGCGGCTTAATCAAAACCAGGCTTGCCGGCGGAACGGCGGGAAGGGGAGTGAGCTCTTCCCCTTTTCCGCGTGCAAGAGCCGTACCTCCCATGACGCAAAACGGCACATCAGCCCCTAGTTTTTCCCCGAACCGCATCAGGTCTTTTGTCGTAAGACCCAAGCCAAAAAGCTCGTTCAAGCCTTTTAAAACCGCTGCCGCATCGGCGCTTCCCCCAGCGAGTCCTGCCGCAACGGGAATTTCCTTAAAGATTTTTATCTCAACCCCCGCATCGAGGTCAAATTCGTCCACCATCAGTTTGGCGGCTTTGAAGGCAAGGTTCTCCTCACCACCAGGGATGGCTGGAGAATTGCTCACAATCTTTATTTCCCTCCCGGGCAGAAGGGAAATGACCAGGTGGTCTTTCAGGGAAATCGCCTGCATTATCATTTCCACCTGGTGATAACCGTCAGGCCTTTTATAGAGCACATCCAGCGTCAGGTTTACCTTGGCCTTTGCCTCCAGTTCAACCTTGTGCAAATCCTCTCCCTCACTTTAAAAAAGTTCTATTATATATTTCAGGAAAAAAAAACAAAATCCTGCTCTTTTTAAAAAAATAATTAAACTATGCTTGCCATGGCAGGGCTTTCCATGCTCCTTTTTAGCGTTTCCCTTATGGTTTTCACGGCAGCCTCGTATTTTTCATAAAAAATGACAACCAGGTCGCCTTCCTGAGCATTTTCCAGGGCAAAAGCTATGGCCTCGCTCTCTTTTAAGATAACATCAATTTGTTCTTTTTTCAATCCGGCACTCAAAGCTCCCTGCAAGAGCAGCGATGCCACCTCGCCGGGCCTCCGGCCCCGCAGGTCTTCATCTTCTTTAATAACCAGGCGCTGAAAGCCCCGCCCCGCTACCTGCCCCAGCATTACGATAGCATCGTCCATCCTGTCTCCAGGACTTGCTATAACTCCTATCATGCGGGCGGGATTCATGGCTTTAGCGGTGGCTATGACCGCCTCTATCGCTGCGGGGTTATGGCCGTAATCGAGGATTATCCTCACGCGGCCGCCATCTATTATATTCAAGCGACCCGGGTTATTGCTTTCGTCGCACTTAAAAGCACAAAGAGCTTTTTTTATGGTTTCCAGTGGCACGCCCAAAGCCCAACCCGCGGCCACCGCAGCCAGCGCATTTTGAGCGTTGTGTTTTGCTTTTCCTCCCATCGTCGCCGGTATTTTGGCCACTTTCACCAAAGGCAGTAAGGTCTCTTCGGAGTGCAAAACGATAACGCCGTCCCTTACGTAAACGCCCCGCCCACCTTCGCAAAGGTGCTTCCGGAGCACGAGATTGTCCTCTTCGAGGCTGAAAAAGATTACATTCCCCTTGAGCCTCTTTCTTACCTCCACCGTGGCAATGTCGTCGGCATTGAGCACTGCATACCCTTCGGGTTTAACCTGTTCTGCCACCAGCGACTTTACGAAAATCAGGTCCTCTATGGTATGGACTCCATCCTGTCCCAGATGGTCACCGGTTATATTTGTGATTATCCCCACGTCGGCCATGTCATACGAAAGCCCGCCGCGTATGAGGCCTCCCCTTGCGATTTCCAGGACCGCGGCTTCCACCGAAGGGTCCAAAAGCACCATCCTGGCGCTTTCAGGCCCGCTGCAGTCGCCCTTTTTTATGCAAAGTTCTCCGATATAAACGCCGTCGGTGCAGGTCATGCCCACCTTCAAACCGTGATGCGACAAAATGCCGGCTATCATCCTGACGGTGGTGGTCTTCCCATTGGTGCCGGTAACCGCCACCAGCGGGAATTTCGGGGGATTTTCAGGGAACAGCATGTCAACTATGGCTTTAGCTGCAGGCCGGGGCTCTCCTTCTGAAGGGTAAAGGTGCATCCTTATTCCCGGTGCCGCATTGACCTCTATCACCGCACCGCCGCTTTTCTCGATGGGTACCGATATATCCTCTGTTGTTATATCTATTCCGGCCACATCCAGTCCCACCACGGCCGCAGCCCTTTCGGCCAGGACTTTGTTTTCCGGGCATACCAGGTCCGTCACGTCTTTTGCGGTACCACCGGTGCTGAGGTTGCAGTTTTCCCTCAGCAAAACGATTTGTCCATTTTCAGGAATCGAATCGAGTGTGTAGCCGTTTTTTGATAGGACCCTCTGCACAACAGGGTCAATTTTTATTTTGGTAAGGGGCTTTTCGTGTCCTTCCCCTCTCCTGGGGTCACTATTCACCATTTCTGTAAGTTCTCTTATGCTGTGGATTCCGTCTCCCACCACATGGGCCGGTATCCTCTCTGCAGCGCAGACAAATTTTCTATCCACCACCAGCAACCGGTAATGCCTGCCACGGATATAGTTTTCTACCAGCACTTTAGGACTGTACCCGAATGCTATGTGGAAGGCTTCTCTCACTTCCTTTTCACTTTTCAAGTTCAGACTTACGCCTTTACCCTGATTTCCGTCCGCGGGCTTCACGACAACGGGATATCCCAGTTCTCTTGCGGCTTTTGCCGCTTCTTCCTCGGTGTAAACCAGGACGCCTTCCGGGACGGGAATTCCCGCCAGCGAAAGCATTTTTTTAGTCAAAATTTTATCGCAGGCAATGTCGACGGCAACACAGCTCGTACAGTTTGTCAAAGTAGCTTCCACTCTTTTTTGAAAAGCCCCGTAACCTAAAATGAGGAGACTTCCGTCGCCTATCCTGGTAACGGGTATACCCCGGCTTTTCGCTTCCCTCTCTATGGCCGAGGTACTGGGGCCCAGTTCCATTTCCGCGGAGTACCGCTCTATCCTCGTAAGCTCTCCTCGAAGGTCTGCTTCTTTTCCGCAGACAATGTCCTCAACCAGCCGCACGGCAAACTTTCCGGCCTCGAGGGCCGCATATTTGCCCTCATAGCCGAACACTATGCTGTAGGTGGTTTTTTCCCAGCGCCGCGCCCTGCCGAATTTTACATCCTGGCCCAGGAGGTTTAAAAGTTCCAGCGCCACGTGTTCTATAACGTGGGGAAGGTACGTCCCTTCCTCAAGCCTGATTAAAAAACCGCCAGGTCTATCAAAGCAGCAATGATGCTGGGCAAGGCCGGGGAGTTTTTCCAAAATTCTCTCTTTAAATCCTTCGATATCTTTAGTGGAAACGTCATCCCACTTCCCTACGTCCACCAGCATCCTTATGACCGGCTTCGGGCTGTAAATGTTGGGCCCTTCAAGGGCCCTTATGTCGACTATCTTCATCCATTTTCCTCCTTCTGAAACTTACAGCAACTCTCAAAAATATACTATCCATTTCTCAAACGTATATGCATTTTTTCCCTTTCAAGCTAGTAGCGGTTTTCTATTTTTCATGTCAAAGCCCAATCCCGGCGAGAGGATATGCAATGTGGCGTTGCACATGGCCAGGGGTTCGCCGGGCCTCAGTTCGGATACATTCGTAAAATTCACGCATCTGCCGTCCAATACGGTCACCGTATTCGAACCTATCACCCAAAATTTCCCGTCTGGGTAGACGAGTATCGCCGTGTCTTCGTCTATGCCCACCCCCAGGATAAACGGGTTCTGGGCAACAGCCAGTAAAAGGCGGGCCATCCTGCCCCGCTGGGCAAAATGCTGGTCAATTACCACTTCTTCCAGCAGTCCCAGGCCGGGTGCCATACCGACGGTGTTTCCCTTGGGCGCATGGTCTTCGCTACCTCCTATTATCATGGTGTCGCTCATAGCCGCAGCCCCTGCACTGGTCCCCGCAATAATTACACCATGCCGGTAAGCTTTCTCGAGAGCCTGGCAGGCTTTGGTACCACCAAGAAGGCTGGTTATCCGAAGCTGGTCTCCGCCTGTAAAAAATATCCCCGTGGAGTTTGCTATGCGCTCGGCAATGGCTTCCTTGTTGGCCTCGTCGCGGCTTTCGATATTGAGGGCTTCCACATTCCCTATCCCCAGTTTGGAAAATATTTCGACGTACATGTCTCCTACTCTTTTCGGGTCCTGGGATGCGGCGGTAATCACCGTTAGTCGCGCCTCACCTTGCCCGGAAATTTCGGCGAATTTTTTCAATATCTCTTTGTCGCCGCTTCGGTCTTCCGCCCCTCCTATAATCATCAGATATCCCCTAACTTTTTCTCCCAAAAAAATCACCCCGGCGTTATTTTTCCCATAAAAAGAAAAAATAATAAAATTCCCGCATTCTGCGGGAATTTTATCAATACATCTGTCTCGGGATGAGTAGCCTCTGGCCGGGGTATATAAGGTCCGGATTTGTAATGTTGTTGGCTTTTATTATAGCTTCCAAAGTGACGTTGTACCGTTTTGCAATTTTCCAGAGTGTGTCACCTTTCTGCACGATGTATATGGTCATGTAAGGCTTATCTTTATCTGCCTTTTCTTCTTTTTTCTCTTTCTCTGCCGCTTCTTCCACGTCCACTACTACATCCAGCTGCACCATTCTGGTAACTTTAGCCACGAGCTTCAATACCACCCTTACCTCATACCTGCGGGCATCGTTGGGGTCAACCTTGGAAGATACGTGCTCTACTTCAACTTCGTAGTCAAGCGTCATGTCTTCTCTTGCTCCGGGAATTTCCACGAAAATGGTAAACGGGGTTTCGTTTTTTACAAAGTGCACAGGCTGCTGTGGGGAACAGTATGGAGCTTCAGCTACATACAGGGTTTCCAGCTTCAGAACGCCTTCTACCACAACTTTATCCTCGATAATGCGGGTTTCCGTAACTTTGGTTTTGGCTTCGGTCTTGAAAATCTGCTCTATCGGAGGCTTTTCCAAAGGGACTTTAAAGGCTTCCTTTACTATTACCTGGTTTTCAGCCTCACCGATTACCTTATCCACCTTTATTTTGGTTTTCTTTACATTCAGCTTCTGCGACGGACTGAAAAGGTCTTCCACAACTTCTATAGTCTTGGGTTCTAATACCTTTGCTTTTATATCCAGGACTGCTTCCACTGCGATGTTTCTTTCGTCTTTTTTGCGTGCTCTTATGTGCTCCACACGCACCTTTACCATTTTTGACATATCCTGCCTGCAATCCGGGACTTCCACAAACTCCGTAAACGGTATTTCGGCTTCCATGAAATGCACCGGCTGCTGGGGAACGCCCTCCGGAACATCCGCCACATAGAGGATGTTGACCTCCAAAACGCCCTCTATTACCACCTTGTCGTCAAGAGCCTTGGTCTCCGTGGTCCTGACTTTACCTTCGGCCTTTAATATCTCGAGGATGTCCGGTTTTTTGGGCGGCACGTCGACTTCGCTCTTTACTATCTTCTGGGCCCTTCCCTCGCCGACCACGTGGTCCACCCTGATGCTTTCTTTTAGGACCTGGAGGTCCGAGGGACCTTTAGCGTCGACCACTATCTCAAGCTGCACCCTCTTTGTTACTTTCACGAAAAATTCCACTATAATCCTCACGTCTATTTCGCGGGGCCTTGAGTCGTTGTGGGAAAATTGCACGTGTTCGACCCGGGCTTTTACCTTAACATCCATGTTTTTTCGAGCACCGGGGATTTTAACGAAAAAGCTAAAATCTACCGTACCTTCCACGAAATGGACGGGCTGGGATTCGGCGGGAACTTTGCCTACATAAAGCGCTTCGACATCGATGGTACCTTCAATTACCACCTTGTCATCTATGACGTTAATATCCAGGTTTTCGGTATTCACTTCTGCTTCAACCGAGAGCACCCTCTCTATGTCGGGCTTGCCGTAAGGAAGCACTATCAAACCTTCGACGACGGTTTGTGCCTCATCTTCCCCGACCACCTGGTCCACCTTGACCAATTCTTTTTCCAATCTGACCCCCATAAATTACCCTCCCTTTTGTAAAAAATGGGTCTTCCTAAATTTTCTCTATTACTCCTAATAATATATATGTATGGCCGGATAAATATGTTCCACCGAAAAACAAAGACGGACATCCTTCGACATCCGTCTTCCAAAACGTGGATTTCATATTATTGCTCCGGATGTTTTCTTTGCTCCATTTGGGGTAAATTTTCAATATCCTCATTATTCTTTGGTTCACTCTTTTGTTCCGGCGCTTTGGGAAACTCTATATCTTCGTCTTGCGGAAACTTGGGAATGGGGTATTGGAATTTGTCTTGATAAGGTTGTCTTTCACAATCCTTCGATATTAAATTTTTCCTATAATACAGGTAAATTACCACAATAAAAATCCCGAGAACCACGGCCAGATAAAACAACGCCATGAATCCCACCTCTTTCACCGAGTTTAAAAACCTTTCCCTATTCCAGGGCAATAACAGTATATGAATTAAAGAAGAAAAAGTGAAAACAAAAAAACCCGCATAATTTTCTGCGGGTGAAATCCAAAAAATTACTCACAATATCCACATTGTTATCCACAGGAAATACACACCTGTGAAAAACTTTATTCCGTTCCGATGAAAAGCTGGGTGAACATTTTACCGTACGGTCCGCCTTCAACTACCCCTATCCCTATGCGGTTATAGTTGGGATTCAAAATGTTGGCTCTGTGGCCCGGACTGTTCATCAAGCCCTCGTGGGCTTTCTGCACGGTGGGGGCGCCAGCTAGGTTTTCTCCGGCATACCTGTACGTTATGCCCGCCGCCTTCATCATCTCAAACGGCGTTCCGTAGACGGGCGATGTGTGGCCGAAGTAATTGTTCTGTATCATGTCCCTGCTTTTTTTCCTTGCAAGGTCCACCAGCCTCATATCTATCTGCAGGGGCTTCAGTCCTGCTTTAATTCTTTCGGCATTCACCAAATCCAGCATTAGTTTTTCATCAGCCGTTAAGCCCTGCGCAGAAGGAGTTGCCGGCTTATCATCCGGCGTCTTAGATAGGCTTTCGGACTTCGGAGCGTCAATCTTTATTTTTTGGTTGAAAAGCTTGGAAATATTTAAGGTAAACGTGTATCTGCCATATTTCAGGAAACTTTCTGCGGGAATGCGAAAAGTCTTTACATTTCCATTGTAAGTAATCTTAACGTTTACCCATCCGGAAGCGAAGGCAAGTCCCGGCAGCATCGCCAGAACGGCAATCAAAAAAAGCACCGCAAAATTTCTAAAGGCTCTTTTCATTCATCCCGCCTCCCAAGACAGATTTGTCACTTATTATATCCTTTTTATCCTTCCGCGAACAAACCTCCGATATCCCCTTAAAAATAGAACAAGGGGAATGTTCATCCCCTTATTGTCCCAAAATCACTGAGGCGCCGAATATCCCGCCAATGGCTTATATGTCCTTTACTGGCATATTTTAAAAGGTCACTCTCAAGAGCTTGAGCACCGACAATATGGGATTAATCAAGGTTGCCACGTCGGACCCGGCAAAGAGCAAACCCACCGCCTCCATTTTTTCATTTACCACGAGGGAACCGCTGTCTCCCGGCTGCGCCATGGGGCCTGCAAGCAGCTGGTCGCGGAAGGTAGCTTCTTCCCCGGGGGTCATGATTACCCTTATCCTTACATTCAGCGCTTTTATCTCGCTTTTGGATACCCCGCTAGTGCGGCCGCTTTTTATTAAAGTCATCCCTATGCTGGGCTTGGCTATGCCCTTAATTTCGCCTAGCTCCATAATCTCGGCTTTGATGTAGTCCGGGTTCACCGGCCTTGCCACTGCCGCATCTACCAGGTTATAGGCGGGATTTTGTTTCAGGAATGCAAGCCGGTAGTCCGGTTTCAGAAATTTTAGGAAAAAATTTATAAAATTCTCTCCCCTTTTTGCTACCGAACACCTGCTGGGAGCAATGTCCTTTTCAACGGGAATGAACCTGTAAAGATGGGCTATGACGTCTTGTGGTCCACCACCATCATAAGGACCGGGTTGCAGGATGGGGTCTCCTATTGAGGCCTTTCCATCCTTGCCGTTACTGGCATTGGCAAGCACGTGATTGTTGGATAAAATCAACGGTTCGCCCGTTATCTCGTCTTTCACCACCGCCCCGAAAGTACCTGCCGTGACTTTGTAATGCCCTATGCTCACGCCCGGCATCGCCGGCCTTGATTTTTGTGTCCTGACATCCAGGAATCTTACTTCGCCAACTTCTATCACATCGGTCATCACGTTTTCCAGTTTCTTAGGCAGAATTTGACTTCGCGGCAGCTCTCTTTCGGACTTTTTCTTTTTTACGAGAACGATTATGGCAGGTTCGTTTGTGGTCTTACCCTCAATTATTTTGTAACCAAGGCCGGTTCCCACCACATTTTCTATCGTAAAAAGCTTTTTTTCATAACGCCGCAATATCCTCTCAGCTCGTAACAACAAAGACCCCCCTTTGCCGAATGAAGGCAACTTTAGCATATATTAGTATATAATTATTCAGCAAAGGGGTTTTTTGTTTTTAAAACAAAAAAAAAGTCCTTCGAAGGACTAATTTGCACTTTTTTCTTTTGGACATGGCATAAGCTGGACGGTTTCAGTAAGTATATCCGAATAGCTATACGATATGCGCCTTATAGAGTCGGGAGCCTCTTCCACTCTTACCACAAAGATGCAGGGATATACTTTCTCCAATATGCCCTCCTGTTCGAAAATCTTTTTTCGCCCCCGATTGGCCTTAATCTTGACCCTTTTCCCCACATAGGGCTCGATGCTTTTTTTTATCTTGAGGAGAGTGTTCTCGGTGGCCATAAACCTCACCTCACAGAAAATACAAAATACGTATTAAATTATATCATTCATTTCCCTTGATGTCAAATATTATAATATTTTAGCAGTCATTATATCTTTTGTCAACTGCTGCATTCCAAAAAAATAAGGCCTTTTAATTAAAATGACCCTGATAATAAGCTTTTATCCCGGCTAATATAGCTTTAGCTGCCCTTTCTCTAAATTCTCTCTCGGAAAGCAACCTTTCCTCTTCCGGATTGCTCAAACAGGCCACATTAATTAAGGTCGAAGGGCTTTGGGTTTCCCTCAGTAGATAAAGGTCTGCTTCCTTCACCCCTAAATCCGCCACCTTCAATTCTAAAATCAGCTCCTTATGAATGCAACGTGAAAGCCTCCTGCCCTTTTCGTCTCCCGGCAAATAAAACAATTCCGTTCCCCCGATCTTTTCGTCGTCCCAAAAATTCTGATGAATGATTACGGCGATATCCGCATTGCTTTCGTTTATCACCCTGGCTCTCTCTGAAAGACTTTTATATTCGTTTTTATCCCTCGTCATCACCACCCGGGCCCCTTCTTTAATCAACAAAGATTCAAGGCTTCTTGCTATCTCCAGGTTTACGTACCCTTCCGACAATCCCATGGGACCGCAGTGGTTGGCTTCTCCGCCCCTTCCCGGGTCTATTGCTATTACTTTGCCGGCCAGCGGTCTTGCTCTGGTTGGCTTTTCCAATTCCGACAACTCAACCCCGGTAAAATAAAATTTCAGAATTTCATCCAACGAAAAACCCATAAGAGCCATGGTACGGGCACCGTGCTGGCACATCCCCAGTCCGTGGCCCTTCCCCATAATCTCAAAAGTTATTCCGGATATTTTCCAACTTATTTTTGTCGAGTCAAACCCCAGCAGTTTCTTGACATCGGCACCATCGAAGGTCATATCCCCTATTTTTATCTTCTTTATTCTGCCAGAAGGTGAGCTTTGAACGTTGTCCAGAAGGCCGGGCACCGGACTCTTCCCGAAACGGTTTTCATCCAAAGCTATGCCGAGCTTATTTTTGAGCTGCCTCACGGAAAAAGTCCTGACCACTCGCCATTCGGGGGAATCCTTGCAGTAATCGCACTCCACCCGTCTAAGATAGCTTATGCTGTTGCCCCAGACGCTTTCCGAATCCTCGGTACATCCCCCGCACGCCCGGTGATACACTGCCTCGATGGGCTTGCCGTTATACGTCAGGATAAGACCCGCTGTATCCACAACCGCCTTTTCAACTTTGCTGCTGTATTCCTCAAACCTTGTACCCCAGAGCTTTTTCCTTTCTTCTTCATCGAAAAAACCCTGACAATGCTCGGGGTCGGTACAAACTTCAAAGCCGGGGTGTCTGCGGCAGCCGCTGCCCCCGAAAACCGTCATCCTTCTTACCGCTATGGTCCTCGAACATACCGCCTGGGCTTTTAGGGCTTCTAACGGAAATTCCGCCGGCATGGCGTAGGCGACGGCACCTTCCACGTATTTTTCCATATCGAGAACTATTTCTTTTTTTGCCCCGACATCGAAAATCCTGATTTTTATATCTCTTTCTTCCCCTTCCATATCTGCCACCACCTCGTTATTCGTAAGGAGAACGGGGCAATCCCTGCCGCAGCTTACCCCTTGTCTTAACTCCGCCTATGCCCTTTATGCCTGTTATGGTAGCATCTATCACATCTTTTACCGAGACCACCTGGTCAAAAGGCGTATACGCGATTTTTTCGATTACAAAAACGGGGTCAAGGGCGTGGATAAAGACACGATGTGGGGAACTTGCAAAATTGGCCCCTGCCTTTATAAGTTCTTCGTAGTGGGATTGGCAGGCACCGGCGAATATCACCAGGTCATCCAGCGAAGGCTGGTATTTTCTCACCTCCCTGACGGCCTCTATGAAATATTTGGAATTCCTGTAGGCATACACGTTTTTAAAGTCGCTCCTGTTTTTCAAAAGGCCGTCGTGACCGGTTATTACCAGAATATCGGGATTGTACTCCATCACCAGCTCTTTTATTCTTTTGGGCTGGTCCTTTTCGGTCAAGTTCACGCCGTAGGCTTCTATTTCCAGCTGTTTGTAGGTGGAAAGGCAAAACTCCAGATAGTCCTGGTCACCGTCTACATGGAGCACTCTCCCCGGTATATAAAAAAAATCGTTTTCTTCGGAATTCCCTCGCTTTAACCTGCTAATCTCCAGTTCCCGGCGGTAAAATATTCTTTCCATGCACTCGTTTGCTTTTTTTATATAATCCTTCCTGTATTCGCGCACTTCCAAGGGGGAAGGGTGAACAAGGTCATCCAAAGGGGCATCGGCAATTATCCTGACATTTATGCCTTTCAGCACGGCAATTTTTTTCTCTTCCCTTATCTCAATTACCTTAAAAAATATATCTTTCCCGTAGGAAATCCGGGCCACCACATCCCCTACCCTTACCATTCAACTTTCCACCTCTTTTCGCTTGCCCCTTATGAAATCTTTAACCTGCTAATACATAATATGTTAGGAGAAACAGCCATGTTAACGACAAAGTGGGGTGAGCTGAATTGAACATAGCAGTGGTGCCGGCTAAGGATGAAAAGGGAAGGATTTCAAAAGTTTTAGATACGCTGTTAAAAACGCCGGTGGATCGGATTTTGGTCGTCTTAAACGGCAGTAGGGACGGAACACTGCAAGAAATAAAAGACAGAAATATCCCAATCGTGGACTTATTCATTTTCGAAGAACCTTTGGGGTACGACATCCCCAGGGCAGTCGGTGTCCTTTACGCCCTCAAAAATAACGCTAACTGCGTGATTTTCGTCGACGGGGATATGACCGGAGACCTTGCGCCGATGATTAACAAACTCATGGAATCTATACTTTCAAAAAATGCGGACATGGCCCTCACGCTCTGCCTGCCCGACAAAATCCGGGAAAACAAAATAGCAAAGGAGCTTTACTGTTTCCGAAAGCTTTTTAATACGCGCCTTGGAATTTACGAAAAAATCGGTGTTGCTATCCCCTCCCACGGACCCTGCGCCGTCTCAAGAAATCTTATGAATCTAGCCGACATAAAGGATTTCGCGGTCCCCCCTGTGATATCGGCTCTTGCCGTAAAAAACTCGTTACGCATAGAGGCCCCCGTTACCATCCAAAGCAGGGCGCTAGGTTCGAAAGAACGGGGGTTTTCTCACGCAAAAAAAATCGCCGATACGATTATCGGCGATATAATCGAAGCCCTGGCCTATTTTGAAGGGAAGCCCCGGACCCGCACCTTGGGTTCGAGAGAATACCAGGGGTTTAATCCTTTACGGCGTTTCGACCTTCTGGAAAGATTCATAAAGATTTTTACTTAGTATATTTGTCCGCAACCTTCGTAGCTCCGAAGGCTTGGGGCTTTATCTTGACTTTATAACCGCTGCTCATAACCCAGCCCACCACTTCGCGAATCAGTTCCTTCGTATCCCCGTTCTGGCCGATATCCACATGGATTTCCACGTCCATATTCCGGTAGCTGGTCTTTGAAAGCTCCTTTTCCAGCAAATTCACAACTTCCAGGGAAAGCGAAGTTTCGGTATATACTTTGTGCCGCAGGCTCTTCACCTGCGACATAAATTTCTTCCGATAATAGTACCTGGCCCCCTTCCCCACTCGGTGAACTATTATGGCCGTCACAAAGCAGACCGTATCCCGGGCCTGGGAATCGGTGCCGATAATCAGTTTGTAAGCAGCATTGGGCTCCTCTTTAATAAAGGCGATGATATCCTCTACAACTTCTTTTAGTGTAATTTTTCCTTTAGTAGGGCTTATGAAGTACACGTCAATCACGTCCTTAAAATAGGGTTGGATATGTACAAAGCCCCACCGTCAAACCAAAGCACGCTAATCACAATTTATGATTTTATCAATCTCTCTTGATAATGCGGCAAATTCCTCTATCTTCAGCGTTTCGGCCCGGCGGTTTGCGTCTATTCCTGCCTTTTTTAAAGCCTCTTCTAATTCAGCAGAAGGAAGGGAAAGCCTGCTTTTTAACGAATTTTTAACCGTCTTTCGCCTTTCGCCGAAAGCGGCCTCCACAACCCTGAAAAACATTTTTTCGTCTTCCAGGTGAACGGAGGGAAGTTCCCTCAACTTCAGCCTCACCACGGCCGAGTCCACTTTCGGCGGAGGAAGAAAGGCCGACCTCCCCACCCGGCAAATAAAATCTACATCTGCATAAAGCTGCACCGCGATGGAAAGTATCCCGTAGTCTCTTGTGCCTGGTTTCGCCGAAAGGCGCTCGGCCACTTCTTTTTGTATCATAATAACCGCCATTTCTATCAAATGGCGGTTCTCCACTATTTTCATGAGGATGGGACTGGTTATATAGTAAGGGAGGTTTGCCACGACTTTGAACTTGCCATCGAAATGTTCATTTGCAACTTCCTCTAAATCTAATTTTAACACATCTTTATTTAACAAACAAATATTTTTATATTTTCCTGTCACTTTCTCAAGAACGGGAAATAGAGCCGGGTCTTTTTCTACGGCCACCACTTTTTTAACAAGACGTCCGAGCTCCACGGTTAAAATTCCGAGGCCCGGCCCTATTTCGAGAACCCCGTCGTCCTCTTTCAAGTCCGCAGCCTCTATCATGGCCGCAAGCGGACTTTCGTCTATCAGAAAATGCTGGCCCAGACGCTTGCTGGGCCGAATTCCAAACTCCCTCATTACGGCTTTCACGTTCAAGTTTATTCCCCGTCCCCGCTTTCAAAGTGTCTTACCTTGAATTCCACTCCAAGTTCCTCCGCTATCTTTCGGCATTTTTCAACGTCCACTCCCGGCACGTCCACCACCGTCAGAACCACCCTCGGGACGTGGTTTTTGCATTTTCTCGCAAATTCCAGCATGGAATAAAAGGCGTCTTCCCCATAATCGGAATTGCAAATTTCCTGATATTTCTTGGCGTTTTCCGCATTCAGGCTTATGGATACGGTATCTATAAGTCCCCTGAAATAAGGCGTTATATCCTCCCCGTTTATTAAGTTTCCCAATCCATTAGTATTTATCCTGATAGGCACGCTCGGATAATTTTTTTTGAGGTAGCGTGCCACATCCAGCACCACTTGAAGGCGCATCAGCGGCTCTCCAAAACCGCAAAAAACCACTTCTTTGTGCTTTGTAGGGTCCCCTATGGCTTCGATAATCTCTTTTGTGGTGGGCTCTTTTTCCAGCCAAAGGTTATATCCGTCTATGCCGTCGCTGAACTGCCTTATGCAGAAGGAGCAATGGTTTGGACAGCGGTTGGTTATGTTGAGGTAAAGGGAATCCCCCAAAGGATATGCTATCATTTCGTTACACCGTCCATTTTCCTAAATTTTATGCGAACGCTGTTATTTTAACACAAAAGCTAAAAATTGAAAATACACCTTCTCTTAGCATTCGATGCCGAAAAGCTCCTTTGCGTTGCTTTTTGTGATTTCTCCCACTTTTCTTTCCGAAATTCCCCATATATCTGAAAGAGCGCGAGCAATGTATATAAGGCGGGTGGGGTCGTTTCTCTTACCCCTGAACGGCTCCGGTGAAAGATAGGGGCAGTCGGTCTCTATTAGCACCCTCTCTTTCGGAAGGCCGGCCGCTACTTTTCTCATATCTTCCGCCTTTTTAAAAGTCAGGATGCCGCCGAAGGAAAAATAAAATCCCAGAGCCAAAAAATCCCATGCTTCCGTAAGGCTTCCGGAATAGCAGTGCATAAGGCCTTTTTTTACGCCTGCCTTTTTCAGTATTTCCAGGGTATCGCCCAGGGCCTCCCGGCTGTGGACCACCACCGGAAGGCCCAGCTCCTTTGCAAGCGAAAGCTGTGCTTCGAATACTTTTTTCTGCACCTCTCCGGGAGAAAAATTATAGTGATAGTCAAGGCCGATTTCACCGATAGCCACCACTTTCGGATGCCTTGCCAAATCCCGCAACACATCGATGTAATCAGGACTAACCTTTGAGGCCTCGTGGGGATGAACTCCCACGCACGCGTATACAAAATCGTAATTTCGGGCAAGTTCCAAAGATGCGCGGCTGCTTTCAAGGTCGGACCCGGCGTTTATAACAATTATCCCCTGTTCCTTTATGTTTTTTAACAGTTCCTCCCGCTCGCCATCGAAGGCCGCATCATCCAGGTGGGCATGAGCGTCGACCAACACCGAACCGCCCATCATTTGACCTTAGCTCCCGCCTCTATATCCTCGTCCACGGTAACGAGCACTACTTTTTCTTTAGACGAAGCTGCAAGCAGCATCCCCTGGGACTCCACGCCCCGCAGTTTTGCCGGCTTTAAGTTGGCGACAACTATTATCTTTTTCCCGATTAATTGTTCGGGGCTGTAGTGCTTTGCTATGCCCGCCACTATCTGACGCGTTTCTTCGCCTATCCTTACCTTGAGTTTAAGCAGCTTATCCGCCCCCTCGATTCGGGAAGCCTCAAGAACTTCCGCCACCCTCAGGTCGACTTTTGCGAAGTCGTCTATGGTTATGAGTCCCGCTTTGGCCTCTTCGATTTTTTCCTTTACCTCCTGCTTCGCTTTTGGTTTTTCTTCCGTAGTCTTCATTTCAACGGGACCTTGTATCCTCGGGAAAATTATCTTTTTATCCCCAACCTTTAGTCCCGCCGGTAGAACTCCAAAACGCCTTACGCTTTCCCAGCCGATGAGGTTTTCGTCTTTGATGCCGAGTTGCTCCCTGATTTTAGCCGGAATACCGGGCATGGCCGGCTCTATGTGAACCGATATGATGCGAAGCGCTTCGGCGAGGTTATAAATCACCGTCGCAAGGCGCTCCTTTTTTGCAGGGTCTTTGGCCAGAGCCCAGGGAGCCGTTTCATCGATGTACTTGTTCGCCCTGCCTATGAATTTCCATATTGCTTTCAAAGCCTCGGAAAGTTCCATCCGCCTTATCAGCGCCTCCACCACATCCGGCAGCTTTTCGGCCTCTGCAATGAGTTCGTGGTCGGGCCCTTCGGCCGGTCCCGGAGATGGTATGTATCCTCCGAAGAATTTATCAATCATTGTCACCGTGCGCGAAAGCAAGTTGCCCAGGTCGTTGGCAAGGTCTGCATTGTATCTTTCAACAAGCGCCG
Organism: Tepidanaerobacteraceae bacterium; assembly: GCA_030446005.1. Lineage (GTDB taxonomy): Bacteria > Bacillota > Thermosediminibacteria > Thermosediminibacterales > Thermosediminibacteraceae > Fervidicola. Next base: position 1,462 of record JASUSP010000005.1, on the reverse strand, counting down.
CCTCTCCCACGGAGCCATCAAGGCCGTAAGGCAGTTCCCGAAGTAGGTAATACCTCACCACATCCGGACCGTACTTGTCCGCTAAAGCGAAGGGGTCCACAACGTTGCCCAGGCTCTTTGACATTTTTCTCCCGTCGGGGCCGAGTAAAAATCCTCCCACGTTCAGACAGCGGTATACTGGTATGCCGGCGGATTTCAACATGGTAGGCCAGAATACGGCGTGGGGTTTTAATATGTCCTTGCCGATGAGATGCCAAGCATGCTCCCAGTAGCGCCAGTATTTTTCTCCTTCCGGATAACCCAGGGCGGAAACGTAATTTAAAAGCGCATCGAACCATACGTAAGTAACGTGCTCCTCATCCCATGGCAGGGGAATTCCCCAGGGTACTCGCCGCCTGGGCCGGGATATGGAAAGGTCGCCCACGGGCTCAGAAAGCATGGAGAGCACTTCGTTCCTGTAACCTTCGGGGCGGATGAAATCCGGATTTTCCTCGATGTAGTTTTTGAGCCAGAGTCTGTACTTTTCCATTCGGAAGAAGTAATTGCCTTCCTTTCTCCTTTCCGGAACGGTGCCGTGGTCCGGGCATCGGCCGTCCACCAGTTCCTTTTCGGTTAAAAAGCGCTCGCACCCCACGCAGTAAAGGCCTTCGTATTCTCCGTAATATATGTCCCCCGCTTCGTACACTTTTTGGAGCACCTGCTGCACCACTTTTTTGTGCCTCTGTTCCGTCGTCCTTATGAAATCGTTGTACCTTATGTTCAGTTTTTTCCACGCCTCCCTGAATCGGGCGCTCATCTTGTCCACGAAAACCTGCGGTTCTTCATTGTTCGCCCTGGCCGCCTGGGCGATTTTCTCGCCGTGTTCGTCGGTGCCGGTGAGGAAATAGGTATCGTAGCCGGCAAGACGATGCCAGCGCGCGAGAAAATCGGCCACTATGGTAGTGTAAGCATGTCCTATATGGGGTTCGGCGTTGACGTAATAAATGGGCGTTGTAACGTAAAATACCTTTTCTCCCATTAATTTCCCTCCCTGAAGTTTTTCGTCTTCCATAAATAAAAAAGAAGTTTTTCGTCTTCCATAAATAAAAAAGCCGCCCCGGAAAGGGGCGGGCACGTATCCCGCGGTACCACCCTAATTCGCCTCAAAAGGCCTCTTGGCTTTAACGGGCCTTCCCGTCACCGCCTACTTTTATTCAGCGGAGCAAGCTCGGGGACCATGTTCGGCAGGGCCTTCGGTGCCGGCTTCCACCTATCCCGGCTCTCTGGGACCTCTTCCCTACCTACTCTTCCCGTCATAGCCTTTTTGTTTGCATTATATGATACCACGGCCGGAATTTATTGTCAAGTTTACAAAAAATCCCGAACTGAGGTTATGATATAATTTTCCAGAAAGTACAAGTACTGTTAACAATACCCTGATAACTAGTTTTAATCTCCTATAGGGGGATTTATCCCTCTTCTC
>JASUSP010000064.1 GCA_030446005.1 Tepidanaerobacteraceae bacterium | reverse complement strand
TAGCGGTGGTAACGCCACTCTCCCCTGAGAGGGTATTAAGGGACGTCTCTGTCCTGAAGGGAGTATTACATTCAGGGCAAGTGGGGAGACCCGGTTAAGGGCGCGAGTTCCTGCTTCTTGGGGCAGGGGCTATGGGAGTGCTTAAATACCGCCTGCTGGGGATGAGCACTCTCTAAAATGGCGGACTAAAAATACCCCAGCCGTCTAAACTGGGAAGTTTGTCACAGTTTAGATGACCAGGAGAGGGAGGATTTGAAGGGCAAAAGGAAATACGTCTGCCAGCAATGCGGATTTGAGTCGGTGAAGTGGATGGGAAAGTGTCCCGAGTGCGAAAGCTGGAACAGCCTTGTAGAGGAGCTTTCGTTCGAAGACGGAAAACTGAACCCTGCTCCATACCGCAAGCCCAGGCTTCTGAGCGAAATACAGTATTCAGAAGAGGAGCGAATAAAGACGGATTTAGACGAGCTTGACAGAGTCCTTGGGGGAGGCATAGTACCGGGAAGCTTGGTGCTTTTGGGAGGTGACCCGGGAATAGGTAAGTCTACCCTTATGCTCCAGATGGGCGGAAGGCTCAGCGCCAGGGGAAAAGCTGTGCTCTACGTCACTGGTGAAGAGTCGGAAAAGCAGGTCAAACTGAGAGCGGAAAGGCTCGGGATTTTAGAAGGGAAGCTTTACATAGCGGCGGAGAACAACATAGATATCGTAGAAAATCACGTGAGGGAACTGCTGCCGCATGTGGTAATCCTGGATTCCGTGCAGACCGTCTATCTTCCTGCTTTAGAGTCGCCCCCGGGGAGCATCAGCCAGGTGCGGGAAGTCACCCACCGTCTGCTCAAGCTTTCGAAAGAGACGGGTACAGCCGTATTTATCGTTGGACACGTGACAAAAGAAGGGAGCCTTGCAGGCCCCCGGACTTTAGAGCACATGGTAGATTGCGTGCTTTATTTTGAAGGCGAAAGATATCAGTCGTATCGCGTGGTAAGGGCTGTAAAAAACAGGTTCGGTTCGACCAACGAGATAGGCATATTCGAAATGCATGAAACGGGGCTCATAGAAGTAAAAGCTCCCTCCAAATTTTTGCTCATGGGAAGGCAGAAAGCTACCCCCGGTTCTGCCGTGGTGTGTACCATGGAAGGCACAAGACCTCTTTTGGTGGAAGTTCAGGCGCTTACCTGCCCTACGGGATTCAATCTGCCCCGCCGCCAAACGTCTGGGATAGATTACAACAGGGCTGTTTTACTCATTGCCGTTTTGGAAAAGAAGTTAGGACTAAACCTTACCCACGAGGACGTGTACATTAATGTGGCCGGCGGGATTAAACTCTCCGAACCGGCCGTGGATTTGGCTGTGGCGACCGCTATAGTTTCGAGCTTTACAAACAAACCGGCAAGGGAAGCGGTAATAATAGGCGAAGTGGGCCTGGGAGGAGAAATACGTTCGGTCAGCTACGTGGAAAAGAGGGTTAATGAAGCTGCAAAACTTGGTTTTAAGGAAGTCATAGTGCCTTATGATAATTTGAAAGATTTAAAGACCAGTGGCTCTATCGAGGTAACGGGGGTAAGAGAGCTGAAGGAGGCAATCGACATGGCCTTGAATTGATGATTTCAGGATAGATTATAAATACCGAGGGTCGTGAGCTTTTCGTTTTCTTCCAAAAGGACGTCTTGGAGGCTAACATTCAGCAGGTTGCACAGGGCGGTGAGATAAAAAAGGTGGTTGCCCAATTCCTGTTCTAAAATCTCCCTGCAATTGGGACACAAATTTCCCTTGAGGTGGGTCTCCATATATGAGCTTAGGTCCTGAAGACTGATGTTGCTGGGGATTTGCTGTTTTTTGGCGTTGATTTCAAGACACCCGCATACGGTGACCGATTTCGCAATGGCCCGGTTGATGCGGCTTACGGTTTCCTGAAGCTTTGTCAGGACATCTATGATACTCTTATGTCTTACTAGGCACTGGGAGACTGTGGCTTGGAATTCTTCATAGGTCAGGTCCTTCATTGCGATTCCCCCTATATTTTCTTACAAGTCTTATTATATCCATGATTTCGGGCGTTTGTCAAACTTAAGTTAAGAATATAGAGAAAAATGTGAAGGCTGTTTTAATAAAAATGGCCGGGAAAAACCCGATTGACATAATTCTGCTATGTATAGTATAATAAAAATTTAACTTGACATTTCAGGAATTTTATGTTATTTAATAATCAAGTTAGCATATATTGATTTAGGAGGCTTCGGCATGTTCAACATAGGGGACAAGGTAGTCTATCCTATGCACGGAGCTGGAATAATAGAAGCCATAGAGGAAAAAGAGATTCTGGGGGAAAAGCAAAAATACTACGTTATGAGGATGCATTTTAAGAACATGAAAGTCATGATTCCCATAAAAAGCGTTAAAGCCATAGGCGTTCGTCAGGTCGTGAGCGATGAAGAGATAGAACAGGTCTTCAAAATACTTCGTGGGGAAAAGAGCAAGATGCCCGCCAACTGGAATCACAGATACAGGGCAAATATGGAAAAAATAAGAAGCGGCAACATATTTCAAGTGGCTGAAGTTGTGAGAAACCTGGGATTGAGGGAAAAGGAAAAGGGACTTTCCACCGGAGAAAGGAGAATGTTCGAAAACGCCAAGCAGATTCTTGCAAGCGAAATTGCCTTATCGAAAAATATTGATGAGATGAGCGCCCACAGGATGATAGAAAAGGCTTTAGGGTGAGGGCGTTTTTTTGTATTTCCTGCTTTTTCCTCTCCGAATATAGATTGGGGGGCAATATTATATAATGGAATTGTGAAAGAAGGAAAAAATGTACTAAAAACCGGCAATACTTTATATAGGAGGTGATAAGACAATGATATACAGAATCATTCAAGCCGCTTTGTCGCTTATGGGGCTCGTTTTGGGGTATGAAATATCGACGATAGTATTTCGCGTAAACGAACTTTTGAGACTTTTGTCCTTAAACGACACCAGCATCATAGCAGCGAAGATAGTTTGCTCTTTGATTTTTGCAATGATATTTTATTTACTAACTCCGAAACTGGTATTGTGGGGAACCAAGGCCAGGGAATGGCTGGAAAACAGACTCCAAAAAACGCCGGTGCGGGATATACTTTACGGATTCATAGGACTTTTTATGGGTCTTGTAATAGCAAACCTGTTTTCCGGGGCGCTTTTGAGCATTCCATGGATGGGGCCGTACCTGCTTATAGTTGCAAATCTGGTGCTCGGATACATCGGAGCAAGCGTGGCCATTAAAAAGCGAGAGGAGTTGTCTGCTTTAATTCCCATACCCGTATGGCAGAAAAAACAGCAGTCCGCTTCCGCGAATAGAATAAAGCCTAAGATTCTCGATACCAGCGTGATAATAGATGGACGAATCGCCGATATATGTCAGACAGGTTTTCTTGAAGGGCCGATAATAGTGCCGAGCTTTGTGCTGGAAGAGCTGAGGCACATAGCCGACTCGCCGGATGTGCTCAAGAGGAACCGCGGGCGAAGGGGGCTCGATATTCTGAACAGAATGCAAAAGGAAATGAACATCGAGGTGCAGATTTACGAGAGAGATTTCGACGATATAGCCGAGGTTGACAGCAAATTGGTAAAACTCGCCCAAATACTCGACGGAAAGATAATAACCAACGATTTTAACCTGAATAAGGTGGCAGAGCTTCACAAAGTTCCGGTTTTGAACATTAACGAGCTTGCTAATGCGGTAAAGCCGATAGTTCTCCCGGGTGAGGAAATGGTTGTGCAGGTAATAAAAGACGGCAAGGAAGCGGGACAGGGGGTTGCGTACCTGGACGACGGCACCATGATAGTGGTAGATGGGGGCAAAAAGCACATCGGTGAGACCATAGGTGTAATGGTGACCAGCGTGCTGCAGACCGCTGCCGGGAGGATGATTTTTGCAAAGCCGAAATCGATGTAGCTGGGGTGAATCAAATGAAGGTTGCAGCGGTGATTGCGGCCGGCGGCAGGGGCAGACGAATGAATTCTACGCTGAGCAAACAGTTTTTAATGCTGAAAGGACGTCCCATACTTTACTACACCCTGAATACTTTTGAAAGCCTGAAGGAAATCGATGAGATAATACTTGTAGTGGGGTCTTCCGATATTGTTTACGCAAAGAAAGAAATTCTCCTGCCCTACCGATTTAGAAAGGTAAAGCTCGTGGAAGGCGGAGAGGAACGCCAGGATTCTGTTTACAACGGTTTGAGGAGCTGCTCGCCTCAAACCGATATTGTTGTTATACACGATGGGGTGCGACCGTTCGTCACGAAAAAGATAATTTTGAACAGCATCGAAGCCGCAAAGAAGTACAGGGCCGTAGGTGTGGGAGTGCCTGTGAAGGATACCATAAAAGTGGTGGACAAGGAATTTATTCTGAACACCCCCGACAGAAAAACCCTGTGGGCAATCCAGACGCCACAAACCTTCGAATATTCGTTGATACTCAAAGCGCACGAAGAAGCAAGAAAAAGCGGATTTTACGGTACTGACGATACGGTTCTGGTAGAGAGGCTCGGTTTTCCCGTAAGAATGATTGAAGGAGCCTATGAAAACATCAAAATAACGACACCGGAGGACATGATAGTGGCGGAGGCCTTTTTAAATATGGGATACGGAGATTTCAAGGGGTGAGAAGAATGAGGATAGGCATCGGATACGACGCCCACCGGTTGGTAAAGGGAAGAAAGCTGGTGCTAGGTGGAGTTGAGATTCCTTACGAAAAAGGGCTGCTCGGCCATTCTGACGCCGACGTGCTGGTTCACGCTATAAATGACGCACTTTTGGGGGCTGCGGCTCTGGGTGATATAGGTGTCCATTTTCCCGACACTGACCCCGAGTACAAGGATATAAGGAGCGTTATCCTTTTGAAAAGAGTAGGTGAGATGCTAAAACGCGAGGGCTTCGGGGTGGTCAATATAGATGCGGTAATTTGCGCAGAAAGACCAAAGCTTTCCCCATACGTAGAAAGGATGAGGGAAAACATAGCGCAGGCCCTGAATATATCAAAAGAAAAGGTAAGCGTTAAGGCCACGACGACGGAGGGCATGGGTTTTGAAGGAAGGGGAGAGGGCATTTCTGCGCAGGCTGTATGTTTGATTAAAAAACTTTAGCGGGTATTTTAAAAAAGCGAGATTTGCCTCGCTTTTTTTGTGCGAAAAAACGCTTGACATTTTTATAAAATAGAACGTATAATAATAAAAAAATAATTGAGCACAGGTATACAAGAGCGCACTTTTAAGGGAGGGTGCCTAGGGTTCCGGCCTGAAAGGTGTCAGGACCAAGCGGCACCAGGCAGGTCAGACCTGCCACACCGTAGGGATAAAAGCCCTCGGAAGGTCCCTGACATGGGAATTCCCGGGGGTTTTTATTTTTAAAATTTAATAATTTAATAATAAGTCGGGGGGTTGTTAGATGATTTCGTTGCCAAAATCCAATGATGTCCTCGGAACCGTAAATAGAGGGAATCCCGCAGAGTCAGGACTCTGTACGCTGTGCAGGGCGGACTGCCAGGGCAGGTGCGAGACCTGGCTTTCAAGCCTCATCGGTAGAAAGATGCTCTATCCGAGGGATTTCGGCACAGTCACGGCAGGAAGCGGTAATACCACGCATTTGGGAGTTTCCTACAATTCCTTGAGGATATTGGGTTACAACTATGGTGCTTCAGGACTTAAAGAGGGCCTTTCCAATTCGCCGGACGATTGTATTTTCCCCAATGTAGATATTACAACGGAATTCGGTTGTAGTGAAAAGGTAAAAGCTAGTATGCCGATAATGACGGGAGCCTTAGGTTCGACGTTTATCGCGGCAAAATATTGGGATTCCCTTGCGATAGGAGCAGCCCTGGTGGGGATACCGATAGTGATAGGCGAAAATGTGGCTGGGGTCGACAGAAATGCCGTGATAGAAAATGGGCGTATAAAGATTGCCCCTGAGCTTGACAGGAGAATCGAGACCTATCTAAGATATCACGATGGATACGGAGCAATTTTTGTGCAGCTCAACGTGGAAGATTCAAGAAACGGCGTGGCGGAATACGTGATAGAGAAGTACGGCGACCAGATAGTTTTGGAACTTAAATGGGGGCAAGGCGCAAAATGCATAGGCGGGGAAATTCAGGTAAAGGACATAGAATATGCGATCTTCTTAAAAAAGAGAGGTTACGTAGTAGACCCCGACCCTGAAAAGCCCGAGGTCGTGGAAGGATACAAAAGCGGAGCGATAAAATCTTTTGCAAGGCACAGCAGACTCGGCTACACAAATCTTTCCACACCGGAAGAGGTCAGGGAAGAATTTATGAAGACGGTCGAATACCTGAGAAAATTGGGATATAAGAGGATAACTTTGAAGACCGGCTCGTACAGCGTCGACGGTTTGGCTATGGCGATAAAATACGCCACCGAAGCCAATTTAGACCTGCTTACTATCGATGGCTCCGGTGGAGGTACTGGCATGAGCCCGTGGAACATGATGGAAACGTGGGGAATACCGTCAATCCTCCTCCATTCGAAGGCGTACGAGTACGCTTCGATTCTCAAAAACAAGGGATATAAAGTGGTGGACTTGGCCTTCGCCGGCGGTTTTGCAAGGGAGGACCATATCTTTAAAGCCCTTGCTCTAGGTGCGCCTTTTGTCAAGGTAGTATGCATGGGAAGGGCTCTCATGATTCCCGCCTTTGTGGGGGCAAACATAGAAGGCGTACTTCACCCCGAAAGAAAGGAAAAGGTGAACGGAAATTGGGAAAGCCTGCCTTCCACCGTTTCTCAGATTGGCCTGAAAGCAGAGGAGATTTTTGCGGGATACCACGAAGTAAAAAAGAAGGTCGGGGAAGATGAGATGAAGAACATACCTTACGGAGCGATAGCCTTCTGGACGTTGGCTGATAAGCTTTCAGCAGGCCTAAAGCAGCTAATGGCAGGTGCAAGGAAATTCTCACTGGAGGCTATATCTAGGGAGGATATTGCTTCCTGCAATCGGGAAACCGAAAAAGAGACGAAAATTCCGTTTATAACAGAAACAAGAGAGGAAATCGCGCTAAAAATCCTGAATTCGTAAAAATACGGCTTCTCTTCCGTGTTGACTTAAACTTTCGATCTAGTTTAATATAAATAAAAAAGCAAGGGCCCCATGACTGGCGGCTATATGTGGAATTGACCACAGGGGAGTGGGGCCAATAGGAATGCCGGCCGCCTGGGCAAATTGCGGAATTTGCTCAGGCGGCTTTTGCTTTTAAATAAAGAAAGGAGGAGGCCGAAAGATGCAAGAAGCTTGGGAAGGTTTTGTCCCGGGACGGTGGGTGGAGGAAATCGATGTGAGGGATTTCATTCAGAAGAATTATACTCCGTACTATGGAGGTGGCGAATTTTTAAAGGGGCCTTCGGAGAAAACCAGAAGGCTCTGGGAAAGGTGCAAGGCTTTGCTTGCGGAAGAAATAAAAAAAGGAGGCGTATTAGATATAGACACGAATACAGTATCCACCATAACCAGTCACGGCCCCGGATACATCAAGAGGGAGGATGAGGTAATAGTAGGCCTTCAAACCGATGAACCTCTGAAAAGAGGTGTTAATCCCTTCGGCGGGATAAGGATGGCCGAGCAGGCATGTTCGGCTTACGGTTACAAGTTGAGCGATTCTATAAAGGAGATATTCACCAAATACCGCACCACACATAACGATGGCGTTTACAGGGCCTATACCGAGGAAATGCGCATGGCAAGAAAGCTGGGCATAATCACCGGGTTGCCTGACAGCTACGGGCGAGGAAGAATCATCGGGGATTACCGCAGGGTTGCGCTTTACGGTGTGGACAGGCTTATAGAGGAAAAGGAAATGGACCTTAAAAATCTTAAAGGTTCGATGACTCCGGAGCTGGTTCAGTTAAGGGAAGAAGTGGCATGTCAAATTGAGGCCTTGGCGGACCTAAAGCGAATGGCTGCAGCTTACGGATTTGACATATCGTCTCCGGCAAAAACCGCACGTGAGGCGGTACAATGGGTGTATTTTGCATACCTGGGTGCTATTAAGGAACAAAACGGGGCGGCCATGTCATTAGGCAGGGTTAGCACTTTTCTAGATATATATATCGAGAGGGACCTCAAAAGAGGCATTATCACCGAAGAGGAAGCTCAGGAGCTGGTGGACCAGTTCGTGATAAAGCTTCGAATAGCGAGGCAGCTCAGAACTCCGGAGTACAACGAACTTTTTGCGGGAGACCCTATGTGGATAACGGAATCCTTAGGAGGGGTGGGGCTTGACGGGCGCCCCCTGGTCACCAAGACTACCTTTCGCTTTTTGAACACCCTTTTGAACCTGGGGCCAGCACCGGAACCCAATCTTACCGTGCTTTGGTCGAAGGATTTGCCGGAAAATTTCAAGCGCTTTTGTGCCGAAGTTTCCATAAAAACCAGCTCTATACAATACGAAAACGATGATCTGATGAGGCCGATTTTCGGGGATGATTACGGCATAGCCTGCTGCGTTTCGGCCATGAAACTCGGGAAGCAGATGCAGTTCTTCGGCGCCAGGGTAAATCTGGCAAAAGCGCTGTTGCTCGCAATAAACGGAGGAAGGGATGAAATTACCGGTGTGGAAATCGGCCCAAAGCTTGAGCCCTTGCCGGAAGGGCCTCTGAACTTTGACAGGGTGTGGGAAAGGTACATTAAAGTCCTAGAGTGGCTCGCGAATCTTTACATCGACACCATGAATCTCATACACTACATGCACGACAAGTACGATTACGAAAAACTTCAAATGGCCCTTCACGATACGGATGTGGAAAGGCTTATGGCTTTTGGAATTGCTGGATTTTCGGTGACGGTAGATTCGCTCAGTGCCATAAAGTATGCAAAAGTTACGCCGGTAAGGGATGACAGAGGGATTTGCGTAGATTTTACGATCGAGGGCGATTACCCGAAATACGGGAATGACGATGAAAGGGTTGATTCGATTGCCGTTTCCCTTGTTAAAACTTTCTACGGATTTTTAAGCAGGAAACCCCTTTACAGGGGTGCCAAACCTACCATGTCCATACTCACAATCACATCAAATGTGGTTTACGGGAAAAAGACCGGTGCTACTCCCGATGGCAGAAAGGCAGGGCAACCTTTCGCTCCCGGAGCAAATCCCATGCACGGGCGGGATGAAAATGGACCGCTGGCGGCCTTTAATTCAGTCTGCAAAATTCCTTACGAGTACTGCAGGGACGGTATATCCTATACGTTTTCGATCGTGCCGAAGGCTCTGGGGAGAACGGAGGAAGCGAGGATAAAAAACCTTGTGGGCCTTTTGGACGGGTATTTTGCAAAAGGCGGGCATCACATGAACGTAAATGTTATGGACAAGGAACTTCTCATAGATGCCATGAAAAACCCCCACAAGTACCCGCAGCTCACGATAAGGGTGTCGGGTTATGCTGTCCACTTCGTAAAGCTTTCCAGGGAGCAACAGCTAGAAGTGATTTCCCGGACATTTTTCGAAAGCATGAGGTGATAAGGTGGGGCAAAAGGGTAAGGTGCATTCTGTCGAGAGTATGGGGACATTAGATGGTCCGGGGATACGATTCGTGGTATTTTTGCAGGGCTGCCCCTTGAGGTGCGTTTACTGCCATAATCCGGACACCTGGTCGCTTTCGGGAGGAAGGATAGAAGATGCGGATTTTTTGGTGGAGAGGATAATTTCATTTAAGCCATATATGGATGCATCAGGAGGGGGAGTAACCCTTTCCGGGGGTGAGCCCACCCTTCAGCCGGATTTTGCGGCGCACATCATGAAAAACTGCAAAGATGCAGGCATAAATACGGCCCTCGATACAGGGGGGTATTGCAAAAGGGATGCTCTCGAAAAAATCCTGCCCCATACCGATCTTGTCTTATTTGATATAAAGCATATGGATCCCCAAAGGCACATTGCTCTTACGGGGAAAGACAACCGCGTGATTTTTGAAAACCTGCGGTACATCGATTCGCAAGGCAAAAAGATTTGGATAAGACATGTTCTACTGCCGGGGTTTACAGATGATGTGACGCACCTTAAAAAACTGGGCGAGTTTTTGACAACCCTTAATTCGCTGGAATTGGTGGAGCTTTTGCCGTATCATAATTTGGGAGCACACAAGTGGGAGAAACTCGGCTTAAAATACCCTCTGAAGGATGTAAGGCCGCCCTCCGGAGAAAGCTTGGAAAAGGCAAGGGTGTTGCTGAGGGAAATGGGGTTAAATGTTGTGTAGCTTATAATTTTAAGATAAACAACTGAGGTTATGATATAAATTGGTACTTTTTGGAACTAAAAAAATTCCTTCCGATAGAAGGTACAAGGCGCTTCCATGTAGAAATATTTTATAGAGTAA
>JASUSP010000004.1 GCA_030446005.1 Tepidanaerobacteraceae bacterium | reverse complement strand
CCTTAAGGCCAAGGCGATGATCCGGGTAGACCGGGGAGTGCTGGCTAACCTGCGGCGTGTGCCGCCGTCCCACGGTGGGATGCCCCCTAATTCATTAGGGGGAGGATGTCACAATACCGATGGAGAAAAAACAAAGCATCCGGATATGGCACGTAAATACGGGCTTTGCGTGGCTAACGCCCACGCACCTTATCAATATGCCAATTATCTCTGGGACGATGGAATAAACGGAGAAGCCTATGAAAAGATGCTTTTAGAATGCATAAGGACGTGCGCTTTTTGTGAAATACCGATTCTCGTTATTCATCCTGCAGAAGGCCACTTTCCACAATTTCCGGCAGGAAATACCGGAATTCAAAGACTCTTGAGGCTTTTGGACGAGGCTACCCGGCTTGGGATAAGACTCGCGCTTGAAAACGTGGAAAGGCCCGATTACCTTGAATACGTTTTTTGCAGCATTTGCTCTGAAAATCTTGGCTTTTGTTATGATAGCGGTCATGACTTTTTAGTATCCGGTGGATTTTCGATGCTTGAAAAGTACGCCGGCCGGCTTTTGGCGCTACACCTCCACGATAACGATGGGAAGGAAGACCAGCACCTGGTGCCAGGTGAAGGCAGAATCAATTGGGAAGACTTAAGGCTTCGTTTGAATATGGCGGGTTATAGCGGGCCGCTTACACTGGAATGTTTTGCGCCGTGGGATGGCGATATAGAAAAGATACGCCGAGAATCTCCAGAAGAATACCTTGGTCGTGCGCTTAAAGCGGTAAAAAAGTTTTTTGAGGTGAAATGATCATAAACTTTGCGCTCAAGCGTTCACTCAATAGAGAGTACAGGCTTTTAAACCGTATAGAAAGATGCTAAAATATATTGCGAAATTATTTCTCAAAAAAAGAGGAATCAGGGATGGGCGAACTCTACTTGTTTTACGGTCAGGAAAAATTGCTTATTATGGAAGCTATCGAAAAGATAAAAAATAAATATGTTCCTGAGGCGTATGAGGCGATGGATTTTCAGAGGCTTGATGGGGAAGAAGTCACTTACGATGATATTGTAAATGTATCGAGGGTAGTGCCGATGCTGTCCGAAAAGAGGGTTGTGGCGGTTTTGAATGCTGCGTTTCTCGAAGAAGGGAGGAAATCCGCAGCAAAAAGCGAAAGCTTTGAAAACCGTTTTGTAGAATTTCTGGAAAATACTCCCCCGTACCTGTGCCTCATTTTTTCGGCCGAAAAAGTCGACCGGAGGAAAAAAATATTCAAGGTTATTCAGCAAAAAGGATTCGTGAAGGAGTTTGCTCCTTTGAGCTTTAAAGATAAGGTTCGCTGGATTGAGTCCCGTTCTTTAAAGTACGGAAAATCCATAGAACCTTCCGCTGCTGCCTTCATGGCGCAGTTTACCTCCAACCTTTACCACGTCGAGAGTGAGATAAAAAAGGCCGTTGCTTATGTCCATGAAAAAAATAAAATTGAAAAAGAGGACCTGGACCATGTCATGTCCAGGTCGATAGAAGCGAATATTTTCGGCCTAATAGATTCAATAGCCGAGGGGAAAGTTTCCCATGCTATTAATATCTTGAACGACCTCATGTATGCCGGGGAAAAATCCCTGGTCATACTCTTCATGATATCAAGGTACTTCATGAACCTTTTTGCCATAAAGGTGAATGAAGGGCGGACTTTTGGTGAGCTACAAAAAGATTTAAATCTTCATCCTTATGCCTTGAAAAAGATGCTATTGCACGCTAAAAATTTTACCATTGAACAGGTTAGGGATATTTTATCGCTTTGCCAAAAATTCGATTTGGATTTGAAAAGAGGCCGAATAGAAGAAAAAAAAGGACTTGAGATGCTGATTTTGAAAATATCCCGGGTGATGAAAAATTGAATGGCGGGTTGGCATTATGGGCCCGAACCGGCCCTTTTTTTATTTTATTTAAAAAAAGGTTAAAATAAAAACGCGTAAGGCCTAAGCTTACGCGTTTAATTAAACGGCAATGCTGAGCTGTTTCAGCTTTTTGTATAGTTTGGACTTTTTGCGGGCTGCCGTATTTTTATGGATAACACCTTTCGCTGCGGCTTTGTCAAGGGCTTTTACGGCGCCTATGAGGGCAGTTTTAATGGTTTCGGCATCTTGAGATTGCAGGGCTTCGTTGAATTTTTTGATGGCTGCCTTGACTTTGGCTTTGACGAGCCTGTTGCGGAGTGTCCTCTTTTTAGCCTGACGCAGCTTCTTTTTTGCAGATGCTGTGTTTGGCAAGCGTTTCACCCCCTTGAAAACACTAAACCTATTTTATCATTTCATCCAATAAAATGCAACTGTATATTATGAAAATCTCGAGGAATGCTATAAAAGAGCAATCTAAAAAATATGGAGGGAAAAAGTATGGTGGGAATGATAATCAGGTTTATCGTGTCGGCGTTGGTTTTGATGTTGGTGAGTTTTTTGATACCGGGGTTTCAGGTAGCTGGTTTTACGGGAGCCCTGATTGCGGCCATCGTTATAGCCATACTGGGCTTTATCGTTGAAAGTTTGCTGGGTGAAAAAATTTCACCTCAGAATCGCGGCATCGTTGGCTTTATCACAGCTGCGGTGGTGATTTACTTTGCCCAGTTTTTGGTGCCGGCAATGAGGGTCACATGGTGGGGCGCGCTTCTGGCTTCGCTCGTTATAGGTATAGTTGATGCCTTCGTGCCCACCGAACTAAGGTAGGGGGGATGGAATATAAACATAAGAACTGACCTGGCTATAGAAGCCCGGGAGATGACCGGAAAGGAGAAAATCCCGGGTGTCATTGTGGAAACGGAAAAATCTCTGGAAATTACAATAAGTCGCGTCAGAATAGTGAATGAAGAAGGGGAAAGGGCTTTGGGAAAGCCGAAGGGTTATTACGTTACCCTGGAAGTGCCCAGACTCAGGGAAAAAGACCCGGAACTGACTGAAGAAGTGAGCAAAAACCTGGCAGAAGAGTTAAAAACTATAATAGACTTACCGGTGGAATCCACGGTACTTGTGATAGGTCTGGGCAATTGGAACGTCACCCCGGATTCGCTGGGACCTAAAGTGGTTGAAAAGTTACTGGTTACCAAACACCTTTTAGAGTTCATGCCGGAAAAATTTAATACGAAAAGAGGCATAAGGCCGGTTTGCGCGCTGGCTCCGGGAGTGCTGGGGATAACCGGCATAGAAACGGGAGAGATAATAAAAGGCGTGGTGGAAAGAATAAAGCCGGACCTTGTAATAGTTATCGATGCTTTGGCCGCAAGAAGCCTTGAACGAATCAGCACAACTATTCAGATTTCCGATTCCGGCATACAGCCGGGCTCGGGAGTAGGAAACAGGCGGATGGGAATTAGCAGGGAAAGCATAGGAGTGCCGGTGATAGCGATAGGAGTGCCGACCGTAGTTGACGCAGCCACAGTGGCAAGCGATACGCTGGATATGCTGATTTCGGAATTTGAGCGTCAGGCCAAACCGGGTTCTGAGTTTTACAAGATGTTGAAAACTTTGAATATGGAAGAAAAATATCAGTTGATCAGAGAGGTCCTGTATCCTTTTGTGGGCGAATTGGTGGTAACACCAAAGGAAATAGATTCGCTCATTGAAAATACTTCGAGGACGTTGTCCGGGGGCCTGAATCTTGCCCTGCATCCCGGGATATCGTACGAAGAGGTCAGCACGTTTTTGCAATGAGGTTAAAAAACCTCATTTTTTTTGTTTTAGGTGAATATGCTTAACCGGAGGGGATAAATTTGCTGAAAGTCAGGATAATAAAAATCAAAAAAATGTTGGTTTACATACTGACCTCTTTGCTGCTTTTTGCCGCATGTGCATCCGGTTTTGGCTTAATCAGAAAATCCATACCGGTGATACAAAGATTAGGTAAAAACGACGGGTTTAAGGGGGTGGGTAATCTCGATTCCAGGATTTTCCGTGAGATGTTTTTGTGGACAGTTCCCGCCGCCCGTGCCTGTATGCCAGAAAACGAGGTCTTTTTTAATTTTAATGAACCTCTTTTAAAATTTCCCCGGAATATAATGAATTTCAATATTTTTGAACCAAAGAACTATCTTGCACTTCAAATACCTCTTATGCATTTGATGGAAATTGAACCGGCCACAACGCCGGGAATCGAACTGCTGCCGGATGCGGTTGAAAATGAACATGAACCTCCGGAGAGCCCTCCACCGGCACCTCCCGAGGAAGAGGATATAAAAGTGGAAAGGATTACTCCGGTAGCCGGAAAGCCCCTTGTGCTGGTTTATCACACTCACACTACCGAATCCTACAAGCCGTCCAAGGCATATAATTATCAACCGCGGGATCAGGCGTTTCATACTAACGACCTCAGATTCACCGTGGTCCGGGTGGGTGAGGTGCTATCCTCGGAGTTGAATAAATTGGGCATAGAGGTTTTACATGATAAAACAGTGCATGACGTGCCCACATATATGTATTCTTATTCCAATTCCCTAAAAACTTTGGAAAAGGTCCTGAAAGAGAATCCGTCCATCCAGGTGGTGCTCGATATTCACAGGGACGCTCCGGTTTCTGACCCGCAAAAGTCAAGGGAAATGACCACGGTAAAAATCGAGAATAAGTACTATTCTAGAATAATGTTTGTGGTGGGCACCGACAAAACCTTTCCCCACCCTCACTGGAAAGAAAATTATAAGTTTGCCCTTTTGCTTCAGGAAAAATTGGAAGAACTATACCCCGGCATAACAAGGGAAATCGACCTCAGGCAGGAGCGGTTTAACCAGCACGTTTCTAAAAAAGCCCTTTTGGTGGAGATAGGAAGCCACGGCAATACCATGGAAGAATCTATAGAATCGGCACGGGCGCTGGCTAAGGTGCTGTCAGAGGTGCTGAAAGATTTGAGCGAAACACAAAGTGAATAAAAAAGCTTCGCCCGTTAAAAATATTTGTAAGGATGTCAAAAAAGGAGCCTGCCGATTCTATGGAAATGTACATTGAAGACCTCATTGCCCTTTTTTTAATATTTGCTGTGGTTCTTTGCTTGGGATTGCGCGCAACCGAGCAAGGTGTGAATTATATGATGGGGCTTGATGTGGACCCCCTGACTTTCGATATGAAAGTGCTGCCTGAGGGAAATTACTATTTTTGTGTTCTCGGCCAGCGATTTTCTTTTAAAAAGATATTGGAATTAGGGGAATTCTACGCTGACCGCCGTCGAATTGATATACGCATAGCAAGTTTTGACATAAGCGTTCCTACAATGGTACAGCTATATACTCCTTCAAAACCCCCCCGCCTTCGATTTTTTCTTGATAAATAAAGTTGCAGCATGTATAATTAATTTCACCGGCAAGTTTTTGCAATTTAAGAGGGGGAACCTCTATGAAAATACCGCAGGATAGGATTAGAAATTTCTGCATTATAGCTCACATAGACCACGGGAAGTCCACCCTGGCAGACAGGTTGCTGGAATATACCGGGACCATTTCCGAGAGAGAGATAAAAGAACAAGTGCTGGATAGGATGGATTTGGAAAGGGAACGCGGCATTACCATAAAAGCCAAGGCGGTCAGGATGATATACAGGGCCGAAGACGGTTCTGATTACCTTTTGAACCTGATAGATACCCCGGGACACGTGGACTTCAATTACGAAGTTTCAAGGAGCCTTGCTGCCTGCGAAGGAGTCTTGCTGGTTGTAGATGCTTCTCAGGGCATCGAAGCGCAGACTCTGGCCAACACGTATCTTGCACTTGAACACGACCTGGAGATAATACCGGTGATAAACAAAATAGATCTCCCCAGCGCCGAACCGGAGAGGGTAAGACGGGAAATTGAAGAGGTAATAGGTCTTCCAGCCGACGATGCCCTCCTCATTTCGGCAAAAGAAGGAATCGGAATCAAAGAGGTGCTCGACGCTATTGTAAAGAAGATACCCTCACCCAAGGGTTCGGAAAGTGACCCTTTAAGGGCATTGATTTTCGATTCCCTTTATGATTCATACAAAGGAGCCATAGCCTTCGTCCGGATTGTAGAGGGGAAAATCGAACCGGGACAAAAGATAAAAATGATGTCCACAGGTAAAATTTTTGAAGTGACAGAAGTCGGAATTTTTAGTCCCGAGATGGTGAGCGTCGATAGTCTCAGGGCGGGTGAAGTGGGATACGTTGTGGCAGGCATAAAAAACGTGAAAGATACCAGGGTCGGGGATACCATCACCGACGCGGAAAATCCTGCAAAAGAACCGCTCCCTGGCTATAAAAAGGCCGTTCCCATGGTCTTTTGCGGCGTTTATCCGGCCGACGGCGAGGATTACGAAAAATTAAGGGAAGCTTTGGAAAAACTGCAGCTGAACGATGCTTCGTTGTTTTTTGAACCCGAAACTTCTGCGGCGCTAGGCTTCGGATTTCGCTGCGGATTTTTAGGATTGCTCCACATGGAGATTGTTCAGGAGCGCCTTGAAAGGGAATACGGCATAAATCTCATCACGACGGCGCCGAGCGTCGTATACAAAATAAAAAAGACTAACGGCGAGGAAGTAATGGTGGATAACCCGACCAATTTTCCGGAGCCGTCGAAAATAGAGCATATCGAAGAGCCTTACGTGGAAGCTTCGATAATGCTGCCCGCTGAGTACGTTGGGGCGGTGATGGAACTCTGTCAGGAAAAGCGCGGGAATTTTAAGGACATGCAGTATCTAAGCGAAAAGAGGGTAGTGCTTCGGTACGAAATACCCCTTTCAGAGATAATTTACGATTTCTTCAATCAGCTGAAATCCCGCACTAAAGGCTATGCTTCTCTGGATTACGAGGTTATTGGTTACAGAAAATCGGACCTGTGCAAGGTGGATATTTTGATAAACGGCGAGTTGGTCGATGCGCTTTCCTTCATAGTCCACAGGGAAAAGGCGTATAGTAGGGCAAGGCAGCTGGTCGAAAAATTAAAGGAAGTAATTCCGAGACACCTTTTCGAAATACCCATCCAGGCGGCAATAGGAGGACGAATAATTGCGAGGGAAACCATAAAGGCCTTGAGGAAAAACGTGCTGGCCAAGTGTTACGGCGGGGATGTCACGAGAAAGAAGAAGCTTTTGGAAAAACAAAAGGAAGGCAAAAAGAGGATGCGGCAGCTCGGAAAGGTGGAAGTTCCGCAGGAAGCTTTTATGTCCGTGTTAAAGATGGGGTAGGTACCATGGATGCAATAGCACTGTACATCCATGTGCCTTTTTGCATAAAAAAATGTGCTTACTGCGATTTCAACTCCTATACCGAACTGGAATACGTGCCTTTATACCTGGATTCCCTGAAAAGGGAAATTTCTTTTTATTCGAATATTGAAAGAACAATAAGCAGTATATACATCGGCGGCGGAACTCCCACCGTTTTAAACGAAAAAGAATTACCGTCTCTGGTGGATGCGGTTCGCGGGGCATTTAACATAAGCCCTGGGCTGGAATTCACCGTAGAAGCCAATCCGGAGACTATTACAAGAGAGAAACTTAAAGTTCTAAGGGAAGCCGGGGTTAATCGGCTTAGTTTGGGATTGCAGTCCTTTGACGATAAACTTTTAAAGGCAATCGGAAGGATTCATACTGCGGAGGGTTTTTTAAAAAAATTTTTCATGGCCAGAGAAGCAGGATTCGACAACATAAACGTGGATTTGATATTTGGACTGCCGCAGCAAAAGGTGGAAGATTTCTGCGACTCTCTAAAAAAACTGTTGGATTTATCGCCGGAGCACGTATCCTGCTATAGTCTTAGCGTGGAAGAAGGCACGAAGTTTTACGAATTGAAAGAAAAAGGTCTGCTTTTTCTTCCTTCCGAGGACGAAGAAAGGATGATGTACCATTCGGCAAGGAGGATACTAGAAGAAGGAGGATATTCGCACTACGAAATCTCCAATTTTGCGAAGCCCGGAAGGGAGTGCAGACATAATTTGGTTTACTGGACTTACGGCGAATATTTGGGGCTGGGGGCGGGAGCTCATTCGTTTATTGATGGGGTTCGTTTCTACAATGTATACGATTTCAAAGATTACATAGAAAAAGTGAAAGAAAAGGGCTCGGCGGTAGAAAATAGGGAAAAACTTTCGGGAGAAGACCAGCAGGCCGAATTTATTATCCTCGGGTTGAGGTTGGTAAAGGGTGTAGATAAAACTTTATTTTATCGGAAATTCGGAAAAGAACTTGATTCGGTGTACGGCGATGCCATAAAACGGCTGAAGGAAAAGGAGCTTATTGTAGATGACGGAAAGTATGTGAAACTTACCGAAAAAGGCCTGGACCTGGCCAACGAAGCCTTCATAGAATTTCTCCCGTGAGCAAAAGGAGGCCGGCATGAGGTTTATTGTGGATGAAGCATCGCGGGGATTGACGGTCGGGGAATTTTTGAAAGTAAATGGTTTTTCCAGCAGGGCATTGAGGAGATTAAAAAGGGAAGGGAAAATATTTCTCAACGGCAATCCGGTTTACGCGAACGCGAAGGTAACATCCGGTGACATCGTGGAAGTGGATTTATCCGAAGAATCGAAAATAAAGCCTTCTTATGTGCCGATAAATATCCTCTACGAGGATGAGCATATAATAGTACTGAATAAACAGCCGGGCATCGTGGTGCATCCTACGCCCTTTTGCCACGATGGCACCATTGCCAACGGCGTTATGTATTACCTTAACAAAAAGGGCAAAAAGGGAGGGTTTCATCCAGTAAATCGCCTGGACAGGGATACGTCGGGGGTCTTGATAATTGCCTTGAACCAGTATATGCACGGTTTTATACAGACTTACGGCCGTATAGAAAAAAAGTACGTTGCGGTTGTGGAAGGTTTGATAAGACAAGACTGGGGAATTATACAAGAGAGGATTGGCAGGAAAGAGGAAAGCCTAATCGAAAGACGGGTTTCGGATAATGGTAAAAAAGCCGTAACGCATTTTAAAGTTGTAAAACGCCTGAAGGGCTACACGGTATTAGAAGTAAAGCCGATAACCGGCCGAACACACCAGATAAGGGTTCATTTCAGTTACATAGGACATCCTGTTGCCGGTGACACCCTTTACGGGGGAAGAGGTAATAAGATAAAGCGACAAGCCCTGCACTGTGCCGAGATGTCCTTTTTCTATCCACTTAAGGGAACTAGAGTCGTTTTTAAAGCTCCATTGCCTTTAGATATGCTTTCTCTCATGGAAGAAGCCGACGATTCCGATGCGGTTTTTCGGCTCTCTTGACAAAGAAAAGGCGAAGTGATATTTATTAAGATAGGATTTTAGCACTCTCTTGTCGAGAGTGCTAATTTAAAGAGGTGCTTTACGCATGTTGGACGATAGGAAAATAAAGATCCTCAGGGCTATAGTGGTGGATTATATTGCCACAGCCGAGCCCGTAGGGTCGAGGACTATCGCCCGAAAATATCGAATGGGGATAAGTCCGGCCACCATAAGGAACGAAATGGCAGACCTGGAAGAGCTGGGGTATATTGCCCAGCCGTATACGTCGGCGGGGCGGATTCCTTCAGATAAAGGGTACAGGTTTTACGTAGATTTCCTAATGCCTGTGGTTGAGCTGACCGAAAAAGAGCTGCATGCGATAAGGCAACTGTTTAAAAAGCGAGTAAAAGAGTTGGAGGAGTTAATTGAAGAAACCAGCCGTGTTATATCAAACCTGACGAATTACACCTCGATTATCGTAGGACCTCAGCTTCACGAAAGCAGGTTAAAGCACGTGGAAATCCTGAGGTTGAGCAAGGAGAAGGGGCTTTTAATTATAGTTACCAATTACGGTGCCGTAGTACATCAAATTGTAGAACTTCCGGAAAACCTGACGGACTCCGATCTGACGCGCATATCCAATTTATTCAACCACTACCTGGTTGAAAGGACCGTGGATGAAATCACCCCGGACTATATGGAGCGGATAAAGAGCGAGATGAGGGAGTACGAACTGACGCTGGATGCGTTTGTCCGCGTGCTTATAGAAAGGCTTGAGGAAGCTAAGGAAAACGGCAAAGTATTTGCGAGCGGAAGTTCCAGGATGCTGGATTTCCCCGAGTTTAAAGACGTGGAAAAGGCAAGAAATTTCCTTTCGTTAATAGAAGAAGAAGATTTCATGATAAGGGTGCTAAAATACACCTCGAAACCCAATCAGATAACGATAAGTATAGGTAATGAAAATCCCTGGAAGGAACTTCAAGAATTCAGCATAATTACCACCAACTTTACGGCCGGGGGAAAAAACCTGGGGATTTTCGGAGTAATAGGTCCCACCAGGATGGATTACTCCAAAGTGGTATCCATTCTGAACAAAGTTACGGACTACCTGAACGAAACGCTTTCAACTTTGATTTAAAGACAGGAGGTAATTGTATTGAACTTAAAAAATAACAACGGTCAGGAAGTCGACGAAAAATTTGCCGCTTTTTTGACCAATGCCAATGCTATAAGGGCTGTGGCTTCCGCGGTGGAAGGAACCATAGGTCCTAAAGGGCTGGACATCATGCTGGTTGACAGGTTTGGAGAAGTCACCGTGACAAACGATGGCGTGACGATACTAAAACTGATGGACATCAATCATCCCGCGGCAAAGATGCTCATAAATATTGCCAAAGCCCAGCAGGAAGAAGTGGGTGACGGGACCACTACCGCCACCATAATGGCCGGTGCAATGGTATCGGAAGGGGTAAATCAGATTTTAAAAGGCGTGCCGGTAGCAAAAGTCATTGAGGGGATAAAGCACGGAGTTAAGAAAGCCCAAGAAATCCTTCTTGCCAAATCTATCCCTGTAAAAGGGATAGATGACCCCGCTTTAAAGGACATAGCTTATATCGCCGGCAGGGAACACGAAGACATCGCAGAATTGGTAACCCAAGCCGCAAAACTTATCGGAGAGGAAAAGTTAAAAGAAAAGAATTTCAAGTTAAGGGACATAGTGATGGCGCGCGAAGGGGCAGAAAACGAAGTCTTCCTCGGCGTAATTGTTGACAAAGAAAAGGTAAACAAGCAAATGCCCAGCGAACTTGAGGACGTCAGGGTATTGGTCATAGATGACGCTTTAGAACCGGAGCAAATAGAAGAAGGAGCGCTCAGCACTGAATCCGGTTTTGCCAGGTACATGGCCCTTCAGGAGGAGTTCAGGGAAAACCTTAAAAAGCTGATAGAACTCAAGGTCAACCTCATTTTGGTGGGCAAGGGGATATCGGGTGAAGCAGAGGAAATGCTCACCGATGCCGGTGTAATCGCGTTGGAGAGGGTATCCGCCAAAGACCTGGAAAGAGTTGCAGAGCATACGGGAGCCAGAATAATGAAAAAGGCGGGGTTGAAAAAATCAATTGACGAAATTAAAAGTTACATAGGTCGGGCGAAAAAAGCCTACGAAGACGAAAAGCTGGAGCACTTGAGGATTGAAGGCGGAGAAGGCAAACCCATGGCCACCATCTTGGTGGGTGCCGCGACAGCCGAGATTGTCGGTGAAAGAGAAAGGATTGCAAAAGATGCGGCATCATCCCTGCAGGCAGCGATAAAAGGTGGAGTAGTACCGGGCGGTGGAGCTGTGGAGGTGGCAGTGGCCCGGGAACTTGAGAGGGAAAGGGAAAAAATAAAGGGAATGGCGTCTTACGGTATCGACTGTGTTATCGCGGCTTTAAAACGTCCCCTGTCGCAGATTGTCTACAATGCGGGCTTCAACCCCCTGGAAAAATTGGAGGAGGTAATTTACACCCAGGCTGAAAAGGGCAGCGACGCCATAGGGGTCAATTGCGACACCGGCGAGCTAGCCGACATGACGAAGTTAGGAGTGCTTGACCCGACTCTCGTAAAAATCCATGCGATTAAAGCAGCGGGCGAAATTGCCCAGGCTATTTTGAGGATAGATACCATCATCAAAAAGCGGGATGAAGGACCCGCAGCAAGGGGGAGTTCCGAACCGGCAGCCGGTGTGGGCGAAATGGATTTCTAATGCGAGGTGATATAAATTGGCGGAAAAAGAGGACGAAAAGAACATTGACAAAGAAAATGAAATGGAAGATAAAAAAGAAGAGGAAAAAGATGAATCTGGTTGCCAGGACATCCAAAACGGCGAAGGCTCGGTTTCATTGTCCGAAGAATCTTGTGAAACCGAGGAACTAAGAAAAGCTTTGGAGGAAAAAGAAAAAGAGGCAGTCGAGTATAAGGAACTTTGGCTAAGGGCACTGGCCGACTACGATAACTTTAAAAAAAGGACCCAAAAAGAAATGGAGCAGATAAAGCTCTACGCCGGAGAACAGCTGATAAAGGACATCCTTCCCGTTTTGGATAATTTCGAGAGAGCCCTTGATTCGCTCGAAGATAAAAATAGCGCAGTGTACGACGGAATAAAGCTCATATACAATCAGATTAAAGGTATATTGAACAAATACGGGGTGCAGGAAATAGAGGCCGAAGGGAGGCCCTTCGACCCCCAATTCCACGAAGCCATTATGACGGTGGAAAGCGACGAACACGAAAACGATACAGTGGTGGAGGTACTGCGAAAAGGTTATACATACCATTCAAAAGTTATAAGGCCTAGTCTTGTCAAAGTAGCAAAAAAATAGCGGAGGTGGCGTAAAATGGGCAGGATTATTGGTATAGACCTTGGAACAACCAACTCAGTGGCCGCATACATAGAGGGCGGTCAGCCGGTTATAATACCCAATGCAGAGGGTTCGAGACTAACGCCCTCGGTTGTAGCTTTCACAAAAGATGGTCAGCGTCTTGTAGGGCAGATGGCCAAAAGACAGGCCATACTTAATCCCGAAAGAACCGTCATATCGATAAAAAGACACATGGGAACGGATTATAAAGTAAACATAGATGGCAAGCTTTACACCCCCCAGGAAATATCGGCCATGATTCTGCAAAAAATAAAACAGGACGCAGAGGCGTATCTGGGAGAAAAAGTTACCCAGGCAGTCATAACTGTACCGGCTTACTTTACCGACAGTCAGCGTCAGGCTACGAAAGACGCTGGAAGAATAGCGGGACTCGAGGTCCTGAGAATAATAAACGAACCGACAGCCGCTGCCTTGGCCTATGGCCTTGACAAGGAAAACGACCAAACCATTCTGGTTTTCGACTTGGGCGGCGGTACGTTTGACGTATCCATCCTCGAACTGGGGGATGGGGTATTCGAGGTAAAGGCCACCAGCGGTAACAACAGGCTTGGAGGCGACGACTTCGACCAAAGGATAATTGATTATATAGCGGAAGAATTTTTAAAAGAGCACGGCATTGACCTCAGGAAAGACCGCATGGCCCTGCAGCGGTTGAAAGAAGCCGCCGAGAAGGCCAAGATAGAGCTTTCCAGCATGCTCGAGACCACTATAAGCCTTCCCTTCATTACTGCGGATGCCAGCGGGCCCAAGCATATCGAAATGACTCTGACCAGGGCTAAATTCGAGGAACTTACAAGGGACCTGGTAGAAGCCACCTTAGGGCCCACCGAGCAGGCTTTGAAAGACGCCGGATTGAGGCCGGAAGATATAGACAAGGTAATACTGGTGGGCGGTTCGACGCGCATACCGGCGGTTCAGGAAGCGATAAGGAAATTTTTAGGAAAAGAGCCGCACAAGGGCGTGAATCCCGATGAGGTGGTAGCCATGGGAGCTGCCATTCAAGCAGGCGTGCTAGCAGGTGAAGTTAAAGATGTGGTTCTCCTTGACGTGACGCCTCTTTCCCTCGGCATAGAGACCCTGGGAGGAGTCTTTACTAAGATTATAGAGAGGAACACCACCATTCCCGTGTCGAGAAGCCAGATTTTTACTACGGCTGCCGATAACCAGACGACGGTGGACATCCACGTGCTGCAGGGCGAAAGGCCGATGGCTGCAGATAACGTGACATTGGGCAGGTTCCAGCTCACGGGTATACCGCCGGCTCCGAGGGGAGTGCCGCGTATTGAGGTAAAATTTGAGATTGATGTCAACGGCATAGTCCACGTTTCGGCGAAAGATTTGGGCACAGGAAAGGAGCAGAAGATTACCATAACCTCTTCAACTAATTTGACGGAAGAGGAAATCCAGAGAATGATAAGAGATGCGGAAAAATATGCGGAAGAAGACAAGAAGAGGAAGGAAAAAGTGGAGGCGAAAAATCACGCAGACTCTCTTATCTACCAGTCGGAGAAGATGTTGAACGAATTGAAGGACAAGATAAAACCGGAAGAAGCCGAAAAGGTGAGAAAGGAAATCGAAAACGTCAAGAAGGCCATTGAAAGCGACGATTTGGAAAAAATTAAAAAAGCTACCGATGACCTAACCAAAGCCTTCTACGATATATCTGCAAGGCTATACAGCTCTCAGGGAACCGGAGGCAACCCAGGAAATAGCACAGGAGGTACAAAGGATGAGAAAGTGGTGGACGCCGACTATAGATTCGTCAACGACGAAGGCAAAAAAGAGCAAAAATAAAAAGTCAGCCCTTTCGGGCTGACTTTTATTGGAGTGATAGCTATTGAGCAAGAAGGATTACTACGAAATCCTCGGAGTGGGGAAAGATGCTACCGAAGAAGAGATAAAAAAAGCTTACAGAAAACTGGCCCGGCAGTACCACCCTGATGTTAATAAAAGCCCCGATGCCGCAGAAAAGTTCAAGGAGATAAATGAGGCTTATCAGGTATTGAGTGACCCCCAAAAGAGGGCCATGTACGACAAATTCGGCCATGCAGGTGTGGACCCGAATGCCGCTCAAGGGGATTTCGGCGGCGGGGGCTTTGGCGATTTTGGGGATTTCGATTTCGGAAGGGACATCTTCGGAGACATTTTCGATAGCTTTTTCGGAGGTTTCGGTGAACCGAGGAAAAAAGGGCCTGTTCGCGGCGCCGATATTAGGTATGACCTTGAAATAACTTTGGAAGAAGCTTTTTTGGGTGCGGAAAAGGAGATTGAGCTTTACCGGACGGAATCGTGTCCGAGGTGCGGCGGCACCGGCGCGAAGCCGGGAACCGGTGCAAAGACCTGTCCCGTTTGCGGTGGAAGTGGTCAGGTGAAGCAGGTGCAAAACACGCCTTTTGGAAGATATATAAGCATAACAACTTGCACAAGATGTCAGGGTACTGGTATTGTTATAGAAGAACCATGCCCTGAATGCCGCGGGACGGGAAATATAAGGGCTTCGCGCAAAATAAAGGTGAAGATTCCTCCGGGAGTAGACACCGGTTCTAAATTGCGACTAGCAGGTGAAGGCGAACCGGGTGCAAGGGGCGGTCCTGCCGGTGACCTATATGTTGTTATCCACGTGAAACCCCACAGGCTTTTTATACGGCAAGGTGACGACCTCATTTACGAAGCTCCGATTTCGTTCGTGCAGGCCGCTCTGGGAGCGGAAATAGAAGTACCTACCCTTGACGGTCGGGTAAAATTAAAGATACCCGAGGGAACCCAGCCCGGCACCAGATTCAGGATAAAGGGCAAGGGAATGCCCCATCTCAGAGGCTACGGGCGCGGCGATTTGCACGTAAAGGTAAATGTGGTGATACCCAAGAAACTGAGTGAAAAGCAAAAGGAATTATTGAGAAAGTTTGCCGAAATAAGCGGGGAAGACGTAAAACAGCCGCACAAAGGTTTTTTTGATAAGATGAGAGACGCCTTCGGCGTTTGATAGGCAGGAGGAAAAAAATGAAATGGATAGAAATTAAAGTAAAAACTTCGACCGAAGCTATAGAATCCATAGCCAATATCTTTTACGAAGCAGGGGCTGCCGGAGTGGTCATCGAAGACCCTAAAGATTTGTTGAACCGCGAAGACACATGGGATTACGTGGAAATTCCCGAAGGCATTGACTTCGAGCAGGCCGTCGTGACAGGGTACCTTCCCGAATCCGAGCAAGTGAACGAACTTTTGCAGGAAATCGGAAGGAGAATTGCCGAGCTTCCCAGGTTCGGGCTCGACCTGGGAAGCGGCGAGATGGAAGTATCCTTCGTAGAAGAGAGCGACTGGGCCAACGCGTGGAAGGCCTATTACCAGATATTGCGGATCGGGGAAAGGTTGGTTATAAAGCCTTCCTGGCTGGATTACGAACCGAAAGCCGGGGAAGTGGTGATAGAGTTAGACCCCGGGATGGCCTTCGGGACGGGAACGCACGAGACAACCGCTATGTGCCTGGAGCTTTTGGAAAGATATGTCAAGGAAGGCCAAACCGTGATAGATGTGGGCTGCGGTTCCGGGATACTTTCAATAGCGGCTGCAAAACTGGGAGCGTCAAGGGTGCTCGCTATAGATAAGGACCAGGTGGCTGTAAAAGTGGCTGAGGAAAATGTAGAGAGAAATGGCGTAAGGCAGCTGGTAGAAGTAATAAAGGGAGAAGGTTTAAAGAGGGCAAACTTTAAGGCAGATATAATAGTAGCCAATATAATCGCCGATGTGATAGTGGACCTAGCCGCTGATGCAGCAGCAAATCTAAAGGATGGAGGCTTTTTTATTTGTTCCGGAATAATTAAAGACAAAAAATTGCCTGTATGCCGAGCTTTGGAAAATGCGGGTTTTGATGTGGTTGAGGAAATGGAAAAGGGCGATTGGATAACGCTCGTATCCCGATTGCGTCAAAGGGCAGAAAAGTAGGTGAGAGGCAATGCCCCTTTTTTTTGTTCAGGAAAATATAAATTTAGATGACGTGATAGAGATTACCGGAGAGGATGCCCACCACATAGCGAATGTCCTGAGAATGGGAAAAGGCGATGATTTGCAAATTTCCAACGGCAGGGACACGGTGTGTAAGGCTCAAATTGTGGAGGTGCTTTTTGGCGGCAAAAAAATAAGAGTAAAGATAATTGAAAAAAATAATTTTGAGATAAAAGCTCCGCGCATAACTTTGTTCCAGGGCATCCCGAAGGGGCAAAAGTTCGATTTTATACTGCAGAAAAATACCGAACTCGGGGTTGCGGAATTCGTCCCGGTCATAACCGAGCGCACAGTGGTGGAAATGGATAGGAAGAAGATGAAGAGCAGGACGGAGAGATGGCAAAAAATAGTAAAAGAAGCCGCGAAGCAGTGCCGTAGGCCGGACCTGCCAAAAGTGCACGGGCCGGTTGACTTCGACGAGTGCGTTGCGGCCTTGAAAAAATACCCCCTGGCCCTGGTGCCCTGGGAAGAAGAGCGAAGGATTTTTTTAAAGCCCTTTTTGTCTTCCATTTCGGCAAAGATTAAGGAAATTGCTGTTTTAATCGGGCCCGAAGGAGGTTTTTCCGGGGACGAAATAAAAAAAGCAAGGGAATCTGGGGCGGTCACGGTTAGCCTGGGGCAGAGGATTTTGAGGACCGAAACGGCGGGATTTGCGGTCACCACCGTATTGATGTACGAATTTGGCGATTTTGGGGAGGTGATTGAATAAATCATCATGCCAAAAGTAGCTTTTTACACTTTAGGCTGCAAGGTCAACCAGTACGAATCCGATGCCATGGCCGAGTTGTTTAAAGACAGGGGCTATGAACTGGTTGATTTCGATAACGTGGCAGATGTCTATGTTATCAATACATGCACTGTTACTAACGAGGGAGCGAGGAAGTCGAGGCAGATAATAAGACAGGCTACCAGAAGGAATCCCGGTGCCACGGTTGCCGTTGTAGGATGCTATGCTCAAATGAACGCGGACGAAATTTTACGAATACCCGGCGTTGATGTGGTGGTAGGTACGAAAGACCGCCACAAGATAGTGGACCTCGTGGAGCGGGCAAAAAAAGACGAGACCAAAATAGTAGATGTTGAAGATATTATGAAGGTTAGGACCTTCGAGGAAATTGCTTTTAAAGGATACAGGCAGCGCACCCGGGCTTTTTTAAAAATCCAGGAAGGGTGCAATATGTTCTGCTCCTACTGCATAATACCTTACGTGCGAGGACCGGTCCGCAGCAGGCCCATAGAGAGCATCCTGAAGGAAGCTGAAAACTTAGCAAAAGATGGCTTCAAGGAGATAGTGCTCACGGGAATTCACCTGGGGCTCTACGGTGCGGATTTTGAAAATGGGCGTGCCCTTTATGACGTGATAGAAAAACTTTCGAAAATAGAAGGCATAAAGAGGATTCGCTTAAGTTCCATTGAAGCGATGGAATTGAGCGATGATTTCATAAAAAAATTGGCGGCTGTTGAAAATTTCTGCCATCATTTCCATATCCCCCTGCAGAGCGGCAGCGACAGAATATTGAAGCTGATGAACCGGCGCTACACCGTATCGGAATTCGAGGAGAGGATTCAATTCATAAAAAAGATCATGCCCGATGTGGCCATCACCACCGATGTGATAGTCGGCTTTCCCGGGGAGACCGATGAAGATTTTGAAAAAACCCGGGAATTTATAAAGAAAATAGGATTCAGCCGGCTCCACGTGTTTAAGTTTTCTCCGAGGAAGGGGACTCCAGCAGCAAAAATGCCAGAGCAGGTGCCGGCCGAACTGAAAGAGAAGCGAAGCCGCGAACTTATAATCTTGAGCAAGAAACTCGAAAGAAATTTCAGAGAAAAGTTCGTAGGCAAAGTGATGGACGTGCTTTTTGAGGAAAGGGAAGGGGACATATACTTCGGCCATACCGGCAATTATATAAAAGTAGGAGTGCGTTCCGGGGAAGAATTGAGGAATGAGCTTCTTAAAGTTGAATTAATCAAAAATGAGGACGAATTTATCCTGGGAAACATTAAAAAAATTTGAGTGGAAGAAGGAAAATCCAGGTCGAATGTGGAATAATTCCATTAAACTTTAAATATCTAAATATCTTTAAGGCGAAAAGGAGGTGGAACGGTGGAGTGCATTTTCTGTAGAATTGTCAAAAAGGAGATTCCTGCCACTGTAGTTTATGAGGACGAGGATGTACTCGCTTTCAAGGATATAAATCCTCAGGCGCCCATCCATCTCCTTATTATTCCCAAAAAGCACCTGAGTTCCATAATGGACGTTGATGAAAATAACGGCGACATAGTGAAAAAGATAGTCAAGGTAGCGCAAAGTCTCGCTAAGGAGAATAACATAGATAAAAAAGGTTTCAGGTTGGTAGTAAACACGGGAGACGATGGAGGGCAAACCGTGCATCACCTTCATTTCCACTTACTGGGCGGCAGGTTTATGACCTGGCCTCCGGGCTAATGCTGCCAAAAATACAAATTCCAATAACTTCTTTTCTTAAATCGAAAGTAAAGCGTGGGGGGAGGGAGTAGAGGATGCCAGAAGTACGCGTTGGGGAAAACGAATCCATCGACAGCGCCATAAAAAGGTTCAAGCGTATGTGCCAAAAAGCCGGTGTGCTCTCTGAACTTCGCAAGAGAGAACACTACGAAAAGCCCAGCGTCAGAAGAAAGAAGAAGTCCGAAGCGGCACGCCGGAGAAAACACCGGTAAGGTTTCGAGGAGGTAAAGACCATTGTCGATTAAGGAAAAATTGAATGAGGATTTAAAGAAAGCCTTGAAAGAAGGCCAGAAAGAGCGCCTGTCCGTGATAAGGATGGCAAAAGCGGCCATAATAAAAGAGGAAAAAGACCGCATGCACGAATTGAACGATGACGAGGCAATTGAGGTCATCTCAAGAGAAGTGAAAAAGCGAAAAGAGGCCAAAGAGGAATACGAACGATTAGGGCGTAGTGATAAGGCCGATGAACTGCAAAGAGAGATTGAAATTTTACAGGAATACCTCCCCCTGCAGCTTACCGAGGAAGAATTGGAAGAAATAGTTAAAAAGACCATATCGGAAATTGGCGCTAAAGATTTAAAGGATTTAGGGATGGTTATGAAAGCAGTTCTTCCGCAGGTGAAAGGGAGGGCCGACGGCAAGGCCGTAAACGCCATAGTGAAAAAGCTGCTTCAAAGCCAATAACCCGGCAAAAGCCGGGTTATTTATTTTTTGTGCGGGCTTCGATTTGTAATTAAACGTATCTTTTAAGAATAAATTTTAAAAAGAAATTATTGTTGAGAAGGATGCCTATGAAAAGGAATCAAAAAGAAGGACTGAAGTCAAAATTTATAGAAGTTCTTGACCTTCCCAAGGATGTGGTTCTTGACCTTCCCCGGGTTACGGTAACCGGGAAAATAGGAGTGTTTATCGAAAATCACAAAGGGATAATTGAATACGCTTCGGAAAAGGTCTGCATAAATACTTCCATTGGAATTCTCGTCATAAGAGGAGAGGGACTCTTTATAAAATATGTGTTGGCCGACGAAATTTTTGTGGAGGGGAAAGTTAAGGCCGTCGAGTTTGAAGAATGACCGCGGAGGGAAAAAGGTGCTGGTCATAAAGTTATGGAATTGTTTGCGGGGATATGTTATTATAAAAATAGTAGGCCAGTACGGTGAGAGACTAATAAATCAAGCGGCCTTTCATGGCATTTATCTGTGGGATATAAAACGACATGAAGAAAATATTCTTTTGGCAAAGGTCAGCGTTCGCGGATTTTTTAGACTACGGTCCCTTGCGCGAAAAACCAGATGCAGGATTTATGTATTGCAAAAAAGGGGTCTATATTTCTCCTTGAATAGATTAAAAAGGCGCAAGGTACTATCATTAGGGATTATATTTTTTGTAGCAGCAATTTACATGCTCTCGTCTATCGTATGGAGCGTGGAGGTAAATACTCAGAATGAAACGTTAAAAAACTCGGTTATCAGAGATTTAGAACGATGGGGACTGAAGCCCGGTATATTTAAATACAAGCTTGACAAAAAGTATTTTCTTGATAAAATACTCCTTAACTATAAAAACGTATCTTGGGCGGAAATAGAAATAAGGGGCAGCAGGGTAATAGTGGAATTGGTAGAAAGGGAAATGCCGCCCGAAGTGGAAGAAGATACTCCCTGCAACATCGTGGCTTCAAAAGACGGAATAGTCGAGGAAGTGCTCCTTTTGAGGGGAGAGGCAGTGGTAAAGCCGGGAGATACTGTAAGCAAGGGGGATATGCTGATTTCCGGCAGCGTCTCCCTAGCAGGAGGAGACGGTGAGGAAGAAAAGTTGTTAGTAAGGGCAAAGGGAATTGTAAAGGCAAGGGTGTGGTATAAAGAATCGGTGGAAGTGCCTCTGGTGGAATCCGTAAAGTCGTATACCGGCAGGGTCAAAAAAGCGTATAAATTTAGGGTAGGGAATCGAGAGATATACCTTCAACTAGGCGATGTGAACTTCTCCAATTACGTCGAAGAAGATTTGAAGGTAAGATACATTATTCCTCCAGCTTTCGGAAATGTAACCTTTAACCCGGTTCTTTACAGGGAAGTAAAGGAGGAAAAACGATTTCTCGGAGTGGAGGGAGCTTCCCAGGAGGCGAGCCAGAGGCTAGCGGAAAAGCTTAAAGATTTTCCCGGGGACGTTCAGATAGTTCAGAAAAAGATGGAATTCACTTTAAATCCGGAAAAACAGGTTGTTGTCGGGACTTTGACCGTAGAAGTCATAGAGGACATTGGAATTGAAAAAGAGATTGAATAAATAAAGGAGGATGTTTTATTGGGTAAAAATCTGGCCGAGGCCAAAGTTTCCGTAGACAATATAAAGACCGTTGTAGAACTTTTTGGAAGCAGGGATGAAAATATTAAATTCATTGAAAAAGAATTTGATGTGCGAATAATAACAAGAAATGGAGAAATCCTTATATTGGGAGAAAAAGAGAATGTAGGGGCCGTAGAAAAGCTTCTCTTCCAGTTGATAAAAGTTTTAAAGGGAGGAAATTCCTTGACCTCATCCGACATCAGGTATTTTTCAAAACTCGCGAAGGAAGGGCAGGAAGAAAAGATTACAGACCTTTACGACGATGTGATTTGCGTAACCCATCGTGGAAAGCCGATAAAGCCCAAAACGATAGGTCAAAAACTGTACGTTAAGGCGGTGAAGCGAAACGATATAGTATTTTGCATCGGTCCGGCGGGTACGGGTAAAACCTATCTCGCTATGGCGCTCGCTGTTACGGCGCTGAAGGAAAGGGAAGTCAGCCGCATAATTCTCACGCGGCCGGCGGTTGAAGCTGGGGAGAAACTGGGATTTTTGCCGGGAGACCTTCAGGAAAAGGTGAATCCTTATTTAAGACCCCTTTACGATGCCCTTTACGACATATTAGGGGTGGAAACTTTTCAGCGGTATATGGAAAAGGGAATCATAGAGGTAGCACCTTTGGCTTACATGAGGGGGAGGACCCTGGACGATTCCTTTATAATTTTGGACGAAGCTCAAAATACCACTTCCGAACAGATGAAAATGTTCCTAACCCGCCTCGGCTTCGGTTCTAAAGCGGTGATTACGGGTGATGTAACCCAGGTGGACCTTCCTAAGGGAGTATATTCGGGCCTCGAGGAGGTCCAGCTCATTCTAAAGGGTATCGAAGGCATCGAATTCATTTACCTTACCGACAAAGATGTGGTGCGCCACGAGGTTGTCCAGAAGATAATTAAGGCTTACGAAAGGTACGAGGAAAGCAGAAAAATTCAGTGAGGGGCTGGTCCTGTGTCTGTTGTTTTAAGGCGCGGCTGGTCTAAAATGAGGATAGTAAGACAAAATAATAAATTGCTTTCTAACTGCGCCTTCCAAAGAGTAATGGTGGGAGTCGCATTTTTTTTGGCAATGGTTGCTCTAATGCTTGCAAATACATTCCCGAAAAAATACGACTTAAAAGTGGGCGATATAGTTCAGGAAGATATTGTGGCGCACAAGGATGCCATTGATACCGTTGCGACCCGAAAACTCCAGGTGGCTGCGGCAAATTCTGTACCTAAAAAGTACACTTTGGACCAGAATGTGACAAAAGAAGTCAAGCGGAAAGTTACGGATATATTCGCCGCGGTGAGGGATGTAAGGTCCAGGGAGATGGATGAATCCGGTAAGGTGAAGATGTTAAAGACGGCTATATCAGACGGGTTTTCCGATGAAACCTATTTAGTAATAATAAATTTGAGCGATTCCGAACTCAGGGAGCTGGAGACCGTCACCAAAGCGGTTATTGAAACTGTCATGAATGACGGGATTAAGGAAGAATCCATCGATAGGGCAAAAGCGCTGATCATAGAAGAATTTAAAAAGGCAAGTCTTTCCGAACCCGTAAAGAGCGCGGGGGAAGACATAGCTTTTTCGGTGATAAGGCCCAATATGATTTTTGACGAAGAAGCCACGGAGCGGGAACAGAAAGCGGCTATGGAAACTGTTGCACCGGTGAAAATTACGAAAGGGCAGGTGCTTATCGAAAAGGGGAAACCGGTGACACAGGAGCAGCTGGAACTTTTGAAAGAATTGGGGCTTCTTTCCCAGGACAATTCCTCATACTTTAAAATGGCCTTTGGGATTGCCGTACTTGTATTGATTTTGGAATTTGTCTTGGCCGTTGAAATCTACCTCTTTCACCGAGACGTTTTTGAAAACGTACCGTACCTGGGATTGCTGGCTATAGTCGTGATAACTACCCTTTTCATATCGACGGTTTTCAAGACGATATCGAATTTTCTCGTGCCCGTTTCGGCAGGGAGCATGCTGATATCCATACTGATAAATCCGCATATCGCCGTTACGGCAAGTTTCGTGATGTCAATAGCCGTCGGCGTGCTCCTGGGAAACGACTTTGCCAGCGCCCTGGTCGCCCTGGTAGGCGGCCTTATGGGTACGTATTTTACAAAAAAGGTCATGCAGCGGGGCGATTTGACCAAAGCCGGCGGCTTGGTGGGACTTGCCAATTTCCTCATAATCTTCGGAATTGGATTTCTAAACAACAATTCGCTCCTTGACATTGCGAGGCAAAGTTTTTGGGGAATAGTGAACGGGTTTTTGTCTTCAATTTTAACCATAGGTCTACTTCCTTTTCTTGAAAATACTTTTGGCATAACAACTTCCGTAAGGCTCCTGGAACTTTCCAACCCTAATCAACCCCTTCTTCGCCGCCTGCTTCTGGAGGCTCCCGGCACCTATCACCATTCCATAATAGTGGGGAATCTCGCGGAAGCCGCCGCTGAAGCCGTGGGGGGCGATGCGCTCTTGGCACGGGTTGGAGCGAGCTACCACGATATAGGTAAACTAAAAAGACCTTATTTTTTCATTGAAAACCAGTTGACATCCGACAATCCCCACGACAAGCTGAATCCAACGCTCAGTGCTCTTATAATCACTTCTCATGTGAAGGATGGCCTTGAAATAGCCCGGCAGTATAAATTGCCGTCCGTAATACAGGATTTCATAGCTCAGCACCACGGTACTTCGCTCTTAACTTATTTTTATAAAAAGGCCCTGGACAATCATGAGGAGAAAAAAATAGAGGAGAGCAGCTTTCGCTATGACGGACCCAAGCCACAAACCAAAGAAGCCGCCATTGTGATGCTGGCCGATTCGGCGGAAGCTGCCGTGAGGTCCATGACCAAACCCACCCCTGGGAAAATAGAGGGACTGATAAGGCAGATAATAAAAGAGAAATTGGCCGATGGTCAGTTGGACGAAAGCAACCTGACGTTGAAGGACCTCGACAAAATTGCCGCAGCCTTTTCTAAAGTTCTAACCGGTATTTTCCACACCCGCATAGAATATCCGGAAAAGTTGAAAGAACTAGAAAGGAAGGGTTGAAATTGGCCCAAATAATTATAAACAACTTGCAGGATAAAATAAAAGTCGACCGGGGATTGGAAGAATTGATAACAAAAGCAGTCGAGCTTACGCTGAATTTGGAAGGGGCGGATACTAAAGTAGAAGTGAGCGTGGCTTTGGTGGACAATGCTTATATTCGCGAATTAAATAAGACCTACAGGGGGAAATATGCGCCGACTGACGTATTGTCCTTTCCTATTGGCGAGGAAAGCCTTGTGGATGAAAACGAGGAAATTGAACGATTGCTCGGCGATATCGTGGTTTCCCTCGAAAAGGCCGAAGAACAGGCAAATGACTACGGCCATTCTTTTGAAAGGGAGGTCATTTACCTGATTGTGCACGGCACGTTGCACCTTCTGGGTTACGACCACGAAAATGAAGAGGAAAGGAAAGTTATGAGGGAAAAGGAGGAGAGAACTCTTAAAGCCTTAGGGCTTCCCCGCGAGGAGTCCCGGCTATGAAAAAGAGCAGGACCCTTTTCGAGAGTTTCATATATGCCATTTCGGGAGTTATTTATTCCCTGAAAACCCAGAGAAACATGAGAATCCACTTTTTGGCGGCTTTACTGGTAATGATTCTGAGCAAGTATCTCGAACTCGAGGAAATGGAAATGGTGGCGGTGGTTTTCGCTACGGCTCTGGTCATAATTGCGGAGATGATAAATACGGCCTTGGAGACCGCCGTTGACATGATAACGGAGAAGTTCCACCCGCTGGCCAGAATAGCTAAGAATGTGGCGGCAGGTGCGGTGTTAGTAGCGGTACTGAATGCCCTGATAATAGGCTATCTAATTTTTTTTGACAAACTTTTTAACTTTATATTGGAAATGCAAAGGCTGCTGTTCGGGCGGTAGTTCGGCCCTTATAGAATGGAGGTCTTTGAATGAATAAAAAGTTTTTCACTTTGATGTTGGCACTTCTGATTCTTTGGCTTCCGGGCTGCAATAAAACCGGCCGTAATATTGAAGAAAAAAATGAAAACTTAAAGGAGCAAATACCAGAATCGGTGGCGGCACCGCCTATGGTCAAAAATCCTTTGACGGGCCTTTTGATGGAAAAGGAGCGGGAGGGCAGAAGACCCTTCGCCATTATGGTAGAAAATGAAAAAAGTGCAAGACCCCAGTCAGGGCTCAATAAAGCCGATGTTGTTTACGAAATCTTAACAGAAGGCGGCATCACCCGGTTTCTTGCCATTTATCTAGGGGAGGATGCTGAAGAAATAGGTCCGGTCAGGAGCGCCCGCCCTTATTTTATAGATTTTGCTATGGAATATGATTCGGTTTACGTCCATTACGGAGGGAGCCCTCAAGCTTACTCCGACCTGAAAAAATACGGCAATATCGACAATATAGATGGTATATACGACAATGTTACATTCTGGAGGGACAAGACACGCAGAGCACCTCACAACGCATACACCAGCACTCAAAATATCATGAAAACCGCCGAAAAGCGCGGATACCTCAGAACGGTAAAACTTGATGAGCGGGACTTTGCAGATGAAGAAAATGCCACTTTCGGCGCTCTCAGGGAATTTGAGCTTGATTATTCCCGAAATTACAGGGTAAAATATGCTTACGACGAGGAAAAAAAGTCGTATATAAGGTACATAAACGATAAACCTCACGTGGATAGGAAAACAGGTGAACCCATTGCCGTTAAAAATGTCATTGTTCAATTCATGGATACTCGCGTAATAGATTCGGAAGGCAGACTTGCGATAAAAACAACGGGGTCCGGCACCGGCTATTACATAAGCGACGGAAATTGCACTTATATCAATTGGGAAAAAGCTTCCCGGTTCGCAAAGACCAGGTACACAACGGAAGATGGCAGGGAGTTAAATCTAAATCCGGGAAATACGTGGATTCAAATAATGCCGAGTTGGGCTCAGATAAAATTTAACCTTATTAACTAAAATAAAAAGAGAGGTTACCGGAATGGGACTTTATACTACGGAGGCCATAGTGGTCGGCTACAGGGATTTGGGGGAAGCCGACAGGATATTGACCCTTTTTTCGCCCGAGAGGGGCAAGATACATGCAGTGGCAAGAGGGGTCAGGCGGCCTAGAAGCTCCCTACTGGCCGGCACGCAGCTTTTTTCCTACAGCAAATTTCTCCTGGTGGAAGGTAAAAACCTGGATTCCGTAAGCCAGTGCGAGCTTAAGGAATCCTTTTTTAAAATTAGAGAAGACTTGGACAGGATGGCTTATGGAGCTTATTTTGCAGAACTCCTTCGCATATCCACCCGGGAATGCGATAAAAGCGAGGAACTTTTCCGCTTTTTTTTGAAGACTCTGTTTCTGCTTCAGGTATGGGAAGACTTGCAGGTTATGGCCAGAGTGTTTGAACTGAAACTAATGGCAATACAGGGGTTTAAGCCTCAAATTTTTTGTTGCGTAAATTGCGGTGAAGGAAAAATGGAAAGGGTGTGGTTCAGTTCGGATTCGGGGGGAATTCTTTGCGAAAATTGCAGGAATAAAGATGAAAAGGCGATAAGAATTTCAAAGGAAGCGTTGTCGGTGATGAAATACATGTTAAAAAGAAGGTTTGAAGAATTGGCGGAGCTCAAAGTGGCGCAAAACGTGAAAAACGAATTGAAAGAGGCAATAATAGATTTTGTGTCGCATCAGTTGGAGCGAAAACCCCGAACTTTGAGCTTTTTGGAAGATATATCCATACTATGAAATAGGGGAGGATATATTTTGAAAGCCGTTTTGGATTCGTTTAGAGGAAAAGCCATATATGTGTTTTTTGCATCATTAATTTTTTTGACGGGATGTTTTCTGGGATGGCTGGTATTCTGGCAAAATCCGGTATTCATTCTGGAGAATCTGGATAAGTTACTGGGAAACCTGCTTGAAATTAGCGAGAAGATGGAAAGAGCCAGCAAACTTTCTGTAGCGGGATATATTTTCCAGAACAACGCAAGGGCGCTTCTCGTCATAATATTCGGCGGCATTGCTTTCGGAATAGTCCCACTTTTTGCCCTGGTGTTCAATGGATTTGTGGTGGGGGTAGTGCTGGCTCTAAATTTTTATCATGGCCAGTCGCTTTCCTTTTTCCTGGCCGGGATGCTCCCACACGGGATTCTGGAACTTCCGGCTATTTTGATTGGTGCCGCTTTCGGATTAAAGACCGGGGCGGAACTTTTGTTTTCAAAGGGGAAAAGCAGGATTGAGAAACTGAAGGAGAATTTGAAGGAAGGCATCCTTGCTCTTGGCATCTTGATTCCGGCGCTTTTGATAGCTGCACTTATAGAAGCGGTTGTGACTCCCTTAATCTTGAGCCCGTTTTACAGATAAAATAATATATACTTTTTAAAGCAAATGTGATATACTTTATTAGTGATATTCCAGGTATGAGTTACCTTTTTCGGCTATATGTTTGAAGGGAGGGAGGACAAATAGAATTAACACCAAGACAGATGTTGATAGTTGATATCGTAAAGAAGCACGAACCTATTACCAGCGAAGAAATTGCAGCGAAACTCAATATCACTCGAGCTGCTTTGAGGCCTGACCTCTCGATACTCACCATGGCAGGAATTCTCGAGGCAAGGCCGAGAGTGGGATATTTTTATGCCGGTAAAACGAAGAGCCTTATTTCGGAAAAAATAAAAAGCATAAAGGTCAGCGAGATAAAAGCCGTACCCGTGGTAATAAAAGAAGAAACTTCGGTATATGATGCAATAGTGACGCTTTTTTTGGAAGACGTAGGAACCCTTTTTGTGGTGCAGGAAGATGGAAGCCTCTGCGGCGTGGTCTCGCGGAAAGATCTTTTAAAGATAGCGATTGGAAATGCGGACATAAAGCAAGTACCTGTGAGCGTTGTAATGACCAGGATGCCGAACTTGGTTACGGTAACTCTGGAGGAAAGCGCCTACGATGCGGCAAGAAAAATCGTCGAACATCAGGTGGATGCTCTGCCGGTGATAAGACCTAAGCAAGTCGACGGCAAACAAAAGTACGAAGTGGTCGGAAAGGTAACAAAGACCACCATAACAAAGCTTTTCGTAGAACTTGGCAAAGATTAATAATTTGAGGGGGGATTCAAAATAGTTAAAGCGGAAGGACCAGTTATTTTTGCCGTATCAGATTCTATCGGAGAAACGGCGGAATTAGTAGCCAAAGCCGCTATTGTGCAATTCAATTCCGGTCATGTGGAAATCAGAAGGTATCCCTATGTGACCGAAGAAGAAGATGTGGTGGAAGTAGTGGAGGAGGCAAAAAAATATAAAAATTGCGCGATAGTATGTACCATGGTGCTGCCGGAAATTCGGAAAAAATTGTTGGAGCTTGCCGAAGCCAACAACATACCGATTTTGGACATAATGGGGCCTATGATGGACATAGTTTCAAAGATAACCAATATAAGGCCGAAGCTGGAGCCGGGCCTAGTAAGAAGGGTGGACGAAGATTATTTTGAGAAGATAGAAGCTATTGAATTTGCGGTAAAGTACGACGACGGCAAAGACCCGAGGGGGCTCACAAAAGCCGATGTGGTACTTATTGGAGTTTCCAGGACTTCAAAGACGCCGCTTTCGATGTACCTCGCTCACAAAAGGCTTAAAGTAGCCAATCTGCCGCTTGTTCCGGAAGTATCCCCTCCTGAAGAATTGTTTCAGCTCGACCCCAAAAACGTCGTGGGTCTTACCATACAACCCGAAATACTGTACAAGATCCGGCAGGAAAGGCTGAAAGCGCTGGGGTTAAGCAGCGATGCCACCTATGCGAGTATGGAGAGAATATTGGAAGAATTAGAGTATGCCGACGGAATAATGAAGAAAATAGGCTGCCACAGGATAGATGTTTCCAACAAGGCGGTGGAAGAAGTGGCAGCCAGAATACTCGAGATAATAAGGAGAGGGGATGACCGATGAAAAAATACGTTTTTAAATTCAGCGA
Source organism: Tepidanaerobacteraceae bacterium (assembly GCA_030446005.1). GTDB lineage: Bacteria > Bacillota > Thermosediminibacteria > Thermosediminibacterales > Thermosediminibacteraceae > Fervidicola. Next base: position 19,095 of record JASUSP010000004.1, on the reverse strand, counting down.
AGGCAGGGTTTCAATGAAAAACCTGCTGGGCGGTAAAGGAGCCAATCTTGCTGAAATGATGCACATCGGCCTGCCCGTTCCGCCCGGTTTTACCGTGACGACAGAGGCTTGTGCGAGGTATTACCAGGAAGGGGAGAAAATTCCTCAGGAGGTCATTGAACAGGTTTTCGAAGCCCTTGAAAGTCTGGAAGAAACAACCTGCAAGAAGTTTGGAAGCCCCCATAATCCTCTTTTGGTCTCGGTAAGGTCAGGAGCGCCGGTTTCGATGCCGGGTATGATGGATACCATACTAAATCTGGGATTGAACGATACCACGGTAGAGGGACTTGCTAGTTCGACTGGCAACAGGCGTTTTGCCTATGACTGTTACCGAAGGTTCATACAGATGTTCGCCGATGTGGTCCTTAACGTAGAACACGAAAGGTTCGAGGAAATTATAAGCTCTGTAAAGAAAAAAAAGGGGCTTAATTACGATACCGAGCTGACCGCTGAAGACTGGCAGGAGGTCTTAGAATCATACAAGAATTTGGTCGCAAAGCACACAGGCCGACAATTTCCTCAGGACCCGAAAGAACAGCTCGTGATGGCTATCGAAGCGGTGTTTCGTTCCTGGAATAACCAGCGGGCCATAGTTTACAGAAGGATAAACAAAATACCGGACGACCTTGGTACGGCCGTTAACGTCCAGGCCATGGTTTTCGGGAACATGGGAGAAGATTCAGGGACCGGTGTGGCTTTTACCAGAAATCCTTCGACCGGAGAAAAAGAAATTTACGGGGAGTTTTTGCTGAACGCGCAGGGAGAAGATGTGGTGGCGGGGATCAGGACACCTAAAAACATAAGAGAACTAAAAAGTATTATGCCCGATGTTTACAGACAGCTGAAAGATGTATGTAACCTCCTTGAAAGGCACTACAAGGATATGCAGGATATAGAATTCACCGTTGAAAAAGGCAAGCTCTACCTTCTTCAAACCCGCAGCGGCAAAAGAACGGCAGCGGCGGCGGTGAAAATTGCCGTGGATATGGTAAAAGAGGGACTCATTTCCAAAGAAGAAGCAGTGCTGAGGGTATCGCCCGAGCACGTGGCCTCGCTGCTGCACAGGCGAATAGACCCCGACGCTAAAGTAGAAGTGATTGTCAAAGGGCTGCCCGCCTCTCCGGGAGCAGCGTCAGGTCAGGTGGTCTTTTCCCCCGACGAAGCCGAAACTTTGGGACAGCAGGGTCATAAGGTAATTCTGGTCAGGACGGAAACTACACCCGACGACATCCACGGTATAGTCATGGCTCAGGGAGTATTGACCAGCCGCGGAGGTATGACCAGCCATGCGGCGGTGGTTGCGCGCGGCATGGGTAAGCCGTGCGTCTGCGGTTGCGAGGCGCTTTCAATAGATTACAAAAACGAGGAATTCAGGGTTGGCGAGCTGGTTGTAAAGAAAGGAGATATAATCTCCATAGACGGTTCTACGGGCCAAGTTATTCTCGGGGAAGTGCCCATGATTGACCCTGTGCTTTCGGAAGAATTCAAAGAACTTTTAAAATGGGCCGACGAAATAAGAAGGCTTTCCGTTAGGGCTAATGCCGATACGCCGCAGGATGCAAAACTCGCCCGGGAATTCGGAGCTGAAGGTATCGGCCTTTGCAGGACCGAGCATATGTTCATGGGACAGGACCGCCTGCCTATAGTTCAGGAAATGATTATGGCAGGGACGAGAGAAGAAAGGGAAAAAGCTTTAGAAAAGCTCCTCGTTTTCCAGCGGCAGGATTTCGAAGGCATTCTCGAAGCCATGTGCGATTTGCCAGTAACGATAAGACTTTTAGACCCACCTCTCCATGAATTTTTGCCGGATGCCGAAGAACTTATTGATGAAATTGCACAGCTCAAAGCTAAGGGTGATAGGGAGAGCCTGGAGAAAAAACAGGAAATACTAAAAAAGGTGAAGGCCCTCAGGGAATTCAATCCCATGTTGGGATTGAGGGGTTGTCGGTTGGGAATTTTGTACCCGGAAATTTACGAAATGCAGGTTCGGGCAATTTTCCAGGCAGCGTGTAAATTGGTCAAAAAAGGGGTCAGGGTGATACCGGAAGTTGAAATACCGTTGGTAAGCAATGCCAACGAATTAAAGCAGCTGAGAGGACTTGTGGAAAACATAGCATCTCAGGTGATGGACGAAGAGGGAGTAAAGGTACAGTACAGCATAGGAACTATGATAGAAATACCAAGGGCTTGCATTACTGCCGATGAAATAGCCGAATACGCCGACTTTTTCTCCTTCGGAACCAATGACCTGACTCAAACAACCTATGGCTTCAGCCGTGACGATGCGGAAGCCAAATTCCTTCCTCAGTATATAAACCAGAAAATCCTGCAGGAAGACCCCTTTATCGTCCTTGACCGGAAAGGGGTTGGAACCCTTATGAAGACAGCAGTGGAGCTGGGGAGGAAAGTGAAGGAAAACCTTGCAGTGGGAATATGCGGAGAACACGGAGGGGAGCCGAGTTCCATAGAATTCTGCCACGAGATAGGTTTGGATTATGTGAGCTGTTCACCTTATAGGGTACCAATAGCAAGGCTGGCAGCGGCTCACGCGGTGCTCAAGAAAAAACAAAACTCTTGAGAGGGGCTTTAAAGCCTCTCTTTTTTTAATAAAATAATGATTGAAGAAATTAAAACGGAGGGCGTTTCTTATGAACATAAGAGAGATTACCGAAGAACTGGAAATTAAAACGCTTTCTCCTTACGCGACTCCGAGCAGTAAAAGTAGAGGGCGAAAGGTGCCGGAGGAAAAATGCAGCGTCAGGACCGAATTCCAAAGGGATAGGGACAGGATTCTTCATTCCAAAGCTTTCAGGCGAATGAAACACAAGACCCAGGTTTTCATATCGCCCGAAGGGGACCATTACAGAACTAGATTAACCCATACTCTAGAGGTTGCACAAATAGCTAGAACTATCTCGCGGGCGCTGAGGTTAAACGAAGACCTAACTGAGGCAATTGCTTTAGGGCATGACCTCGGCCATACGCCTTTCGGACATTCGGGTGAAGATGTGCTAAACAGGCTAATGAAAGATGGCTTCAGGCACGAAGAGCAGAGCTTAAGGGTGGTGGATGTTCTTGAGCGCGGAAGCGGACTGAATTTGACCTGGGAGGTGAGGGACGGAATAAGAAATCACAACAGCCGGGGGAATCCCGCTACGTTAGAAGGGCAAGTGGTAAAAATAGCTGATTGGATAGCCTATATAAATCACGATATTGACGATGCAATAAGGGCGGGGATACTTAAAGAAACTGACTTGCCCAGAGCACCGATAGAGGTTCTCGGAAAGAGTCATGCCGTGCGAATAGATACGATGATAAAGGATATAATTAAAGAAAGTTACGGCAAGCCTTGTGTCAAAATGAGCGAGGAAGTCTACGGGGCAACCGTGGAGTTGAGGAGCTTTCTGTTTGAAAGGGTATACGTGGGGTCCAGTGCTAAATCCCAGGAAATAAAGGCTCAGAAAATGCTGGAGTTGCTTTTCGAATACTTTGCAAAAAATGTCGAATTGATGCCCGAGGAATTCGTCGCAATTGCTCAAAAAGAGGGTATCGAACGGGGGGTATGTGATTACATTGCGGGGATGACCGACAGCTTTGCGATTCACAAATTCAGGGAGATTTTTGTGCCTTCGTCCTGGCCCATAAATTCTAGTAAATAATATAGAAAAAATTAATTTGATTTTAGTGTGAAAACCTTATTACTTTTTAGACGGGCGCGCACCAAACCGTGCACTTGCCGACATCGACACTGAGCGGTGTTCTATCAAAAAAAGTAAGCCCCTTCTACATCATAGAAGGGGCGGTTTATCTAAGAATTCTATATTGGCGGTATTACTTCTTGTAGTCTCACGGTTGATGTCACCAAAATATCAACTTTTAGAACTACTTTCTGCAAAAGCTGTGTATCGCTCAGTAGCTCGGGTATAATGCTTTCAATGGTGGGGACCAAGTTACAGTTCATACCCGGAGCGACACCTGTCAAGTTCACAAAAAAACTGAAATTCATGTCTTCTCCCTGCTCATATTCGATGTTATCGGTACTGATGTAAAAGATTTGCTTGTGGATGGTACCCTGAATAATGATCTTATTGGTGATAACCTGGCACGATATATTGGTAACGGTTGCATCGATGTTCCTGATCTTCTGAGCAGGTCTTTCCATTGTAATGGTGTTCTGAAGGAGCGTTTGTCCGGTAGTTTCGCCTATAATTTCTTCCACCAATATAGTTTTGCCGGAGATTGGGGTTAAATTGAGCTTTGTATTTTCCGTTACGGTTATTGAAAACTGGATTACTACCTTTTGTTGTAGTGTGTTCTCATTTTCTAGGGTATAGTTTATACTTTCTATAACGGGTTGAACCTGCACATTCATCCCCGGTGCTGCTCCGGTGACATCTACAAAAAGACTGAAAGGTACGTCTTCCGCCTGATGGTACTCTACATTGTCGGTACCTACATAGAATATTTGCTTATGAAGTACTCCCTGAATGACTACTTTGTCGGTAATGACATCGGTAATAATATCCCTTACCGTAGCTTTGATTTCATCCACTTTTTGAGCAGGATTGGAAAGCTGAACCGTAGTTTCCACTATTAACTGCTGGGAACCCTGGCCTACCACCTGGGGAACATAATATAACGGTGTTCCAACACCTGGCAAAACTTCGATTGATTGAGGGTCGCTGACAACTGCATTAAACACGAGGATCACTTTTTGGTGCAAAGTGTTCTGATCCAAGAGAGTATAAGTAACATGTTCTATCGTTGGAGTCACAGTTACATTCATCCCCGGAGCAGCACCAGGGATATCTATAAAATAGTTCACCGGAATGATTTCTGTCTGATGGTGGATTACAGCGTCAGTACCAACATAGAATATCTGTTTGTGAAGCATCCCCTGAATGATTACCTTATCCTGAATAATTTCTGTGTTTAAGTCATCGACCTGTGCTCTGATTTCCCGAACTTTTATTGCAGGTTTTTCCAAGGTTACTGTGGATTCAACCATTTTCTGAATGGAACCTTCCCCGACCAGGACGGGGACTTGAATTAATGGGTCCATAACATCCTCTCCTTTTAGTTTTTTTTCAAAAAACAACGTAGAATCTTGAGCTTCGCCGTTTTCTATTTGTTCCTGAAAGGATTCTTCTTCCGACTCTTCATTGTCTTCCCCTTTAACTTCCCCCTCTCTTTCGAAAACTTCCAGAGTTTCTCCTTTATCTTTCATTGGTGATTCTAAGTTTTCTAGCTCTTTCTCTTCTGGTATTTCTGCCCCATGATCGAAATTACTTTCGTCGTTTTTTTGGCATATTTCCAATGTATCTAGTTCTAATGCATCTGTAGCAACAATTTTCTCATCATCTTTCTCATCATCTTCTCGTTGAACGAAAGAGAATGCTTTTTCTGTTTTGTCTTCCGTTTCGTTTATTTCAGCATGGATTTTAGTGTGTAGTCTTATGAAGAAAAAGAAGCAAACTACAATAACAGCAATTATTGCGGTAAATACGAGTAATGCAACCATTATTCTATCCCCCTTTATACTATGGCAGTTTATTTTTTGATGTTACACATTCGCTGTATATTTGAAAAATGGTTTTATAATCTGATTCTTTTTTTATTCCATTATATGAGTAATTTCTTTTAGAGGTTCTCTGAAGTCTATCTTTGACAATTTGCAGGTTGTAAGTCCATATTTAAAAATAAAAAAAAGAGGTTTTTTTAGCCTCTTGCCTTTTCAGTTATGTTTTTCCTGATTGATGTTTTATCTCATGTTTTATTATACATTTTTGCTTGCCATTTTTTTAAAATCGGAGAAAATATTTTGTGTAAGGGATTGGTGATCAGCGTGATATTTGCCATAGCCTTCTTACTTTTTAATATTGTCGGCGTTTGGGAATTCTGTTCACTATTTGAAGCTTTCCAGTGGCTATTTTCGAAAGAAATATTTTCCCGTTCCAAAGGATTGCCAGGAAGCCCCATTACGTCCTTTATATAAGGTTTTTTACGGTAATAAGCTTTTACCGAGAGGTCGTCACCAAGAATAACCTGATATTCTCCATCTGGCAACTTGCAAAGTACGCTTACACCATCAGGACCAAGCATAACATCGATCACTTCCACTTCGATTTGCGAAAAATCTTTAAAAAAAGATATAATCTTTCCAGATATATCCTGCATTAATCCAAACCTCCCCTTGTCTCGACGTTTTTTAGAAAATAATTTTTTATAGAAATTTCGAATTCAGTTTCTAGTATCTCGCCGCCAGCGGACAGCACCGCCTTTTTAGGTATTGCCGATATGTTTAACCTGTTTGCATCAAGGCCTTCTTTGTCCTCAATGAGAAACTTAAATTCAAGATCATCGATATCCTGATGAACAAGATGATCTCTTCCAACATAGACCGCATTTACCTGGAGCTTGCCTCCTATCCAAAAACCCGCTTCATCTGCTTCAACCCATTTTTCTGTTACCTCGGGGACTATGTTTTTTACGAAGAGAGCAGGTGAGGTAAGGGGTATGATATGGGAAAGGGAGCGTAGTCTCTCTTCCACATAAACCTGCCGATAGCTCCGGTTTCCAAGGGTCGTAGGTCCGGTCACAAGATACATGTCTTGCTGGCATGTAGCCTCTATGTCAAACCTCAATAAAAAAATTGTCTCTAACCTGGTGGGGGCTTTAATTTCTGTAGATACCTCGGATATCCTTGCATCTACCTGGACGTGCATATCCTTCCGCCCTCCTTTTACATCTCCTAGTACGCCAAAAGGCACCAGATTTTTCTGGCAGCGAATTATACCGTCGATTCCAGCATAATAAATATGAACGGATAATCCTCCCTGGATCAAAAATCTGTAGTCCAGGACAGTTACGTTCAAATTTTCTACCTCGCCCTTTATGTCTTCGATCAGCTTTACCGGGTAATCTAGGACAATTTCATTTTTTTCGATCAGCTCAAGAGACTTGGTCTCTAGGACCTTTTCTACCCTGAAAAGTTCTCGTTCTATACCTTCACGAGGAATGATATCTACAACCACAGAAGTGGCTTTGCGGTAAACTGCAGCATATTCTATTTCCACGAGCGCTGTTATCTTAATAGTGCCATCTTTTAAAACCCCTGATAGATGAAGAATCCTGGGTTTCAGCTCATACGATACCGGTATCTTTAAATTTCCAGCGGGTTGATTTTTATAAAAGTTTATTGTGATATACCGGTAAGCCGAAAGGAAATTTTCATCGACGTAGAAAACTTCAACGCCTATCACGCCTTTAATAGCCATTAATCCCCCGTTCACCTCGTAGGAAACTTTGACTACCCTCCCGTATAAGTCCACCAATTTTTTCCCCTTTAAGGCATAACTTTCCGTAATAAAAAAAGAAAGTAATCCTTGATCTACAATTTCCTTTAACAACAGTTCTTCTTTTACTGTTTGATATCCTGCATGTTCAAAATTGGTTACCACCTGACTTTCCTCTTTTTTCAACACCTTTATATCCAATCTGCAGGCCGTCATGATTTCGTAGTTCCCTGCCTTATGCGAAGGTCGAAAGTCAGCTTCTGAAAAAGAAGCCGTTACTCTAGCAATGTATTCCGGTTCTGCTTCATTGCACGGGATTACCCTTTCGAGAGGGATGACCATCTGGCTGTGCCTTTCTAAGTCAGAGACATCTATATAAAATACGTCTGCAGATATCTCGCCTTCTACAGCTATGAGACCTTTTAATATTTTTGCTTCAACCTTAGCCAAATGGAGTTTTACGGTCAAAATCTTCCGGCAGTCGTTTTTTTCGAAAGAAAACCTTATACCTGCCACATCCTTTTCTTCCTTGATGACCCGGAAAGTTGCTATCCTTTCTGTTGTTGCTTCCAGTGTTTTTGCAAAGGCTGCCGATTTTTCGATCACGCCTTCAAGGTTGAAGTTTAACAAAAACTCTATGGAAAGAGTATTTTCGGATAAATGATATTTTTGAGTTTGTGGTGAGCAGGCGACTCGCAGTTCCATTCCGTCGATGATTTTTTCCGGATAAAAAACGTACCTTAATGGCTGGAGGACTTCGATATAGCGAAGGGGACCTCCCCTATTCAAAAAATACACTCCCGTTGCAAGGGTTGCCGAAACTATTACCGCGCTTTTTTGAATCTGGTAGTCTACATCCTTAATTTTAGGTATGACACTGGTTACTTTCACGGGGTAAGGTTTCAGCTTTATATCCTGCCTAAATTCCTTTGTATAAACCTTTTGCCACAAGATTTCTTCGGTTCGGAAGAGTTTCACGTATACTACCTCCCTTATAATTTTTATGAGAAAAAATTCCCTTTTATGAAAAAAGGCTTGTTAATGCTTAGATTCTGTAACAGATTTGAATTTTGCTGCATATGTTTTTTAGCAGGAGGTGAATGAAATGGCTTTTACCTTTACGGCCAGTTCCACCGGCAGTACACTGCAGACCGGCAACATATCGATCGTTGTATCTCCAAACAGTGGTGTGCTTTCCGCTACGAATATGATGCCCGGGGATACCGTAGAAGCTGTCATCAATGTTTCTAATACCGGTGATGTTGATGAATACTATTTTGTAACAGCAGACTGGAAGCCTTCGGGTACAACAACCGCATCGCTTGCCGCACTTTTGGCCGACAGTTTAACCGTTAGCGTTTCCGCTAGCCCCGGATCAGTCATATATACCGGTAAGCTTAGCGGTTTGATAGACCAACCCCCAAGTCCCGGCCATGCTCTGACCCTCGCCACTGGAAACGAGGATGTAACTTTCACTTTTCACTTGCCAGACACCGTGGGCAATGCGGTTCAAGATACTGATATTACGTTGGATTTCGTGTTTGTGGCTACTGCATAAGTATGTGCCAATAATTAAAAAAGGGCCTTCCGAAAGGAAGGCCCTTATGCAAGGAGAGATCGTTATGAGAAAGAAAAGCGGGAACCGCATAGTAGCGATGATTCCCGTAAGAAACGAAGCCTGTCGATATCTGTTCCAGGTTCTGGAACACCTTTCGCTTTGGGTCGATAAAATAGTGGTACTCGATGACGCCTCTGAGGACGACACATATGAGGTTGCAAAAAGCTTTAATAAAGTTATAGCTTATAAAAACGAAAAGACGCTTTTTGTCGAAAATGAAGTGGCACTAAGAGCGAAACTTTGGGACCTCACAATAAGGCAGGAGCCCGATTGGATAGTTGCTATTGATGCCGATGAGATTTTTGAAGATAGGATTGTTGATGAGGTGGAATTCCTTATAAACCAGGATTATTATGATGCGGTATACTTCAGAATATTTGATTTTTGGGCATCCCAGACACATTACAGAGTAGATGGTGGTTGGAATCCCTGGGTTAAATTTCAGCTTTTTCTAGTGCGGTACGATCCGCACCTCAATTACACATGGCCTCAAAGGGAAATCCACTGCGGTCGCTTTCCAATGCCGTGCCAGGATTTTATACCTTATTACTCGGATATAAGGATCAAACATTTCGGTTGGGCAGAGGAAAGAGAACACTATAAGAAATATCTTTTTTACCGGGATAAAGATTTAAAAATTCACGGTCAGATTCTTCCCCACACCCAAAGCATTTTGGTGTCTCCGAAAAGCAACGATCTAGAAAAATGGTGTAACTCAAAGCGGCTTTATTTTTTGAGGGATGGGAATAATGAAGGGAAAGGTGCTGACTTCAAAAATGCCGCTAGTTAAATTGAGGAGGTAATATAGGATGGGGAAAAAAGTGGGTATATTGACCACAAATTTTTTTAGCCCAGATGGAACAAGAATGGTATACGGAGGAGCCGAACGATACGGATTAGAACTTACAAAACTACTTTTAGAACTGGATTATGAAGTCGTATGGTGGCAGATAGGAAGTGGTTGGGAAAAGGAAATCCTCCCGGGTGTCAAAATATACACGATTCCAGAGACAAAAAACGAATTTATGACGTTTCCCAATGTAAATCAGCATTTTTACGAACAAGCAGTTGAGATGGATTATGCCATCTATTTTGTCACATTTCTGGCATACCCTCAAGCTTTGGAAAAGAGCATCTCCATTTCTCATGGCATTTTCTGGGACTTCCCCGGATTTGACCGTCAACTTGCCACAGAAGTAGATCGCAAAGAATGGCTTCGGCGGATGCACATAGCCCTAAGCGGAGTGCAAAAGGTGGTATCTGTAGATACGAATACCATAAATTGGATTAATGCTACGTGGCCCGGGCTCTATCACAAATTAGAATATATACCAAATTTTGTAGATATGGCAAATAGCAAACCGCGGGTAGAACATCCGGATAAGGTAAGGATAATATTTCCTAGGCGCCTCACTTCAGTAAGAGGGGTAAACGAAGCGGCTAGAGCCGCGAAAGTATTAATAGGAAAATATCCTGGAAAGGTGGAATTTCATTTTGTGGGAAGGGGGCACTCTGACCTGCTGGAAGCTGAAGCATTAAAATGGGCATCGGAAAATGATGATATATATTATTACTGGCAGCCGCCCCATATTATGCAAGAACTTTTCCGCCACATGGATATAGCTATAATACCTACTAAAGCCGCAGAGGGTACCTCCCTATCTTGTCTGGAAGCAATGGCTGCAGGCTGCGCCGTGATAGCCTCGCCTGTTGGTGGACTTACAGATATTGTTATAGACGGCTATAACGGTTTGCTGGTAAAGCCCACATCAAAGAATTTAATAGAAGCTTTAGATTATTTAATATGTAATGAAAATGAAAGGAAAAGGCTTGGAGAAAACGCTGTGAAGGTTGCCGAAGCCTTCAGTTTAGAGCGCTGGAAACAGAAATGGCGAAAGGTGATTTTTGAAATTTTTCACTAGGAAGTGAGATTGTGTATACGCATGTTGCAAAGTGCACGGATAATTTTATAAGAGTTCCGACAGTTACTGGACCATTGGAAATTAGACTTCCTGTCGTTGTTGCAAAAAAAGAGGACTCGTTTCTTTTCGCACAAGAAAAAACCTTGCCGGAAATTCCTAATGGTATAAAGAAGATCGAAACTTTTATCAAGAGCCATAAATTTGTTGCAGTAAAAGGTTATGTTATATTTGAAATAATAGCTTTCCAGGATATTTATTATATTCGTGGTGATTTGGTAAAATTTTTCACAACTCCCTGCTTTTTTGCAGGCAGCATTCCGGTATCTGAAGCACATGAAGAAATAGAGGTTATCCCTCAGATTTTTACGAGGGTTTGTTTTACAAACTCCGGAGCCCGAATTTCAGAGCTTGTATTAATAAATGTAAAGCTGCAATGTATAGAATACCGCGAATATTTTATTTAACTTTCTCCCCTATTTAATCGTAAATATGTAGAATATAGCAGTTAGTAAAAGTGCTGAATATAATAAATTAACGGGCTAGATTTAATAGAGGGGAGGGAGAGTGGAATGGCTTCAGAATCAACCTTTTTTTTGACCGGTAAACTACCGGTGGTCGCAAGGAAGATTAAAAAGGCCATCGGAAGAATAAACATTTTAAATTATACCATATTAGTTGATAAAATAATAATTCAGGGCATACTTCACAAACAGGTGTTTTTTATCGGTGCCGATGGTATTACTCGCCACGTATCTGGAGACATACCCTTTAAAACTATGCTCTATATTCCTGGGGCAAGACCTGGCATGAACGCAATCGTTTTCGCAGAGTTAGAAAAAATAAAGACAAAACTTTCGCATGCAGGTGAAAATATTTTTACCGAAGCCATTGTAAAAGTTACGGCTATAGTGGAAGATGTAGCTTTTATAAATATGGCCCCTGGCAGCGATGAGACGATATTAGCAGAATTGGTAATGGGATATGGTTCGGGACAAGGGCTTGTGGAAAATACCATTGACTTGAAAAGTGAGGCCAAAAAGATAACCGAAGTAAATTCAAAAGTAGTTGTGCGAAGTACCGAATTAATCGAAGGTAAAGTTCTAATTGAGGCAGTTTTCCGCCCTGAGGTGTATTACGTGGGAGAAGATGATCTATCCCATTACCAGGCCTTTGAAATACCCCTGAGCGAATTCATAGAAATAGGAGATGTTCAGACGGGCATGAAGGTTTACGTTGAGCCGGCTGTGGAAATGATCGAAACTAATTTGATTTCGCCTAAAGAACTTTTTTTGAAAGCGATGATCGGCTGGAATGCGGTAGTGATAGATGAAGCACTAGCAAATATAGGAGTTTCTCCATCGGGTCAAAATTACAGGGTAAATGTATTGATAGGCCAACCTGCTATTCACACGTACATTGAGGAGTCTAGGATTTTGCTTAAAAATGAGGCGTTAAAAGTCAGAGAAATAAGAGCTACTGTTAGCGGGTTATCTACATTTATTGTGAAAAACAAGGTGATAATCCAAGGAATATTGCATAAACAAATTTATTACGTGGGGTTCGATGGAGTAAATCGCTACCAGGAGGAAGATTTGCCCTTTTTCACTTTTTTGGATTACGAAGGTGTAATGCCAGGACAAGTAGCTAGAGTGAAGGCCGAGATAGAATATACTGCGTTTACACTTTTAAGTCCTAGGGAAATTTTGCAAAAAAATATCATTGTCTTTAACGTAATGGTAACGGAATCAAGGATTCTACCGGTAATTCTTGGGACTGGTTCCACTGTGCGGATTCCCAAAATTGTAGGGGAAACAATGGGTCAGGTTTTTATATGTGATACAGAACCCATAGCGGTTGAAGAAGAAGGGCTTACCTTTACGAAAATACCGATTGTAATATCGACAGAACAAAAAATGTCAAAGCAAACTCAGATAATTCGTACTGTTGACATATTTCCACCGGCGGTGGAACTTGGTGAAAGTCAATGGGAGGTTAAAAATATAAGGTGGACGCTTTTGAAAAATCAGTTGTTGGAAGAAGGAGATGTAAGTTGTAATATCTCGTATGTAGGCCTTGATGGGCAAGTCTATCACATTAACGTCAGTGATCGGTTTTCGGTTTTAATACCCCTCGAAGAATATTTACCTTCGGATGAGATAAAAGTCAGTGCTGAAATTGAGCATGCGATTTTTGATATATTACCGGATGGAGGTCAAATAACGTTGAATATGATCGTAAGGGCGACAGTGCGATATACGAAGGAAGAAATAGAAGAGGTGATCATTGACTTGGCAGGGCCCGGCATTACAGTTGATAAACTTCTAGTTAGAGCAAAAGTTCCTACAGGAGAAACTATAGATCTTTACGTTGTTACTGAAGTATACGGTGTCGGTATTAACGTTAAAAAGAAAACGTTAATTTTGGATGTGGTTGGAGAAGGGCCAAGACCCGTGGATGTAGTCGTGGATGCATGGAGAAATTGATATTTTGCTATGCTTCCAGATCCCGTAAGGTATGTGCGTTTCGGCCGTCGAGCGAAGGTTCCCGCGCGAGTATTCCTATAGCCTAATAAAGCTGGGACCTAAAATGGCAATGATGCTCTTTCGCCGAAATCCTAACTGGTGATGAATAGACATACCAAGGGAATTGTGGGAAGAAAAAATAAGCATTTTGCGTATTTTTTTTTTACCATATTTTTATTGTCCAAATACAATTTATAATAGATTAAACTTAATAGTAACCTAAAACTGTTAAGAAGCAAAGAACACAGCAAATGGGGCGTTGCACTTGTTCAGAGAAAACAACAACCACCACCTCCAAGAATCACTATTTGAAAGCACCAACTTTATGGATTCGAGGATAAAGGCCAAACTTGAGGGGGAGTGTGTCATTTTACCCCGATAAATGGAAAACCGCGTGCAAGGTGAGAAGTTAAACCTTTATTGATAGATTATGCATTGGATTTTTGTCAATTACAAGTGAAGATGAGGTTTTCTTTAATAATTTTTGCGAGGGTATAAGATAAATAATTTTTGGTTAAAAAGAAGGAATATCTACTGTTTGTGTAGAATAATCTTTATGCAAAAGCTAAGGGTCATATTATTTTTTCATCAAACCGCATTTTTAAGAGGTCTTACCCCGGATTGCACTGTTTACAAAGACAGGGGGAGATTTTTTTTGAATTAGGCAGGTGGGCACAATGGGTTTCTATCCCGAGGAAATTATAAGGGAAGTTCGAGACAAGGCAGATATTGTCGAAATAGTGTCGGATTATGTTTCGCTGAAAAAACGCGGCGAAAATTACGTGGGGTTGTGCCCTTTTCATTCAGAAAAGACGCCTTCGTTTACTATAAGTCCTAAAAAACAGCTTTTTTACTGTTTTGGTTGCGGAGTTGGAGGTAATGTTTTTACCTTTCTTATGAAGAAAGAAAATTGGACTTTCCCGGAGGCTTTACGGTGGCTGGCGGAAAGGGTGGGAGTTAGGCTGCCGGAAGAGGAAACGTTAGGGAAGGTATCGGAAGCCTTCAAGTTAAGACGGGAAATTTTTGAGATAAACAAAATGGCGTCGGAATACTACCATTACACCCTCCTCAAAGCACCGGAAGCGGAAAGGGCTAGAAGATACTTGGCAAGCCGCGGGATTCTTGCGGAAACGGCGGAAAAGTTCAACTTGGGTTATGCGTTGCCGGATTGGGATGGGTTAATAAAATTCATGCGCTCGAAAGGAATAGGTGAAGATGCGCTTTTAAAAGCCGGATTGGTAATTCCTAAAAGTTCCGGGAGAGGCTTTTACGATAGATTTAGGGACAGGATTATTTTCCCTATAAAAGATGTAACGGGAAGCGTTGTGGGTTTTGGAGGGCGAACCTTGGGCAAAGGAGAACCGAAGTACCTTAATTCTCCGGAAACCCCTGTTTTTAACAAGAGGGAGCACCTTTACGGCTTGCCCATGATAAATAGAGAAGAATCTCGCATCATTTTGGTAGAAGGATATATGGACTGTATATCGCTGCACCAGCACGGATTTACGCAGGCAGTGGCGTCGCTTGGAACGTCCCTGACCGAGCAGCAGGCGAAAGCTTTGAAAAGATATACCGATGAAGTCTTTATAGCGTACGACTCCGATACGGCAGGTCAGGCTGCAACACTGAGGGGCATCGGAATCCTTGTAAAAGAGGGATTGCGCGTAAAAGTCATAACTCTGCCCGAGGGTAAAGACCCCGATGAGTTCATAAAAGCAAGAGGAAAAGAGGCTTTTGAAGAATTAGTGACATCAGCGCAAAATTTCATCGATTACAGACTTAATTTGGCAAAAAATGGCCTTGACTTGAAATCTCAAGATGGAAAACTAAAATTTGTAAAGAGGGCCGTACTTATTCTGGCGGAAATAGAAGACAGTGTAGAAAGAGAGCTTTATGTGCAAAAGATTTCCGGGGAGTTGAATATCCCCAGAAAGACACTTTACGAAGATATAGACAAAGTAAGAAGCAAATCAATTATGCCAAACATTGGCTCAAAGTATAAAAACAGCCAATTAAGGGATAATAATAAAGAATTGACAAAAATAAAGATTATGTCGGGTTTTTATGAGGTGGAAAGGAACCTTTTAAAAATGATGATAGAGGATGATGGAGTAAGGGAGAAGGTTATGGAGAAATTGCCAGCCTACAATTTTATTGATGCAAGACACAGGAAAATTGCTGCCGCAGTTTTTGAAATGGTGCAGAAAAACGATCCCGTAACGCCTAAAGATTTGGCTGTGAAATTGAGAGATGATCCTGACGCTGCGGCAGAACTGGCCAACATACTTATGGCAAAAGAAAAACCGGATGGAGTGATGATAGACGATTTGATTAACCGGGTAAAAGAAAACTACTTGAAGTTAGCCATAAAAAAGATACGGAGCGAAATTCACCGGGCAGAAAAAATAGGAGAAATAAAAAAAGCTCTTAAACTTCTTTCGACCTATCACAGGTTGAAGCACGAAATAGAACAACTTAAGTCAGACCTTACCAGGAAGGGGGGAATCTGATGGCAACAGAAAAGGAAACCGAAAAGGTTAAGGTCGAAGAGGAAAAGGAACAGGGTAAGGAACAGAAAAATGAAAAGGAAAAAGACAAGGAAAAGAAAACGAAGCAAAGTAAGAAGGCCGATAAGATGAAAGCTGTAAAGGAGCTCATTGAAAAAGGTAAAAAGACGGGAGCATTAACTTACAAGGAAATAATGGACACCTTGGCGGATTTCGAAGATCTAGATGCTGATCAAATAGATAAGATATACGAATCCTTCGAGGAAATGGGAATAGAGATTATAAACGATAACGATGACATACCGGAATCTTTGTTGGAGGACATTCCCCCAGAAGAGCTGGACCTTTCGGTTCCAGAAGGTGTGGCTATAGATGACCCTGTCAGGATGTACCTTAAGGAAATCGGCAAAATACCGCTTCTCACACCAGAAGAAGAAATTGAGTTGGCAAAACGCATAGAAAAGGGCGATAAGGAAGCCAAAAGGCGTCTTGCAGAGGCAAACCTCAGGCTCGTGGTCAGCATAGCAAAAAGATACGTAGGAAGGGGCATGCTTTTCCTAGACCTCATACAGGAAGGAAACCTGGGCCTCATAAAAGCGGTGGAGAAGTTCGACTACCGCAAAGGATATAAATTCAGCACCTATGCGACTTGGTGGATTAGACAAGCCATAACCCGAGCTATTGCTGATCAAGCAAGGACCATCAGAATTCCAGTCCACATGGTGGAGACGATTAATAAGTTAATAAGGGTTTCGCGCCAGCTCCTTCAGGAACTCGGTAGGGACCCGACGCCGGAGGAAATTGCCGAAGAAATGGAAATGCCTGTCGAAAAGGTGAGGGAGATAATGAAGATAGCCCAGGAACCAGTGTCCCTCGAGACGCCTATAGGAGAAGAGGAAGACAGCCATCTGGGAGATTTTATCCCCGACGAAGAAGCTCAGGCACCGGCCGATGCCGCGGCTTACAGACTATTGCGGGAACAATTGGAGGACGTCCTGGAAACCTTAACTCCGCGGGAAGAAAAGGTACTGCGGCTGCGATTTGGACTCGATGATGGAAAGCCCAGAACCCTCGAAGAAGTGGGTCAGGTTTTCGGCGTTACTCGCGAGAGGATACGGCAGATTGAAGCTAAAGCTTTGAGAAAACTGCGCCATCCGAGCAGAAGCAAAAAATTGAAGGACTTCCTTGAGTAAAAAGCGGGGTAATCCCGCTTTTTCTACTGTTTGCTTTCAAAGGTGAAAAAAATGAAGTTGAGCGAGAGGTTACTGGAAATAGCCGACTTGGTGCCCCGGGGCAGTTGCGTCTCGGATGTTGGAACCGACCATGCGCTTTTGCCTATATATCTTGTCAAAAAAGGCATCGCTAGAAGGGTTATTGCAGTCGAATCGAAATTGGGACCGTGGACGAGGGCCAGAGAAAATGTTAGAAAGGCCGGCATGGCAGATTTAATAGATGTCCGGCTGGGAGATGGCTTTGAACCTTTAAAACCCGGCGAGGTTGATGTGGCAATTATAGCCGGCCTAGGGGGTGAAACCATATGGAGCATAATGGAAAAATCTCCCGACATCGTGAATTCTCTTTGCGCAATTATACTTCAGCCCATGAAAAATGCGCACAGATTGAGGAAGGCCCTTTTTGAGAATTGTTTTGAAATAACGGAAGAACGCGTGGTCTTCAGCAAGAGCAAATATTATGAGATAATGGTGGTAAAAAAGGGAGACTCCTCTTTTTTCAGCGAAGAAGATGTAATCCTGGGGCCTGTATTGAAGCGAAGACGAACTCCGGAAGTATTAGGGTATATTGAAGCACGCATCAGGCGACTCCTTATTAAATTGACGGAACTGGAAGGTAAAAATAGCGAGAACGCTGAAAAGGCGAGGGAATGTATTATAAAGGAGATGGAATTGTTAAAAGGGGTGTTAAAAAATGATAAGTATTCAGATGGTGATTAACTTAATAGAAAAGCTTGCTCCCAAAAAGCTTTCTTTAGAATGGGACAACGTAGGTTTGATGGTGGGAGCGGGCTCGGCGAAAGTAAAAAAGATTCTCATTGTCCTTACGGTAACGCCCGGGGTGGTAGATTATGCGGTAGTTAACGGCGTAGACCTGATTATTTCACATCATCCTGTTATTTTCAAACCTTTAAATTCTATAAGACAAGATTTACCCGTCGGGAAAATGATTATAGAGGCTATAAAGCACGATATAGCGATTTATTCGGCCCATACGAATCTGGATGTGGCAAAAGGAGGGATTAACGACCTCTTAGCGCAAAAATTGGAGCTTGAAAACGTAGAGGTGCTGGAAAAGACTTTTGAGGATTCATTAAAAAAAATCGTGGTGTACGTTCCTAAAGGGTACGAGGACGTGGTAAGAGACTCTATGGGGAATGCCGGTGCCGGACACATAGGAAATTACAGCCATTGCAGTTTCAATGTATCGGGTATTGGCACTTTTAAACCCCTCGAGGGTTCGAATCCTTTTTTGGGACAGCTAGGCGAGTTGGAAAAGGTTGAAGAGGTTAGAATCGAGACCATCGCTCCCGCATCTCGGGTAAAAAAGATAATAAATGCAATGTTGAAGGTCCATCCGTATGAAGAAGTGGCTTACGATATTTATCCTGTGGAAAATGAAGGATGTACTTTCGGATTAGGCCGTATAGGATATCTTAAAACTCCTGTTACCTTATATGAACTTTGCACGATTATCAAGCAAAAGCTGGAAGTAGAGTTTTTGCGGGTGGTAGGTGAGCCTCGCAAGAAGGTTTCTAAAATTGCTTTATGCGGTGGGGCGGGAGGAAGCCTCATATCAAAAGCTATTTTTGCAGGAGCTGATGTTTACATAACAGGAGACATAAAGTATCACGAAGCGGAGGAAGCGAAAGCTGCCGGTATAGCCTTGATAGATGCCGGCCATTACTCTACAGAAAAGATAATTTTAAATTTCCTGGCCGAGTATTTGAAAAAGGAACTGCAGGCACTGGATAATGAAGTTTCGATAGAGGTTTTTGATGAAGGCGATCCTATAAAAATTGTTTGAATGAAAAAAGCTGTAAATCATGGTCAAATCAGAAAAATATAAAAATAATACAATCCTGAGGTTATGATATAATTTTCCAGAAAGTACAAGTACTGTTAACAATACCCTGATAACTAGTTTTAATCTCCTATAGGGGGATTTATCCATCTTCTC
>JASUSP010000063.1 GCA_030446005.1 Tepidanaerobacteraceae bacterium | reverse complement strand
TCACGAGTTAAAGCTTTTAGCTCTTGGATCAGCTCAGAATCTGGTTTGAGTTGTTGCAAGCGGTTAATATCCGTTCTGCCCAGCTCTGCCAGGATACGGCCATCCAGCGGGTCGCTTTTGGCGCCGGAAGGCTTACGGCGACGATCAATGACTTTGGGGTTTACAGGATATACGGCAAACCCGGCTTCCAGCAAGAACTGAATTAAAAGTCCGTGCTTGGTTTTATGATACAGGCTACTGACTGAGGGTTTTGAGCTAATTTAAGCAGTTTATCCTTTAATTGTTCTAAACCTTCTCTGGTGTGAGGTATAGAGAAATTAGCCTTTTCACACCCTTGAGAATCAATGACAGATACGCGATGTTGGGTATCTGCCCAATCAATACCAACGTAAAGCAATTTCATAGCCTCCTTGATTTAGATTTTGAAATTACAGCCTTGCGGTCAGCCTTATCTAACAGCGGTGCTCGAAGCACGACCCCTCTATCGGCCGTGACTGGCTATAGCTTTTTTCGGGAAAGACGACTCTATCTCAAGCAGTCGAACTGACCAGGAGGTTTTAGTCTTTTCCCGAAAAATTCAGTTCTTTAACTTAATTACGCTGGCATGAAGGATTTCCCTTCTTGCTATAAACTATTTTAACAGATAAGGAGGATAAATAATGACAGTAAAAAAAGTTATAGTTGCCTGTGGAACCGGTATAGCTACTTCTACAGTGGTGGCAGATAAAATTGCCGAAGCCTGTAAAAAAGAAGGAATTAACGTAAACATTATCCAGTGTAAGGTAACAGAACTCAGAAGCTATGCCGATGGAGCAGATCTTATAGTTTCAACCACAATATTAAAAGACAATTTCAATGTACCAACTATTAACGGTCTTCCATTTATAACAGGAATTGGCGAGGACAATGTTATTAAAGATATCATTAATATATTAAAAAACAAATAATAATATTATAAAACTTTAAAAGGGGGTTTTTCAATGTCAGTCATTAGGTTTATTTTGGATTTAGGTGCAGTTGTAATGCTACCAATTATTATCTTCATTCTAGCAGTAATTTTAGGCGAAAAACCTGGTAAAGCGTTTAGAGCAGGAATTACCATTGGTATAGGTTTTATCGGAATTAACCTAGTTATTGGTCTTTTGAGTAATAATTTAGGACCCGCTGCAAAAGCAATGGTTGAAAATATGGGAATTAAGTTGGATGTAATAGACGTAGGTTGGCCTGCAGCAGCTGCGATAGCTTTTGCTTCTAAGGTAGGAGCTTTCGTAATACCTATAGGTCTTTTAGTCAATATAATAATGCTTGCCACGAAAACTACAAAAACAGTCAACGTAGATTTATGGAATTACTGGCATTTTGCCTTCACTGGTGCACTTGTGACAGCCGCTACAGGAAGTTTAACTTTAGGAATGATAGCTGCTGCAATCAACTGCGCAATTGTATTGAAGCTTGGCGATTGGACGGCTCAAATGGTACAGGAATTCTACGGTCTTCCCGGGGTATCATTGCCTCATGGATTTTCAGCTGCATATGTGCCTATTGCAATACCTCTGAATAAGATGATTGATAAAATTCCTGGAATCAACAAAATAAATGCTGATCCAGAACAAATAAGTAAAAAATTTGGCGTATTTGGTGAACCCGTAGTTGTTGGTTTACTGCTCGGAATAATTCTCGGTCTATTAGCAAAGTATGATGCTAAAGCCACATTAAACCTCGGCATGTCCATGGCAGGTGTTATGTTCCTTATGCCTAGAATGGTTAAAATTCTAATGGAAGGTCTCATGCCTGTGTCCGAAGCAGCTAAAGCTTTTATGCAAAAGAGATTTGCTAGCCAAGAATTTTATATTGGACTTGATTCAGCCGTAGCTATAGGACATCCTTCCGCAATAGCCACTGCACTGATACTTGTCCCTGTAACCATTTTCCTAGCTCTAGTAATCCCAGGAAACCGAGTCTTACCCTTTGGCGATCTAGCTACAATTCCTTTTATGGTTGCTATGGTAGCCCCAATATGTAGAGGTAATGTTTTCAGATCTGTTATAATTGGCGCTATTGTTATTGCTGTAGGACTTTTAATAGCCACCAATGTATCTCCTCTTCATACTCAAGCGGCAATAGATGCAGCTTTTAAATTTCCCGAAGGAGCTACGAAAATATCTAGTATATGTGACGGAGCTAACCCCTTAACTTGGATATTGCTAAAGATTATGCAAATTTTTGGCTGATATACTGTATAAATTAGTTCAACTCACTCAGTCCCTATTTTTACTGGAATGATTATTTGTCTAACACCAACGGACATACGTATCAGCCGTTGGCAGTTCACTAGCTTCACGAAGCCTCTAATTATGGTTCAATTAAGCTCGTTTGGCCCTGGAATCGCCAATAGGCGTTGCCCAGGGCTCTATTTATTTGCCTGTGGGCCACCCGCCATCTGACATTTCACACCCTTGACTTTCAAAAAAAAAAATTTTTTTGAGTGCCAAAAACTAGCAGGTACTCTAGCCATCTCTGTCGAATATATAATAAAAAGCTTAAGTTGAACAGAGGTGGCTGAAGTGGACTTTTTTGAAATTAAAAGAATTAGGCTCCGGACCACTCATAGGCGTTATATTCTGACAGTAGGATTCTATGACACAATAAACCAAATGCTAGCATGGGACGAAAAACAATGCCTCCACTCTCCAGCAACACACATACTCGCCATAATAATAAATATCCTCTCGGGAAAGAGAGTTGCACTATACAAAGTCCACAAGTTCTTCGAAGAAAAGGATACTGAAATACTTTTCGGCGAAGGAGTAAAACCTGCTCACTTAAACGACGATGCTCTGTCTAGAAACCTTGATAAACTCTACGACGCAAAACCCTAAAAAGGTCTTTTCTACCCTTGCGCTTAAAGTTGTAATACATGAGAATATTGACACAAAAGTGCTTCACGGTGATACGACTGCAAGGCTTCTTTACGGAGAATACGAGGAAGGTGATGAAGAAGGGTTTTTAAAAATAACCTGGGGTTACAACAAGCAGCACCGTACCGATTTAAAGCAATTTAAAGTTGATCTTGTGACAACAAAAGAAGGTTTTCCAATCTTAGGAGAAGTATAGGATGGAAACCTAGACAATAAGAGCTGGAATAAGAATCTCTTAGAAAATCTTGCAGAAAATTTTACACCAGAAATTTTGAAAAACATAATATATGTAGCTGACTCTGCTCTTGTAACTAACACTAACCTTTCGCTCATAGAAAAACGAAAAATCAAATTTATTTCACGCCTTCCAAGCACATTTAACCTAGTATCAGAACTAATAGAAAAAGCTTTTTCTTCAGGGGACTGGGAAGAGTATTCTTCAAATGATAATAAAGCTTCTTACAGGCTGAAAGAATTTGAAGCTGAAATTTTTGACCTCCGGTACAGGCTGGTAGTGGTATGTCCATTAACCCCCGACAAACGCAAGCTAAAAGGATTCGAATCAGACTCAGGAAAGAAAAAGAAAAACTTGAAAAAGGAATAGAAGAATTAAGCAAAATAGACTTTGCCTGCGAAGCTGACGCAAGGGAAGCTTTATTTAGATTTTCAAAGGAAAACAAAAATTCCATTTACAAGATAAAAGGAGACGTAGAAGTTTGCTTTAAAAAAGCAAAAGAGAAATAAAAAAGGCCGGCCATCAAAGGATGAAGAAACACAGTATAAACCTGTTTACCATGTAAAAGCAAGGTTAGAAGAACCTGACTAAGAAACATTAGAAATGGGAAAACGACGTATGAGTTCCTTTGTGTTGATAACCAATATATTTGACAGATACGACGCTCGATCCATTTTAAGAGAATATAAGGAACAGACAGTGGTGGAGAACCGGTTCAGATTCATAAAGAATCCCCTTTACGTAAGGCCTTTATTTGTAAAAAAGAACCAGAAGCTCGAAGCTCTTTCTTACGTGGTATTAATAGCTCTATTAATTTACATGGTTATTCATATAAGGGTTCGCCGTGCACTTAAAGAAGAAAAGGAACCTCTCGAACTAGTGGGTAAAGTCAAGAGCTTTTAACCAACTGTAAGCAGGGTTTTAGAGCTATTTGAATATGTAAATATTAAAGGTGAGGGAGGACGGCAAAATTAAGCGTTATTTGCCAAAGAAGTATATAAAGGAATTAAGAAAGGTGATAGGTTTCTTGAAGGTTGATCTTGGTATTTTCACAAATCTACCTTAGGGTATTGTTTCCATTTTTAGGAATGAAAAAATATATCGGTTTTATAGAAAAGGGTGCAAAATGTAAGCGCCATGTCCCTTTTTGAGCATTGATATGTTCATGCACCACTCACTTCGGTAACTCTAATGCCCGAGATTCAGCTGAGAGTAAAGATCCTTTCACCTTTCACTTCCTTGAACACTCAAACCATGAATATGTCGTGGTTTACTCGATCGAAAAATTGCTCTATCCAGGTCGACTGCCCATTCGTATCCCTCTTTCACATATTGTTTTACTTTCCTTGCTGCATCCGTGGACTCTTTCTCGAGCCAGAATCCTTAGTTGAATTCCGAAAATTCTATGTCAACTTGGGGGGTTAATACTTGCAAAAGCCTCCCCACGCGCTCCCCATATACTCTGTTACCCCTTGGAGCCTGGAATTTCGCTGTATTATGAAAGATCTTCAGAACGGTTTAGCATCGTATGGGGTTCTTATCCATCGGGCCGTGGTTTTGTCTCCGGCCTTCGGATTCCACCTCACGGCGGACACTCTTGCTTTCGGCTAGCAGGCTAGTGCTTGCCTTGCCTGCAGTGGACTTTTACCACCGAGCTAACGCTCATATAACGGATGCACATAAAAAAAGCCGCATAAAATTGCGGCCTAATTTATTGCACCCATAAATCAATTTTTGCCTTCACATCTTATGTATCGGCATACCTAAAAGATCCATGGAAGTCTCCATTATGGTCTCTGAAAGGGTCGGATGGGCGTGGATGGTATCCGCCAGTTCCTCGGCCGTACATTCCAGCTTTACGGCAAGTACGGCTTCGGCAATGAGCTCTGTCGCTCCCGGCCCTATGATGTGGACACCCAGTATCTCGTTCCATTTAGAATCCGCTATTATCTTGACAAACCCCCTGGTCTCCCCCAGAGTAAGAGCTCTTCCGCTGGCTATAAAGGGAAATCTTCCCACCTTCACGCCGTCCCCGTGGATCTCCCTAGCCTCTTTTTCTGTAAGGCCCACATATGCTACTTCCGGGTCCGTAAAGATACAGCCCGGCACGGCCTTGTAGTCCATCACCCTGTCTTCTCCAATCGCGTTGGCGGCAGCCACAATCCCCTGGTGCGACGCCACGTGGGCCAACTGGAATTTCCCCGTTATATCCCCGACAGCATATACGTTTTCAAGATTCGTCCTCATGCGTTCGTCGGCGGCGACCCAGCCCTTTTCAAGTCTGATACCCAGGTTCTCGAAAGCATCCGTCACCGGCCTTCTTCCTACCGCCACCAGCACCTTATCTACCGAAATCGAACGAATCCCACCAGGCGTCTTTACGCTCACCTTCAGCCGGCCGCTTTCCCTTTCCACCGATTCAAAGCTTGATTCCGTGAAAATCTTGATTCCCCTTCTTTCTAGGTTTTTCTTAAGTTCTACAGATATTTCCTCGTCCGCCCGCGGCAATATCCGCGGAAATACCTCGACTATAGTCACGTCGGTGCCGAGAGAGCCGTAAATGCTCGCCATCTCCACCCCGATGACTCCCCCGCCGAGGATGAGCATCGAACCCGGTATATCGTCTAAAGAAAGGGCTTCTTCGCTGGTGATAACTCCGGGAAGGTCATTGCCCGGAAAGGGAATCACCGCCGGTTTTGAGCCGGTAGCAAGGATTATGTTTTTTGCCGTTAAGACCTGTTCCCCCTCGCGGTATACAACCCTTACACTTCTTTCACCTTCCAGTTCCGCCCTGCCTCTGAAGACCGAAACGCCGTTTGCCTTCAGAAGGTTTTCCACGCCTTTTCTTAGCGTCGCGATTACCGCGGCCTTTTTCTTTTGCAGGGCATGCCAGTCGACCCTCACGTTTTCGACCGCGATGCCAAAATCTCCTGGATTTTTCAAGCTTTGATAGAGAAAGGCACCGTGGCTCAAAGTTTTTGTAGGAATGCACCCGCGGTTGAGGCACGTCCCGCCAAGGTCACCTTTTTCTACGAGTCCCACCTTAGCTTTCTTTTTCGCCGCATATATGGCAGCCACGTAACCGCCGGGGCCCCCGCCTATAACCACCAAATCGTAATGCAAAGTCACCCTCTCCTTTACCTTTATCAAAGCAGCATTTCGATGGGGTCTTCCAAAAGCTGCTTTATCCTCCGCAGGAACCTGGCCCCCAGGGCTCCGTCTATTACCCTGTGGTCGCAAGAAAGTGTCATCTTCATCATGGGCCTTACCGCTATTTTGTCGTCTTCGGTCACCACGGGTTTTTTCATAATCTTGCCCACCGCCAGTATGGCGCTTTCGGGAGCGTTTATTATGGCGGAAAATTCCTCTATGTCGTACATCCCGAGATTCGAGATGGTAAAGGTTCCCCCCTGGTAGTCGTCAGGAAGCAGTTTTCCTTCCCTTGCCTTTGTTATGAGCTCCGCCGTCTCCTTCGATATTCTAGCAAGGCCTTTTTTGTCGGCATCCCTCACCACGGGGACCACCAGTCCGTTTTCTAAAGCCACGGCCAGCCCAATATTAATGCGGTTCTTTACAAGTATCCCTTCCTCGCCGGCGCTGCTGTTCACAGCCGGGAACTCGGCCAATGCCACGGCGCAAGCTTTTATCAAAATATCGTTTATGGAAAGCTTCGTCCCGCTCATTTCCTGCACTTTCGGGGCGAGCTTTTCCTTAAGTTCCAGAACTTTACTCATATCCACTTCCAGCGTGAGGTAAAAGTGCGGAATTTCTTTCTTTGACTTCGTCATCTTCTCGGAAATCGCTTTCCTCATTCCGGTCCACGGGATTACGCTGTATTCCTGCTTTGCGCTGGAGGCTGCTTCAACAGCTTCCATGACATCTTGCTTCGTAATCCTTTCCCCTTCAGGCTTTTCTATAATGGAAAGGTCTATGCCCTTTTCCTGGGCGATCTTTTTTGCAACGGGCGTTGCTCTAACCTTTCTTGACTCCACAAATGCGAGTACATCTTTTTCGACGATGCGGCCGTCGGGCCCCGTGGGGGTCACCATCCTCAGGTCCACTCCGTGCTCCCGGGCTACTCTTTTGGCCGCAGGAGATGCCTTTATTTTCCCGGCCATTTCTTCATCTCTGGCATCGGTTCCATCCAGCACCTGCTGGTTTTCCATCTCAGATACAGTTGATCTTTCGTTTAGCAGGGCATTCGGCCTGCTTGATTTTTCTAGTTCGGGTAGGGGTTCATCGGGTTCTGCTATTATGGCAATTTCTTTTCCTACTTCTACCACCGATCCTTCCGGCACTAAGATTTTCCTCAATATTCCAGTTACAGGGGCTTCCTCCTCCAGGTTCACCTTGTCGGTCTCTATTTCCAGAAGGGGTTCCCCTTGCTTGACCTCTTCACCCTCTTTCTTCAGCCACCTTAATATGGTGCCTTCAGTCATCGTAAGTCCTAGTTTCGGCATCCGAACTATTTGGGCCATCCTATCACTCCCCTAAATTTTTTGCCCGCAACTTATCGCAATAAGTCTTTGACGGCTTTCACGATATCTTCCACCTGAGGTACCGCATGCCTTTCAAGATTGGGATTATAAGGTATGGGGATATCAAGGCCCCCTAACCTCTTCACCGGAGCATCAAGATAGTCGAACGCCTCGCTTCCTACTATTCCCGCGGCTATTTCCGCTCCCCATCCGAAGCTCACCGGGTCGTCCTCCACTATTAGGACCCTCCCGGTCTTTTTGACGGAATCGATGATAGTCTTCATGTCCAGAGGTTTCAACGTCCTGGGATCTATGACCTCCACGTCTATTCCTTCCTTTTCCAGCTCCTTGGCGGCCTCCAGAGCTCTTATCACCATTATTGAACCGGCTACAATAGTGACATCCTTCCCCTTTCTTTTTATATCAGCCTTACCTAACGGCAGCACGTATTCTTCATCGGGCACTTCTCCCTTTACCCTGTAGAGCAGTTTGTGCTCGGCAAATAATACCGGATTGTCATCCCTTATCGCCGCCTTTATGAGCCCCTTTACGTCATACGGAGTGGAGGGCATCACAACTTTCAGGCCGGGGAAATGGGCAAATATACCGGGAAAGCTCTGGGAGTGCTGGGCCGCCGCACCGGTGCCGCAGCCCATCGGTGCGCGGACTACCATCGGCACCTTCGCTTTACCGCCGAACATGTACCTTATTTTAGCCCCCTGGTTTACGAGCTGGTCCATGGCAAGGGTTAGAAAGTCGAAAAACATTATCTCGACTACGGGCCTCATGCCTGCAATGGCGGCTCCCACCGCTATCCCTGTAATCGCCTGCTCGGAAATAGGGGTATCTATTATCCTTTCCTCTCCGAACTCTTGGACTAAACCCTTCGTAACTCCAAAAGCCCCTCCGTATATGCCGATGTCTTCGCCAAGCAGGAAGACTTTCTCGTCTCTCAATAGCTCTTCCCTCAAGCCTTCCCGCAGTGCTTCTATATATAGCTTTTCAGCCATGGTCATTCCTCCTTTTTTTGAAGAAAATCTCTATGCATATACGCCATCGGCTATATCTTCTACGGAAGGTTCCGGGCTATTTTTGGCATACTCTATAGCTTCCTGAATCTTTCTTTCGACTTCTTTTTCGATTTTGTCCAGCTCTTCTTCGGTGGCGACTCCTTCTTTTATAAGTTTTGCCCTGTACCGCTTTATGGGGCACTTCTTCTTCCATTCTTCTATCTCTTCCTTTGTCCTGTAAAGGTTGGCGTCGCTTTTTGAATGCCCGAGCCAGCGGTAGGTCTTGGCTTCGACAAGCGTCGGACCTTCGCCTTTTCTTGCCCTGTCCACTGCTTTTTTTACCGCAAAGTAAACCGCCTCCACGTCATTTCCGTCGACGATTTCGCCGGGCATGTTGTAGGCCGCTGCTCTGTCGGCGACGTTTTCCGCCGCGGTGGACTTTTTGAAAGCCACGGACATGCCATACTGGTTATTCTCGCAGACGTAGACCACCGGCAGTTTCCACAAAGACGCAATGTTCAAGGATTCGTGGAAGACTCCCTGGTTGTTCGCCCCGTCGCCGAAAAAGCATAAAGTGACTTTGCCGTCCTTTTTCATCTTGGACGCCAGGGCAGCGCCGGTCGCAATGGGTATTCCGCCGCCTACTATGCCGTTGGCCCCGAGGTTGCCCGTCTCGATGTCGGCGATGTGCATGGAGCCTCCCCTTCCCCTGCAGTAGCCGGTTTCCTTGCCCAGAAGCTCTGCGAACATCTGGGGAAGCTTCCCGCCCTTCGCTATGCAGTGGCCGTGCCCCCTGTGGGTGCTGGTAATCATATCGCCCTCTTCCAGGGCCGCAATCGCTCCAACGGCAGTGGCCTCCTCACCCACCGAGAGGTGGCAGGTGCCCCATATCATGTTGGCCTTGAAGAGCTTATCCACTTCCAGCTCGAAGCACCTTATCTCATACATCTTTTTGTACATCCACAGTTTCTTTTCCGCAGTCAATTCCACAGAATATCACCTCTTTTTAGTCTAAAATTTGCCCGATCAAAAATAGATGTGAATGAAATTACAGCATTTAAATATTTATTAAAAATAAAAGTGGCATTCGCCAACTAATTTCAGATATTTCTAGGCAAAATGCCCTCTCTTATCAAAATATCAGCAAGCCACATAGCTGCAAGCCCCACAACGTGCGTGCACTTGTCTTTATGTGCTCCCGCTTCCTCAAATTTTTCTTTTTCGTTAGGCTTACTAAAATTATAGTAGTTCCCAAAAACTTTTGTCTGAATTAATGGGCATGTTTCCCCGCCAAATTCTTTTTCAAAAACTTCTCTTATTTGTTTAATTAACCTTCGATATTTGAATTTCGAACCGTTTATACAGTATTCTTCGAAGCTACGTCCAAAAAAATACGAGATCACTAATATGCTACCACTAAAAGCTCCGCAGGTACCTTTAGCTTCATCGGCGATACCTCCTGAAAAACCACTAGCGCATTTAAATACAAGATCATCTATTTCAAAAAAATCCTTAATGGCAGCAATAATCGCTTGAGAACATCCTCTATATTTCCCCTCGTAATAATATCCTCTCTTATAGATTTCATCTAAAATCTTTTGTTTATTAAACTCTAAACAATCCATTATTGTACTCCCTCCTGATGACTCAGATTTCACACCCCTTCCTATAAAACTAATATAACCTAAGGTGGGTTTGTGAAAATAACAAAGTCAATCCTAAGGAAACTTACCACTCTCTTTAGCTCATTTATATACTTTTTAGGCAAATAACGCTTGATTTTGTCGTTTTCACTTACTTTCATTCAGTATCTTTTACGTATTCAAATAGCTCTAGAATCCTGCTTCCTGTTCGCTCAAAGCTTTTTACCTTACCTACCAGGTTATAGCCCCAGGTTATTTTTAGAATTCCTTTTTCGTCACTTTCTTTTTCCTAATTCGCCGTATAGAACTCTTGCAGTTGTGTCGCCTTTAAGCACATTAGTGTCAATGTTTTCAAGGATTACAGCTTTAAGGGCATTTGTTATCACGTATATATAGACTCCCTGAATCCGTGATAAGGATTGCAATATAATCCATAAGTACGGGACATTTCCATAGAAAGCTCTTCTTAAAAACTAAAATTTTCCATTGTGCTGTAATG
>JASUSP010000062.1 GCA_030446005.1 Tepidanaerobacteraceae bacterium | reverse complement strand
CCAGACCAACCCAAATTAATTTTCGCAAAGGCACACCTTATTATCAAGAAGCTATAAAAACTTCTTGATAATTTCTAAGACATATTATACGAGGGGTGATAGGATGCGCGAAACAATTTGTTTTGCGGTGAAGACCAAAGACAGGGTTGGTATGGCCCTCGACATTTTAAAAATACTCTACAGGCATGGTATAAACCTGAAGGCCATGGAAGTGGCACCCGGATTAGCCTTTTTGAAAATAGAAAAGGCCGAAGGCCTTTCTTTCGATTTTTTGAAGGAGCAGCTGCTTCGCGAAAAAGATGTGTTGGAAGTTGAAAGGATAAAAATGATGCCCCAGGAGAAAAAGGAAAAAGAAATAAAGGCCGTTTTGGACGCCACCGTTGAAGGCATAATAGCCATAGACAAGAACGGCATAATTACTGCATTCAATCCGGCAGCAGAGAAAATACTAAAAATCAAGGCAAAAGAAGCCATAGGAAAGCCGGTAGCGGAAATACTTGCCCCGGATATACCAATGCTAAGGACTTTGAAGACGGGAGAAAGTTACGACAACGTGGAAATCGTTTTGAACAACCAAAAGACCAAAAGTCACTATATAACCTCGGGACGTCCCATCCTGGACCAGGACGGAAATCCCGTGGGTGTCGTTGCATCGCTGCAGGACATAGAAAACGTCATGGAACTTGTCTATTCTTTTGCCCAGCCGGCGATGATAACCTTCGAAGAAATCCTCGGAGAAAGCGAGAAGATGAGAAGAGTAAAAGAGATAGCCAAGATTGCCGCGAAAGGGAATTCCACAGTGTTAATACGAGGCGAAAGCGGGACTGGCAAGGAACTTTTCGCTCGTTCCATACACATGGCAAGCCCGAGGAAGAATAAACCCTTCGTCGCCGTAAACTGTGCTGCAATTCCGGATACTCTCCTGGAGAGCGAACTTTTCGGTTACGAAGAAGGCGCTTTTACGGGGGCGAAAAAAGGCGGCAAGCAGGGGCTTTTTAAATATGCCGACAAAGGTACACTGTTTCTAGACGAGATAGGGGAACTTTCTACCTACCTGCAGGTCAAACTTCTTAGGGTGCTCCAGGAGGGTAAAATTAGGCTGGTAGGCGGGAACGAAGAAATCCCGGTGGATGTTCGGATAATTGCCGCGACCAACAGAAACTTAGAAAAACTCATGAAAGAGGGCCAGTTCAGGGAAGACCTTTACTACAGGCTAAACGTCATTCCCATCTTCATACCGCCTCTCAGAGAGCGGAAAGAAGATATTCCGCTTCTGGCAAGGCATTTAATAAAAAAGCTGAGCCAGAAAGTGGGAAAAAGGATTTCGGATATAACCTCAGAAGCGATGAAAAAGTTGATGGAGTACGACTGGCCTGGAAACGTAAGGGAGCTTTCGAATGTGATAGAGAGGGCCATAAACCTGTGCGATGAAGAAGTCATCGGAGTTGAACACCTGGTATTGAAGGAAGAAGAATTTAACGAGTCGCTTTACATCAAACAGCCATGTGGCAAAATACCCTGCAAAAATCTAAAAGAAGTGGTGGAGGAAGCCGAAAAAAGAGCCATTCTCGAAGCTCTCTCGAAGTCAAAAAGCATAAGGGAAGCCGCAAGACTCCTCGGGGTGACCCATGCTACCGTCTTGAACAAGATGAGAAGTTACGGGATAAAGAAGGAGACCCGCTGGTCCTAGGAAGTGGTAAAATAAATAACCAAAGGTAATATTATTAACCTACAAAGGCAGCAAAATGGTAAAATATTTTACCGGAACAGCTTAAAAAACGGCCCCGGTAACGATGGCACGGTTTTTGCGGAGAAATTAGTGCAGAAAATTTTTCAGGGGGGAGTTTAATGGGTTTTAATACAAAGGCCATTCATGCAGGACAAAAGCATGACCCGGTGACCGGGGCCCACGTTACGCCGATTTACCAGACATCGACCTTTGTTTTCGAAAACGTCGACCAGGGGGCAAGGCGCTTCGCCGGTGAAGAAGAAGGTTATATTTACACCAGGCTTGGCAATCCCACCGTTACGGAACTGGAAGAAAAGATGGCGGTATTGGAAGGCGGTGAGGCGGCTATAGCCACCGCTTCCGGTATGGCGGCTATTTCTACGGTGCTTTTTACCCTGCTAAAACATGGGGACCACGTCATAGCCAACGATACCCTGTACGGATGCACCCACAGCTTTTTGAGCCATATAGCTCCCAAATACGGGATAGAAGTTACGTTTACTGACCTTTCTGACCTTTCGAATCTCGAAAAAGCCATCAAGCCAAACACCAAAGTGGTATATGTGGAAACTCCAGCAAACCCCACGTTGAAGCTGGTGGACCTTAAAAATACGGCAGAAATAGCCCACAGGGCGGGTGCGAGGGTGGTCGTCGACAACACCTTTATGACGCCGTACCTGCAAAGGCCCATCGAGCACGGAGTTGACGTTGTGGTCCACAGCGCCACCAAGTATATAGGCGGCCACGGCGATGTAATTGCGGGTATAATCGTCGGACCGAAGGATTTGATAACCGAAATGAAGATACCGTATCTTAAGGATATAGGCGGAGTAATCAGCCCCTTTGATGCATGGCTCCTTTTGAGAGGGATAAAAACTCTAGGCCTTAGGATGGACCGTCACTGCCAGAATGCTCAGAAGGTGGCGGAATATTTGGAGAACCATCCAATTATAGAAAAGGTCTACTATCCTGGGCTTCCTTCTCACCCGCAACACGAACTGGCAAAAAGGCAGATGGATGGCTTCGGCGGCATGATAAGTTTTGAACTCAAAGGCGGAATAGAGGCAGGCAAGCTCTTAATGAACAGCGTTAAATTGATAACCCTTGCGGTGAGTTTGGGATGCGTGGATTCCTTGATTCAGCATCCGGCTTCAATGACGCATTCTCCCGTGCCGAGAGAGGAAAGGTTGAAAGCTGGTATTACAGATGGCCTTGTGAGGCTTTCCGTCGGAATTGAAGATGTTGAGGATATAATAGCGGATTTGGACCAGGCTTTAAGGCGGGTTCAGGAAAGCTTGCAAGCTTAATTTTTCTAAATCTAGAAAGGAGATGTAGATGAAGAAAAGGGAAAACCCGATAGCGCTTTTGCCTCTTTTGGTATTCCTTGCAATTTTTTTGGGAAGTGGCCTTTATTTCAATAGCAAGGGCGTCGAATTTGCCTTTTACCAGCTTCCTTCTCCGGTAGCGGCTATGGTAGGTATTATCGTTGCATTTGCCATCTTAAAGGGTTCTTTGGATAAAAAGATGGAAAGCTTTATTAAAGGTGTAGGAGATTCAAACATCGTAATAATGTGTATGATTTACCTGCTTGCGGGGGCTTTTTCCGCGGTAGCTAAAGCGATGGGAGGAGTCGATTCCACTGTCAACTTCGGTCTGTCGGTGATTCCGCCTGATATGATACTGCCCGGATTATTTTTGATAGCTGCCTTTGTTTCCACGGCTATGGGGACGTCCATGGGGACGATAGCAGCTATAGCTCCGATTGCGGTCGACATGGCTGTAAAAGCTCAGATACCCCTGCCTATCGCTGTAGGAACCGTGGTGGGCGGCGCCATGTTTGGCGACAACCTTTCAATGATTTCGGATACCACCATAGCCGCCACCCGTACCCAGGGTTGCGAAATGAAGGACAAATTCATAATGAATTTCAAAATAGCATTGCCCGCGGCGCTGCTCTCGATAGCAATACTTGGGCTTTCTGGTACGACGGGAAATATACCTCAAGGATTGGAGTACAATTTTGTACAAATACTGCCGTATATTTTCGTGCTTGTGCTGGCATTGATGGGACTTGACGTGTTTCTCGTGATTTTGATAGGAATTGTTATGGCTGGTGCAATAGGCCTTGCCGATGGAAGCTTTACTTTGCTTGATTTTACCAAAAAAGTGTACGAGGGCTTCGGGTCCATGCAGGAGATATTCATCCTCTCGCTCTTGATAGGCGGCCTTGCGGCGATGATTGCCGAAGCAGGAGGCATTGATTACCTCTTAAACGTGATTAGCCGAAAAATCAAGAGCCGCAAAGGAGCGGAACTGGGCATAAGTGCCCTTGTATCGGTTGCGGACATTTGTACGGCAAACAACACCGTTGCAATCGTAATCACGGGTCCGATGGCAAAGAAATTGGCCGAAGAAAACGGCGTCGACCCGAGGAGGAGTGCGAGCTTGCTCGACATATTTTCGTGCGTATGGCAGGGCATCATCCCTTACGGAGCCCAGCTTCTCCTGGCCGGCAGCATAGCGAAACTGTCGCCGGTAGAGATTATACCTTATCTTTATTATCCTTACTTCCTTGGAATATTCGCCCTGGCAGCAATAGCTTTCGGTTTTCCCAAAGCAGCTCAAGCAAGGAGATAAGTAAAGAAAAATGGCTGCAGACTGTCGACAAACAAGTCGGCAGTCTTTTTTATATTTTGGGAAAAGTAACTTTCGCCACGGGCTTATCTCTTTAGGATGCAAAGTATGCTATAATAAAAATATCACAAAAAACTACCGGAAGGGGCAAAGGGAAGGGAAATGACGGTACTTGGAGATTACCACGTTCACCTGGAACAAGGACCTTACACAATTGAATGGGTAAAAAGATTTTTGGAAGAAGGCAAAAAGAGGTCATTAAAAGAAATCGGCTTTTCGGAACACTGCTACAGATTTTACCAGGCAAAGCACCTTTGGTGGAGCCGGGGGCCGAGGGGAAAGTGGCACGAGGAAAGGGCCACCGAGAATATCGAGGAGTATATTAGTCTCGTGGAAGATGCAAAAAAGCAGGGTTTTCCGGTAAAGCTCGGCATAGAAGTGGATTATATCCCGGAATGGGAAGATGAAATAAGGCATTTTGTTTCGTTTTACCCCTTTGACTACGTGATTGGGGCGGTCCACTGGTTGGGCGATTTTGGCTTTGACAATCCAGATTTTATGGATGAATGGGAAAGAAGGGATATTTATGAAACCTATATCGAGTACTTCGAGGTGCTGACAAACGCGGTATCTTCGAGTATTTTTGATATAATTGCCCACATAGACGTCATAAAAGTCTTCGGCCACAAAACCGAAGAGGACCTTTCTCCGATGTATCAAAAAGTTGCCCGAACCATGCAAAAGGCTGGAGTTTGTGCGGAAGTCAGCACCGCCGGTTTAAGGAAGCCGGTGGGAGAGATATATCCGTCGCCGGACATCGTGATTCAACTCAAAAACTACGAAATTCCGGTAATCATAAACTCCGACGCCCACCGGCCGGAAGATGTGGGAAGGGACTTTGATAAAGCTTTGGAATACGTAAAGTCTTTCGGTTTTAAAAATCTGTGCTGCTTTGAGAAAAGGAAG
Source organism: Tepidanaerobacteraceae bacterium (assembly GCA_030446005.1). Taxonomy (GTDB): domain Bacteria; phylum Bacillota; class Thermosediminibacteria; order Thermosediminibacterales; family Thermosediminibacteraceae; genus Fervidicola. The sequence continues at coordinate 5,454 of JASUSP010000062.1, read as the reverse complement.
AGGTTTTTTTACAAAATATAAAAAAGAGGCGGTTTAAATGTTTCATGTGGTGCTTGTAGAACCGGAAATACCTCAAAATACCGGAAATATTGCCCGCACCTGTGCTGCAACCGGGGCGGTGCTTCATCTTGTAGGTCCGCTTGGATTTTCTCTGGAAGACAAATACCTCAAAAGAGCGGGGCTTGATTACTGGCATCTGGTGGATGTAAGATATTACGAGAATTACAGAAAGTTCGAGGAGAAAAACCCCGGTATTTCGGCTTACTTTCTCACGACGAAAGCCGAAAAATGTTATGCGGATGTGCAATACGAGCCGGGCACCTATCTTGTTTTCGGAAAGGAAACGGCGGGCCTTCCTTTGGAACTCTTAAAAGCCAACTGGGAAAGATGCGTCAGAATACCCATCCTGGAAGAAGCCAGGTCTCTTAACCTTTCAAATTCCGTCGCCATAGTGCTTTATGAAGCGTTAAGGCAGAACGATTTTAGAGGTTTAAAAATCAAAGGTCCCTCGTCGAAATGAGAAAACTGAGCTTTGGCGGTGAAGTTATGCTTCAAATAGGACAAAAAGTTGAAATCGGAATAACGGGAATGGCTCACGAAGGACAGGGAGTCGGAAGAGTTGATGGTTTTGCAGTCTTTGTCGAAGGAGCTTTAAATGGCGAGAAGGTCCTTGCAAGGATAGAGAAGGTGTCTAAAAATTACGCCATTGCCCGGGTTGAAAACATTATTGTACCATCGCCCGAAAGGGTTGAACCGCCTTGTCCTTATGCCGAAAAATGCGGCGGGTGCTCGCTGCAGCACCTTTCGTACAAAGGGCAGATTGAGTTCAAGACTCAAAAAGTCAAGGACAATTTGGAGAGGATAGGCCATATACGTACTACAGTGCTAGAAACTATAGGAATGGATAGTCCCTTTAAGTACAGAAACAAAGCCCAGTATCCGGTGGGAAAAAAGGAGGGGCGGGCTGTACTCGGATTTTACAAAAAAAGAAGCCATGAACTTGTGCCGATAAGAAGCTGTCTGATACAGCACGATCTGAGCTGGCAAGTGGCCGAATTAGTCGCAGAATGGGTAAAAAAATATCAAATACCAATTTACGATGAAATAAATCACGAAGGCCTTTTAAGGCACGTAGTGACCAGGGTTGGGGCAAAGACCGGCGAAGCGATGTTGGTGCTGGTAATTAATGGTAGAAAAATTCCTCATTTAAAAGAGCTTATCGGCGCTCTAAAGACAAAGGTACAGGGACTTAAAAGCGTTTATTTGAACATAAACATGAAAAAGACAAATGTGATTATGGGCGAAGAAAACATACTGGTATACGGAAAACCCTACATAATAGATTTCATCGAAGAAATTAAATTTACCCTTTCACCCAACTCATTTTTCCAGGTAAATCCGGTGCAGGTGGAGGTGCTTTACAATAAAGCTTTGGAATACGCGGCTCTTACTGGCGAAGAGACGGTTATCGATGCCTACTGCGGCATAGGTACGATAACTCTTTTCTTAGCAAGAAAGGCAAAGAGGGTTTACGGCATAGAATTGGTTCCGGATGCAGTAAAAGATGCCCGAAAAAATGCCCGGTTGAACGGAATCGAAAATGTCGAATTTATAGAAGGAGCGGCGGAAGAAATCATGCCCCGGCTACTGAAGCAGGGAGTCAGAGCCGACGTTATAGTTGTGGACCCTCCGAGGCGGGGCTGTGAAGAAGGTCTGCTCGAGGCTGCTGTTAAGATGAATCCTTCCCGGATGGTGTACGTCTCGTGCAATCCGGCCACACTTGCAAGGGACCTGCGTTTCCTGGAAGACAGGGATTACGAAACCGAATTGGTACAGCCTGTAGACATGTTCCCCTTTACCCATCACGTGGAGTGTGTGGCGTTGATTAGAAAGAAGCAGGTATCCCGCTCAATCAAAAGTTAAAAATTCATTCTCTCGCTAAAATCATCAACATAAACCGTATAGCAATATCGCAATATATTATTCAAATCAAATAAAAAAATGGGTAATACCTTGAAGGTAAAAGAAATTGTGATATAATAAAAAACATTAAGAATGAACTATTCTATCGGAGGGATTTACATGCCGTTACCGCCTTTTCTGGCGCCGGTAGGGAAAAACGACCCTGATTTTGGGAAGGCTATTGAGGGTGTATATTCTTCAGCCATGGGGACAGGGACTCTGGATCAGAAAACTAAGCTCTTGATTGCGCTGGCTGTGGATGCCGCCCATGGAGCAACCCAGGGGGTAGCGAACATAGCAAAGCAGTTGAGGAGCATGGGAGTGACGGATGAAGAGATAAGAGAGGCGATCCGGATAGCTTATTTTGCCTCCGGGAATTCCATTTTGGCTTCGTATTCTGCGGCTTTTCCTGAAGATAAGAAATAAACCAAAAAAGATGGCTCTGTGCGATGTGATATAGCGCGGAGCTTTTTTACATTGAAAGTTCAAGGCTGGGAGGGCGAAGATGACCATAAAAAGTTTTTTTGAATTTGTTGAAATACGTACCAAAGTAGCCAGTTTAATTCCGCTGTTGTTGGGGGCAGTATTTAGCATTTATCGCTATCAAAGTTTTAGTTGGAAAAACTTTTCCTTAATGTTGATGTCGCTTTTGTCCATCGATATGGCCACAACGGCGATAAATAACTATATTGACTGTAAGAAAACCCGCAATTTAAGCGATGATTGTCTGGAACATAATGAAAATACCGCTAAAGCGATTATTTCTTTTTTACTGTTGTTAGCGGTGCTTTTTGGCCTATTGTTGTTTTTAAATACGGATTTAGTGGTTTTAATTATTGGTGTAATTTCATTTGCCGTTGGAATACTTTATACTTACGGTCCGATTCCTATTTCAAGAATGCCGCTCGGAGAAATTTTTTCGGGTTTTTTTATGGGGTTCGTAATAGTATTTCTTGCAGTTCATGTTAACGCACCGGATCAAAATTTGGTGCAAATCTTATTGAACAACGCCGTGCTCAGTATTAATCTGAAGCTGGTGGAGGTTATTTATATTTTTCTATTTTCAATTCCGGCGGTCGGCGGCATTGCAAACATAATGCTCGCCAACAACATCTGCGATATGGAAAACGATGAAAAAAACAAAAGGTACACTCTTCCTGTTTATATCGGTAAAAATAAAGCTCTTAAGCTTTTTGAATTTATATATTACGCCATTTATCTCGACCTTTTAATTGCAATTGTGTTAAAAATTATTCCTTTAAATTCTATTTTAGTTTTTTTCACGGTCTATCCAGTTTTTAGGAATGTGAAAAAATTCGTCAGCAATCCTGATAAAGAGCTTACCTTTGGAATTTCGGTTAAAAACTTTGCGCTGATAAATTTTATGTATATTTTATCGATATATACCAGAATATATACCAGAATAGCCTCAATAAAATAGGTCCAAAACTTTTAGATGCTAAGTGGGACGACGGTTCAAAGGTAACGGCTTACGACTTTGAATATTCGATAAAAAGGCTGTTAGATCCTAAAGTAGCTTCAGCATATGCAAACCAGGGGTACTACATATTGAACGGCGAAGAATACAACACGGGAAAAATAACCGACCCGAATTTAGTGGGAGTAAAGGCTCTTGATGAAAAGACGCTGCAGATAACGTTAAAATCTCCGACGAAGTATTTTGAAAGCCTTCTAGGATTTATATCCTTTAAACCATCGAAAAAGGAATTGGTGGAAAAATACGGCCAAGCATATGCGGCTGATGCGGATAAGATGGTGTACAACGGACCTTTCATTATAAAAGAATGGAAACACGAAGAGGAAATCGTACTCGAGAAAAACCCGAACTACTGGGGTAAGGACAAAATAAAACTAGATAAAGTGCGAATTCTTATCATCAACGATGTAAATACCGCTTATCAGATGTTCGAAAACGGGGAACTTGACTTCGTAGATGTGCCAACTCCGCTTGTAGAACAGGTGCAGAAAGAAGGCAAAGGCCTTACCTATATGGATAGCTTCGAATATTTCATTAGATTCAATATGAAAAAAGAAGACAAACCGTATCTTGCCAACGAAAACTTCAGAAAAGCTGTTGGCTATGCTATAGACAGAGAAAGTTATATAAATATGGCTTTTAAAGGTATTTCCAAGCCGGCGACGAGATACATCCCGCCGACGATTTCCGGCCTTGAGAAAAAATTTGCAGAAGAGTTCCCGTACGAATTTTACCCGAAAAATGCAGACGTTGCGAAAGCTAAAGAGTTTTTGGACAAAGCCATGAAAGAAGTCGGAATTTCCGACCCCTCTAAGATAAGCATCGAACTTATGGTGGACGACAGTTCCGGTACGAAGGATGGAGTGGAAGCCATACAGGATATGCTCGTTAGAAACTTGGGCATAAAAGTGGACATAAAAATAGTTACCTTCAAAGAAAGGCTCCAGAGGATGAGGAGCGGTGATTATGAAGTGATGATAACCCGGTGGGGACCGGACTATGACGACCCCATGACTTACCTTGATTACTGGACGATAAGCGAAGGCATGATAAATAGCGGGTGGACCGACGAAAAATACAACGAACTCTGCAACGCCGCTAAAAACACTTCGGATTTCGCAAAGAGGAACGAGATAATGTTCGAAGCGGAAAAATACCTCCTAGAAAAAGGCGCGGTTGTCCCTCTTTACTTTAGGGAGAGGTTATGGGTGAAAAAAGACTACGTTCAGGGCCTTGTGAGAACTTTTGCCAGCGGTTCAGATCCGGATTTCATATATGCGTCGGTGGAGGGTAAATGACATGTTCCGGGAAAATTCCCGGAACTTTTTTATTGATTGCGGCAATAGCTTTTCAATACTGGATAGAAATGATTAATTTCCCTTGCGGCTGTTATTTTAGTATAATCATCAACTGGAAACACCTTTTGTGATAGGGGGAACAATCATGGACAAAAATCTTATAGTTGAATCGGTACGCAAGAAAGCTGAAGGATATTTTGCCCGAGGAGAATTTTTTTGTTCGGAAGCGGTGGTTCACACAATAAATGAGCTGCTCGGGTGGCCCTTTCCTGAAGAAGTGGTAAAAATGGCATCGGGATTTCCGATAGGACTTGGAAAATCGGGATGCCTTTGTGGTGCTGTCAGCGGTGGTGCTATGGCTCTAGGGATGGCTTACGGCAGAAAACACGGCGAAACCATGAATGAGAAAATGTTTCAAATGTCCGCAGCCCTACACGATCATATCAAAAATTTATATAAAAGCACCTGCTGTCGCGTACTGGTCAAAATCTACGAATTTTCCAGCCCCGAAAGGAAGGCGCATTGCGTAAAAATAACGGGTGAGGTTGCGGCATGGATAGCTGAAAAGCTGCTCGAAGATCCCGAAATTGCCCCTAAAATTAATGAGGCCTTTAATTAAATTTAACGCCGGTGAGGACAATGGACAGGATAATTAAGAATGTACCTATTCCGATAGCCGGCCTCATGCTCGGTTTA
>JASUSP010000003.1 GCA_030446005.1 Tepidanaerobacteraceae bacterium | reverse complement strand
ACAGCACAATGGAAAATTTTAGTTTTTAAGAAGAGCTTTCTATGGAAATGTCCCGTATTTATGGATTATATTGCAATCCTTATCACGGATTCAGGTTTTGATTTAATTTATAAAATTTTCCAGCTGATGCCTTATAGCATTGGTTAGATTATTACTGCCTTTTTTCTGGTTTAATGATTGAGCATATTCTATTTGTCAATGTTCAAAATCATTTTTGGACGTAATCTATTTTCTTGTTAACCTACTAAATTCATTTATAAAGGTTCCGCAACTTATGAGAAACGTTTTCATAATAATGTCGGCGATGCCCGTTATGGTAAATTCATCCATAATGACGAGAGTTTACGGGGCCGACTACGAGTTTGCGACGAGCATGAATACCTACACCACAATTTTTAGCATAATTGTGATGCCATTTTTGTTGGTATTGATAAAAGTGATATAGTTCTCTTTTTTTATTTTTCCAAGAAGGAAAATCCACAATTGTGGAGAATTTTAGAAAATAGTTTGCTTGTTGTGTTAATAAGAGCAAGATAATAATCACTTTATGGAAAAGAAAAAAAGGAGGACAAAATGCTAGCTTCATTAAAAAGCTGCGCCATATACGGAATTGAAAGCTTAATCGTTGACGTGGAGGTATATATATCGAATGGCCTTCCTGCTTTCGAGATTGTGGGTCTTCCGGATACGGCCGTAAGGGAGTCCCGGGAGCGTGTGAGAGCGGCTATAAAAAATCAGGATTTTGATTTTCCCATAAAAAGAATCACGTTGAATCTTGCGCCGGCTGATATAAAAAAGGAAGGTCCCCACTTTGACCTTCCGATTGCCTTAGGCATTCTTGCAGCTACCGAACGGGTCCCGGTAAATGCGCTTCAGGGGTATTCGATAGTTGGGGAATTGTCCCTAGACGGAAAGGTAAGGCCGGTAAATGGAATTTTACCTATGGCGATAGAGGTAAAACAGAAAGGCTTAAAAGGCATAGTTGTACCATTGGAGAATGCTGAGGAGGCTGCTGTCATCAAAGGCATAGATGTAATAGGTGTGAAGAACTTAAAAGAAGCTGTTGAATTTTTTAACGGAAAATATAAACCCGGTAAAATTACACCTGATATTGATGCTGCAAAAGCGGCAGATTTCGAAGGGGATTTTTCGGAGGTAAAGGGTCAGGAGGTTTTAAAAAGGGCATTGGAGATAGCGGCATCCGGCCACCATAACCTTATTATGGTTGGATCTCCCGGCTCGGGAAAAACGATGATAGCAAAGCGTATTCCCACGATTTTACCTTCGATGACTTTTGAAGAATCCTTAGAATTAACAAAAATTTACAGTATCGCCGGACTTTTGGCAGGCAAATCTTCTTTGATAAAGACCAGGCCATTCAGGGCGCCCCATCACGGTATTACGCCGGTGGGGTTGGTGGGCGGCGGTCGAATACCAAGGCCCGGTGAGATAAGCCTCGCGCACCACGGAGTTTTATTTTTGGATGAATTGCCGGAATTCTCGAAGGAAATTTTGGAACTGCTTCGCGAACCTCTGGAAGAAGGAAAAATAACCATATCAAGGATGAACGCGACGGTTACCTATCCTGCGAGTTTCATGCTGGTTGCGGCTATGAATCCATGTCCTTGCGGTTATTTTCAGGACCCTTTCCATGAATGTTCCTGCCCGCCCCACAAAGTGCATAGTTATTTGAGCAAAATCTCGGGACCCCTGCTCGATAGGATAGATATGCAGGTTGGTGTTTTGCCCGTTGTGTTTTCGGATTTGGAAAAAGTCAACTCTACGGATTCGGCCACAATAAGAAAGAGGGTTGAACTGGCAAGGAACATTCAGCTTGAGCGATATAAGGGAGAAAACATTTTTTATAATTCCCAGCTTACGCCGGCTATGATAAATAAATATTGCAAGCTGGGCAAGGCTGAAAAACTTTTAATGAAGGAGGCTTTCGAAAAGTTAAAGTTAAGTGCAAGGGCTCACAATAAAATTCTGAAGGTGGCGAGGACCATAGCGGATTTGGATCAGTCGGAAAACATCAAAGAAATTCACCTGGCCGAGGCCTTGCAATTTAGGAACCTGGATAAATACTTCCAATATTTAAAGGTATGAGGGAAAAAATTTCCCGGGACATAGCAAAAAATACCATTTTGTGACAACCGTTGCTTCCTCGCAACAATCTTTGACCAAAGAGGGAATATATGTTATCATTTTTTGTTAAAGGAGTGATATGACTTGAAATCCAAAAAGGGATTGGTTTTGGTTTACACCGGAAATGGCAAGGGCAAGACTACCGCGGCTTTTGGGTTGGCTTTGAGGGCAATCGGACACGGGGAAAAGGTATATATGATTCAGTTCATGAAGGGGAGCCCCGATTACGGTGAAGTGCAGGCCGCAAAGTATTTACCCAACTTCCAGCTGGTTCAAAAGGGGAGAGATTGTTTCGTTAAAAAGGGAAATCCCGCCCCGGAAGATTTGAAAATAGCCAGAGAAGGTATTGAATTGGCCAGGGATGTCATTTCCAGTGGAGAGTATGACCTTGTCATACTTGATGAAATAAACGTGGCCGTAGATTACGGCCTGATACCCGAAGAAAAGGTTCTGAATTTGATAGATTTAAAACCCGAGAGGACCACGCTGGTACTGACGGGTCGTTATGCTACGGAAAAATTGATGGAAAAAGCTGATATGGTGAGCGAAGTAAAAGAAATAAAGCACCATTACAAAAAAGGTATATCTGCGCAACCTGGTATAGAATACTAATATACTGAGGGATGGCAATGGCAGAGCTTGAGTTGTTGGTGGCTCTGAATATGATCCCCTACCTCGGGCCAGTGAGGATAAGGGGATTATTAAATTGCTTTAACACCTATTCGGATTTTATGAACGCGACGAGAGAAAGATTGCTGAGCGTGCCGGAAGTCACTCCCAAAATATGCGATATAATATTGGAATTCAGAAAAAAAGTTAATCCTTTCGATGAGATAGAAAGGATACAAAAACTCGGAGCTAAAATAATAACCATCGAAGACGAAGAGTATCCCCGGCTTTTGGCGGAAATTTATGATCCGCCCGTGGTACTTTACGTTCTGGGAGAAGCTTCTGTGTTAAATATGGAATCTATTGCGATAGTGGGGACGCGAAAACCCACATCTTACGGGCAAAAAATAGCGGAGCAAATAGCCGGGGAACTTGCAGAATTCAATATAAACGTCGTAAGCGGGATGGCCCGTGGCATCGATTCTTTTGCCCATAAAGGCGCTCTAAAAGCGGGCGGCCCCACCACGGCCGTTCTGGGATGCGGTATAGACGTTGTTTATCCCCCGGAAAACCACGAACTTATGAAAAAGATAATTAAAAATGGGTGTGTCATTACCAGCTTTCCTGCCAATTCGAAACCCTTACCATCCAATTTTCCTGCTAGAAATAGAATTATAAGCGGTATGACTAGGGGGACGCTGGTGGTAGAAGCGGCTGAAAAAAGCGGTTCGTTGATTACTGCCGATTTTGCTTTAGAGCAGGGCAGGGACGTTTTTGCGGTGCCCGGGAGTGTATTTAGCCCTTACAGCCGCGGCACTCACAAGCTTATAAAGCAGGGAGCGAAATTAGTAGAATGCGCAAACGATATATTGGAGGAACTGAATTTAAGGAAGAATGATTCCGCAGAAATAAAAGAACCGGAACTTACTTTTGAGGAATCGGAAGTGTTAGACATGATAGATTATACTCCCGTGAACATAGAATTTATCGTACAAAAGACGAAAAAACCTCCTGGAGAAATAAACGCCGTTATAACACGCCTACAGTTAAAAAATATGATAACATTATTGCCGGGAGGATATGTAATGAAAATTTGAGGTGATAATATGGCAAAGTCGCTCATAATAGTTGAATCTCCGGCAAAAGCAAAGACTATCAGCCGTTTTTTGGGAAAGGAATACAAGGTAATGGCCTCTATGGGCCATGTCAGGGACCTGCCGAAAAGCCAGCTCGGCATAGATGTTGAAAATGGCTTTGTGCCAAAATATATAACTATCCGAGGAAAAGGACCTATAATAGAAAACTTAAGAAAAGAGGCTGCCAAAGCGAAAAACATCTTGCTTGCGACGGACCCGGATAGGGAGGGCGAAGCCATATCGTGGCACCTTGCGCATCTACTTGAGCTTCCCCTTGAATCCCCGTGCAGGGTGGAATTCCACGAAATAACCAAAAATGCCGTTTCCGAATCCCTGCGCCATCCTCGGAAAATAGACATGAATCTCGTTGATGCCCAGCAGGCCAGGCGAATTTTGGACCGGTTGGTGGGTTACAAAATAAGCCCGATTTTATGGCGCAAGGTCAAGTGGGGATTGAGTGCCGGCAGGGTTCAGTCGGCCGCCGTGAGGATGATATGCGACAGGGAAAAGGAGATAGCCGAATTCGTCCCTGAAGAATACTGGACGATTGAGGTAGAACTTGCATGTCAGGAAGGTAGCAATGCTTTCCTGGCCAAGCTTCATTCTAAGTGCGAGGAAAAACTGAGTTTGAAAGACCGCAAAGAGGTAGAAAAAATCGTAGCCGATCTGCAAAAAGAAATCTTCACGGTAGTAGAGGTCAAAAAAGGCGAGCGTCGCCGTAATCCGTCGCCGCCTTTTACGACGAGCACCATGCAGCAAGAAGCTTCAAGGAAACTGGGCTTTACCGCCAAAAAGACGATGATGGTAGCTCAGCAGCTTTACGAGGGACTTGATATCGAGGGAGAGGGCACTGTCGGCCTTGTAACGTATATAAGGACCGATTCGACTAGAATATCGGAACAAGCTCAAAGAGAAGCAAAAGAGTATATATTGAAAAATTATGGAACAGAATATATAGGAAGCGGTACGTCGGCCCAAAAGAACAAAAAGAATATTCAGGATGCCCATGAAGCCATAAGACCCACTTCCGTTTTCCGGCATCCCGAATCTATTAAGAACTCACTGACTGCTGACCAGTACAAACTCTACAAATTGATATGGGAAAGGTTTGTGGCAAGCCAGATGACGCCGGCGGTGTATGATACAGTTTCGGCGGAAATAAAAGCCGGGGATTATGTTTTTAAGGCTTCAGGTTCAACCCTTAAATTTTCGGGTTTCATGGCCGTTTATACCGAAGGAGCCGACGAAGAAACGGAAAGGGAAGAAGGTTTGCTGCCCGAACTTGCAGAAGGGCAAAAGCTCATGCTTTTGCAAATCAAACCCGAACAGCATTTTACCCAGCCGCCACCCAGGTATACTGAAGCCATGCTGGTAAAGGCGCTGGAAGAAAGGGGTATAGGTCGTCCGAGTACTTACGCGCCCATTATAGATACCATTCAAAAAAGAGGTTACGTAAAAAAAGAAAAGGGAAGATTTAAGCCGACAGAATTAGGGCAAATAGTGACCGAAATATTGAAGGAATATTTTAGCGATATAGTAGACCTTGATTTTACAGCAGAAATGGAAAATCAGCTGGATAAAATAGAATCGGGAGAGGAAGACTGGCAGCGAATAGTAGAATCTTTTTATGAACCTTTCAAAGAGAAGCTTAAGGTCGCCGAAGAAAAAATCGAGGAAGTGAAGATTGAAGATGAAGTCACCGAAGAAAAGTGCGAGATATGCGGCAGAAATATGGTGATAAAGCGCGGAAAGTACGGCGAATTTATGGCGTGTTCCGGCTTTCCGGAATGCCGCAATACAAAGCCGTTAATAGAACAAGTTGGCGTCAAATGCCCCAAGTGCGGCGGAGATATCGTAGTTAGAAAATCAAAAAGAGGCCGGAAATTTTATGGTTGCAGCAACTATCCCGGCTGCGATTTTGTATTGTGGGACCCACCCAGCGAAACCCCCTGCCCCCGTTGCGGCGGCTTGATGGTGGAAAAGACTGTGAGAAACAAAAAGACTGCAGTATGCACTAATCCCGAGTGCGGCTATAAAAAAGAGGAGGGATGAGGGATGGAAAGGGTAAAGGTTATTGGTGGTGGTCTGGCTGGTTGCGAAGCGGCATGGCATATAGCAAATATGGGGTTTAAGGTAGAACTTTACGAGATGAGGCCGAGAAAAACTACTCCGGCCCACCATACCGACAAACTGGCCGAGCTTGTATGCAGCAATTCTTTGAGGTCTAACGAGCTCACTAATGCTGCGGGGCTTTTAAAAGAAGAAATGCGGCTTTTAGGCTCTTTGATTATAAAAAAAGCCGAGGAAAACAGCGTTCCGGCCGGTGCAGCTCTTGCCGTGGACCGGGAAAAGTTTTCCTCGGCCGTGACTTCTGCCATCGAAGAACACCCTCTTATCGAGATAAAAAGAGAAGAAGTGGTTAATATACCCGAGCCTCCTGCCGTCATAGCGACCGGCCCTCTAACTTCGGATGAACTTTCCAAGGCCATAAGCGAATTTTTGGGAAAGGAATACCTTTACTTCTACGATGCTGCCGCACCAATCATCACCGGGGATTCCATAGATTGGAATGTTGCTTTCTGGGGTTCGAGGTACAACAAGGGTGATGAAGATTATGTGAATTTGCCGATGACCGAAGAGGAATATATGGAGTTTTACAACGAATTGATAAATGCCGAAGTCCATCCCCTTAGAGAATTCGAAAAACCTGTATTCTTCGAAGGGTGCATGCCAATCGAAGTGATGGCGAAAAGAGGCCCGAAGACGCTTCTTTTCGGCCCGCTAAAGCCGGTGGGAATAATAGACCCGAGAACCGGTAAGCAGCCTTTCGCTGTTGTTCAGCTTAGGAAAGAAAACAAGGAAGGAACTCTATTCAATATGGTGGGTTTTCAAACAAGCCTCAAATGGCCGGAACAAAAAAGGGTTTTCAGTAAAATTCCGGGCTTAAAAGACCCCGAGTTTGTCCGCTACGGTTTTATACACAGGAATACTTTTATAATGAGTCCAAAATTCTTACATCCTTGGTTCGAGGTAAAATCGGCTCCAGGACTTTTTTTTGCAGGTCAAATAACCGGTGTGGAAGGGTATATAGAATCGGCGGCATCCGGTATAGTAGCGGGAATTAACATGGTTCGCCGCATGAAAGGGCAAAGTCCCCTTCCGTTCCCGCTGGAAACCGTGATGGGGTCGCTGTGCAATTATGTGGCTACTGCCGACCCCCGCAATTTTCAGCCGATGAAGGCTAATTTCGGTTTGCTTCCTCCGCTTAAGATAAAGGTAAAATCAAAAAAGGAGAGAAATCAGCTCTTGGCAGAGCGTTCCCTGGAAGTATTGAAGGAATTTATCCGGGCAAATGGGTTAAAAATGTAGGTAAGGTCATAATTTCAAAAAAATTTAACATATAATTTAAAAATAATTTAGAATTTAATCTTGCATAAAATCAAAGGTTGTGGTAGTATATTAGTTGTTCGCTGCGAGGTTGAAAAGCCATGGAATACGAGGTGATAGACAGCTTTATTAATTACATAAAAGCAGCTAAGAACCAGTCCGAGAACACCCTGAAAGCCTATGCCAACGATTTGGGACAGTTTATCGAATATTTAGAACAGAGTAAAATGTCCGAAACAAAGAGTTTGAAAAATGTAACTCATCTGGATATAAGAGGATTTTTGGCTTATTTGAGAGAAAAAGGGGTTGCAAAAAAAACCATAACCAGAAAACTTTCAGCCTTGAGGAGCTTTTTTAAATATCTCACTACCGAAGGATTTATATCCGAAGACCCTACTAAAATGGTGCAGGGGATGAAACTCCCAAAAAAATTGCCGTTGTTTTTGTATCCTGCAGAAATAGAAGCGCTGCTTTCGGCTCCTAAAAAAGACGTGCTGGGGATTCGCGATAAAGCCATTATGGAGCTTTTATATGCGACCGGAGTAAGGGTCAGCGAGCTTGTATCAATAAAGCTGAAAGATGTAAATATGGGTGCTAATTTCATAATAGTTTACGGTAAGGGTTCCCGGGAAAGGATAGTGTTTTTCGGGTCGAAGGCGGCGGAAAGCCTTGAAGAATATTTGAAAAAAAGCAGGCCCTATCTTGTAAAAAGCTTAAGCTGCGAATATCTTTTTCTGAACAAGAACGGAACTAGGTTGACCGACAGAAGCGTGAGGAGAATAATAGATAAGTATGTGAAAGAGTTATCTTTGAACAAGAATATCAGCCCCCACACGCTCAGGCACACATTTGCAACCCATATGTTGAACAATGGGGCAGACCTGAAGACCGTCCAGGAATTGTTGGGTCATGTGAGCTTGTCCACAACGCAGCTATACACTCACGTGACGAAAGAGAGGCTCAAGGAAATATACGACAAGGTTTTTCCTCGGGCAAAAAAGAAGGAGGAAATCTGATGTTTTCCGCGACAACCATAGTTGCCATAGTAAATCAAAAGGGCGCCGCAATGGCAGGAGACGGGCAGGTTACTTTCGGACAGAACACCATAATGAAGCACCACGCAAAAAAGGTGAGAAAAATATATAACGGGCGGGTGCTGGCCGGTTTTGCCGGTTCGGTGGCCGACGCGGTGACCCTTTTTGAGAAATTCGAGGCAAAATTGGAGGAATTTCACGGCAATCTCGTAAGGGCTGCCGTGGAACTGGCAAAAGAATGGCGCACCGACAGAATGCTCAGGAAATTGGAGGCTTTACTGATAGCGGCCGACAGGGAACATATTTTCATCATTTCGGGAAGCGGAGAAGTGGTAGAACCCGACGACGGAATAGCGGCGATAGGGTCCGGAGGACCTTACGCCCTTGCCGCTGCCAGAGCTCTTTCCCGCTTTACGGATTTACCGCCCGAAAAAATAGTTCAGGAAGCTTTAAAAATTGCAGCGGACATATGCGTTTATACGAATGATTTCATATCCGTGGAAGTGCTCTAAGGAGGGAAGAAGTTTTGGAAGATTTAACCCCAAAAAAGATTGTTGAAGAATTGGACAAATACATAGTAGGACAGCAGGAAGCCAAACGGTGCGTGGCCATTGCACTTCGAAATAGATACAGGAGGCAAAAGTTGCCCAAGGAGCTTCAGGAAGAAATAATGCCCAAAAATATACTTATGATTGGTCCTACAGGGGTTGGCAAAACGGAAATAGCAAGGAGACTTGCAAAGCTGGTGAACGCCCCCTTCGTCAAGGTTGAAGCCACTAAATTCACTGAAGTCGGTTACGTCGGGCGCGATGTGGATTCGATGGTGAGGGATTTGGTGGAGACATCCATAAGGATGGTCAAAATAGAGAAAATGGAACGGGTAAAAGACAGGGCAAGGGAACTGGCAGACCTTAGAATTTCGGAAATACTGCAGCCTGACCCTGCAAGAAGCAGCGGTTTCAAGAATCCTTTTGAGGCCCTTTTCGGAAATATATCGAAGGTGGACGAAAACGACGAGGAATACGAATCAAAACTGAGAATGGCCAAAGAAAAGCGAAAGGCTCTACTTGAGGAAATCAAATCAGGTAAGCTGGATAAGGAAATGATAGAAATTGAAGTTGAGGACAATTCCCTGCCCGTGCTTGAGGTATTCTCGAATTACGGAATTGAAGAAATGGGCATAAATTTCCAGGATTTGTTCGGCGGCCTTATTCCGCGGCGAAAAAAGAGAAAAAAGGTCACCATCGAAACCGCAAGGAAAATATTGACCCAAGAAGAAGCGCAAAAGCTGATAGATATGGACGAAGTTGTAGCGGAGGCCATAAAAAGGGCCGAAGAGACGGGCATCATCTTTATAGATGAAATCGACAAGATAGCCGGAAGAGAGCACGGAGCGGGCCCTGATGTATCAAGGGAAGGCGTCCAGAGGGATATTCTTCCGATTGTGGAGGGTTGCACGGTTGTAACGAAGTACGGACCCGTGAAGACCGACCATATCCTTTTTATCGCTGCAGGAGCTTTTCACATTTCGAAGCCGTCGGACCTCATACCGGAACTGCAGGGAAGATTTCCGATTCGCGTCGAGCTAAAGAGCCTCTCCAAGGAAGATTTAAAGAGAATCCTGGTGGAGCCGAAAAACTCACTGATAAAACAATATAAGGCTTTGCTGGAAACTGAAGGAATAAAAATCCATTTTACGGAAGATGCTATTGATGAGATAGTGAGTATAGCGGTTCATGTTAATCAGCAGACGGAAAATATAGGCGCAAGAAGGCTCCATACCATTATGGAAAAGCTATTGGAAGATATATCCTTTAACGCTTCCGAAATAAAGGAACATACCAGCCAACTTGTAATTGACAAAAATTACGTCAACGAAAAACTGAAGGACATAGTCAAAGATAAGGATTTAAGCATGTACATTTTATGATACAATATATATTTATTATTAAAAAAATCGGAAAAGGAGGAAATATAAAATGAGCAGTGATTTGCTAGAAAAAACGAGGAGAATCAACAAATTACTACAAAGGTCTGCAGGGTACCCTGTGGATTTCAGCGAAGTGTGTAAAATTTTGAGCGAAGTCTTAAATGCCAACGCTTATGTGGCTAGCCGCAAGGGGAAGGTTTTAGGTTACGCGCTTCTCAACGAATACGACTGCGACGTGATACAAAACAGAGTACTGGAAGAAAGAATGTTCCCCAAAGAGTACAACGACAAGTTGCTGGAAATTCACGAGACAATGCCGAACATACCTCAAGAAGAGCTCGAATGCGTGTTTGACAACACCCAGAGATGTCCTCATCCCGGAAAACTGGTAACTATCGTGCCGATAAACGGAGGAGGGGAAAGATTAGGCACTCTAGTTCTTGCCAGGTTCGGCGACAAATTTACCGATGATGACCTGGTTCTTGCGGAATACAGTGCAACGGTCGTCGGAATGGAAATCCTAAGGTCGAAGACGGAAGAGATAGAAGAAGAAGCACGGAAAAAAGCGGTGGTCCAGCTTGCTATAGGTACCCTGTCATTCTCGGAGCTAGAAGCAGTGCAGCATATATTCGAAGAATTAGACGGAAACGAAGGACTGCTGGTGGCCAGCAAAATCGCCGATAGGGTGGGAATAACTCGCTCCGTAATAGTAAACGCACTGAGAAAGCTGGAAAGCGCAGGAGTTATCGAATCCAGGTCTCTGGGTATGAAGGGAACATATATAAAAGTTTTGAACGATAAACTGCTGGAAGAACTTAAAAAGGTTCGCTCATAAAAAATGCGTGAAATTTTATTTCACGCATTTTTTTGATGCTTTTTGGTAGTCCCAAAGTATTATATACAAAAATATCCATGTGTGTTATAATGTGACATAAAAAGACAAGTTTTCCCTCTTTCACAGGTTTTATAACGGCACTAAATATTTCTAAATTCTGGGTCAAAAGCAGGAAAATATAAATTTTTGGCGAAGTTAAGAGATTAAGTCGTATATATCGTCGAAAAAAGAAGGTGAATTACGTGTTAGATATTTTTGAAATGCCCAGCTTGTTAAAGAAGTATATGGATGCAAAATGGTTGAGGCACGAAGTATTGGCGAACAATATTGCGAATGTGGATACTCCGAACTTTAAGAGGTCTAGCGTGGTTTTCGAAGATTTGCTGCAAAAATATATAAAAGAAAATAGTTCTAGACTTCCCCTTTCAACAACCAGTGACAAGCATATTCGAAATGCATGGCCGGTGATAGAATTAAAGCCGAAGGTTGTTGTCCAAAACGATAGGACCTTCAGAAACGATGGAAACAACGTGGATATAGATAAGGAAATGGTCGAACTTGCGCAAAATGCTTTGTCTTACAATATACTAGCCGAGCAAGTTCAAAGGCAGTTTTCTTTATTGAGGTCGGCAATTACCGAAGGAAGGAGATAATCGTTATGAGTATCTTCAGGGCAATGGAGATTAGCGCTTCGGGTCTTACCGCCCAAAGGCTTCGGATGGACGTGATTTCAAACAACATAGCCAATGTGAATACTACCCGCACGGAACAGGGAGGCCCTTACAGAAGAAAAAGGGTCATTTTTCAGGAGAAAAGCCGCGACTTTAGTTTTAGAGATGTACTTAATGATTCGCTATCGAAGCCTAGAGGAGAAGGTGTTAGAGTTGTGGCGATAGAAGACGACCCGGCGCCTTTTAAACTGGTCTACGACCCATCGCATCCCGATGCAGACGATAACGGATACGTGAGGATGCCCAATGTAAACATCGTAACAGAAATGGTCGATATGATATCGGCAACGAGAAGTTATGAGGCAAACGTAACGGCGATAAACGCAGCCAAAAGCATGATAAGTAAGGCTTTGGAGATAGGAAGCGCATAACGAATTTCGATGGAGGGGAAGGGGGTAAGTAGCTTGATTGTTGGAAGGATTGGGGATTTAAACGGCACTATATATGCGTCACAAAGCGGTAAAAGCGGTGACTCGTTCAGCGATGTGTTAAAAAAGGCATTTGAAACGATTAACGGTTATCAGAAAAATTACGACGATACTCTAAGGAAAATGCTTGCCGGAGAAGATATAAACATCCACGAAATAATGATTGCTGCGGAAAAAGCAAAACTTTCTTTAGATTTGGCAATACAAGTGAGAAATAAAGCCCTAGAAGCTTACCAGGAGATTATGAGGATGCAGATATAACAGGTGAAGGTGGAATTTAATGGATTTTATTAACAGTATAAAACAAAAGTTGAAGGAGTTCTGGGAAACGAAAAGCAAAGCCCAAAAGATAAGGCTCGGATTGAGTGCAGCCATTGTTGTTTTGGTTGTAGCCATATTGGGTTATTTTGTGACAAGACCAAATTACGTACCGCTTTATTCCAACTTAGACGAAAAAGATGCGGGAGAAATCGTAAAAAAGTTGGATGATATGAAAATTCCGTACAGGCTCACCGATGGCGGCAGGACTATACTTACCGACGCAAAGGACGTCTACAAAGTAAGACTGGAACTCGCCAGGGAAGGGCTGCCGAAAGGCGGACAGATAGGTTTCAGCGATATATTCGGCAAGACCAGGCTTGGAATTACCGAATGGGAAAAACAGATTCAATATACGCAGGCTTTGCAGGGAGAACTTGCGAGGACCATTGAGGAAATGGAACAGGTGGAGGCGGCACGGGTACATATTGTTCAGCCCCAGAAAAGCCTTTTTATCGAGCCGGACGGTCAAAAAGAACCTTCAGCCGCAGTTTTTCTGAAAATGAAACCGGGAAAGGAACTCACGGAGGAAGAAACGAGGGGTATCATAAATTTAATTGCCCACTCTGTAGAGGGTCTTAAGCCGGAAAATATAACCATTGTCGATGAGTACGGGAGGATACTCTCGAATATTCCACTTTCGGAAGAGGGAAATACGAAGGAAGTAGTCAACGCACAGCTTGCTATACAGGAAAATTTCCAGAAACAGCTGCAATCAAGCGTGCAGTCGCTGCTCGAGCAGATATTCGGCCCGGGCAATGTGGCTGTACGGGTAAACGTCCAGCTGGACTTTGATAAGAAGACGGTCGAAAACCGCTCGTTTGCACCTTCAAATCCGGAACTTAACGAAGGATTGCTGAGAAGCGTTCAGGAATTGAGGGAACATTTTTCGGGACAGGGCAATATCCCCCAGGGAGAACCGGGAGCGGGAACTAACATCGGGACTTATCAGCAGCAGAACGCCGAAGGGGCCTCCGATTATCAGAAGACCGAGGTCATACGCAACTACGAATTGAACGAATCAAGGGAAAACATCGTTGTTGCCCCGGGAGCCGTCAAAAAACTCACCGTGTCGGTAGTAATAAACAGGGATTTAACCGAGGATGAAAAAAACAAAATAGTCGCCCTCGTGGGAAATGCCGTTGGTTACGACATACAGCGGGACCAGATAACGGTCGAAGGAATGGCTTTTGATACCCAGCTTGCCGATATGCTCTCAAGGCAGTTGAGTGAAGAAGCTCGAAACCGGCGGAGGCAGCAGGTAATAGTATTTGTCGGTATTCTGCTTTGTGCCGCAATATTGACTATAATATACAGGACCATGTTGCGGCGAAAACGCCAGCTGGAGGAGACAAAACTAGCCCAGCAGTTGGCTGAAGCCCAACAGGCTGCCTCGGTCGAAATAGACGAAAATGAACAGATGTTTAAAAATATTGAAAGACTTGCAAGGCAGCGGCCCGAAGAGGTTGCCAAAATCATTAGAACCTGGTTAAACGAAGATTAAGAGGTGTTAGAAATGCCCTTGTCCAAAATTAGCGGAAGGCAAAAAGCGGCAATACTCATGGTTGCCCTGGGTCCTGAGGTGGCTTCGAAAGTATATCGCTACTTAAAGGAAGAAGAGATAGAGCAATTGACAATCGATATAGCAAATTTAAGAAAGGTTAGGGAGGAAGAAAGGAGAGCTGTTTTTGAAGAATTTTATCAAATGATGGTAGCCAACGATTACATAGCTCAGGGCGGGATAGAATACGCCAAAGAAATACTGGAAAAGGCGTTAGGAACCCAGAAGGCCTTCGAAATCATCAGTAAGTTGACTTCTACGTTGCAGGTCAGGCCCTTCGACTTTGTTCGAAAGGCCGACCCTGCCCAGCTTTTGAACTTTATACAGAACGAGAATTCGCAAACCATAGCCCTGATAATGGCGTACCTTCAACCGGAAAAAGCCGCGCTGCTCCTTTCATCACTGCCGCCGGAAAAACAGGTGGATATAGCAAAACGCATTGCTACCATGGAAAGGGTCTCACCCGAAGTCATCATGGAAGTGGAAAAAGTCTTGGAACGACAGCTGTCTACGGTGGTAGTGGAGGATTACACCAATGTGGGAGGAATACAGGCTATAGTTAATATTTTAAACGGAGTCGACCGCAGTACGGAAAAGAACATAATAGAAGCCCTCGAAATGGAAAATCCGGAATTAGCCGAAGAGATAAGGAAGAGGATGTTTGTGTTTGAAGACATCCTAACCCTCGATAACAGGTCGGTACAGCGGATATTGAGGGAAATAGATAACCAGGATTTGGTGCTGGCTCTTAAAGGAGCGAGCGAAGAAGTCAAAAACAAGATATTCAGCAATATGTCGAAACGCCAGGCCGAAATGATTAAGGAGGATATGCAGTATTTAGGGCCCGTAAGGCTAAGGGATGTGGAAGAAGCCCAGCAAAAGATTGTGAACGTCATAAGAAAGCTTGAAGATGCCGGCGAGATAATCATTTCCCGCGGGGGAGGCGACGATATAATTGTCTAAAGTTTTAAAAGATGTTGAGATTTCGAGGGAAGCTCCCTATAAAATAAAGGATTTACAATTTCGAACTATAAAAACCGAAAATACCTTGAAAGAAAGTGCTTATTTTTCACTTGAATCGTTTTATAAAAGCAGGGCGAGCAAGCTTTTTGACGATGCCGCCCGGAAAGCATCGGAAATAATCGAAAAAGCAAAGAAAGATGGCGAGGCCATAATCCGAGATGCTATAAAAAAACAGGAAGAAATAAAAAAGGAAGCTTTCGAAAAAGGTTATGAAGAAGGCTTTAGGGAAGGAAAGGAAGACGCCGAAAAGGAATTGCGGGCCCTCTTTGAAAAATATTTAGCGCAGTTTAACGTATTGAGGGAGAACCTTTTAAATCAAAACAGAGAATATTTAAAGACTATGGAAAAGGAATGTTTGAAGCTGGCCTTTTACGTAGCCGAAAAAATACTGAGGGAGCACGCCCGAGTAGATAGCGAATATATACTCGGCATAGTTAAGTCAGCCCTCGAAAAAATAGGGCAGGAAAAAGACGTTTTGGTAAGGATTAGCGAAAAGGACTTTCAAAGACTTGAGGGAGAAATAGAAGACATCTGTCAAAAGGCGAGGTACAAAAAAGTCAACTTCGTTAAGGACCCGACGCTTTCCGAAGGAGAATGCATAATTTCGGGAAACTGTTTTGAAATCGATGCCGGGTTGCGCACCCAGCTTGAAAACCTAAAGACGGAATTGATGGAAATGGAAGTATTGTATGAGTAGGAACTTCTTTGAAAATTACAAGGCAATCATCGATAGTATCGATACTTTGAGGATAAAAGGGAAAATATCGAAAATTGTGGGCCTTACCATAGAATCTCAGGGCCCTCCGGCGGAGATAGGAGAGATTTGCAAAATAAAACCGTCCCGCGGGCAGGGGGAAAAGCTGTTGGCAGAAGTGGTCGGATTTCACGATGACAGAATAGTATTAATGCCCCTCGGAGAAATGGAAGGCATTGCGCCGGGAGAAGAAGTCGAAGCTACGGGGAAAAAATTAATGGTTCGGGTCGGAGATGAGCTATTGGGCAGAATCTTGGATGGATTGGGCAATCCGATTGACGGAAAAGGACCTGTAAAAAGCAGCGATTATTATCCGCTATACAACTCTCCCCCAAATCCCGTAGAGCGAACACCGATAAATATCCCTTTGCCGTTGGGAATAAAGGCTATAGACGCTCTCATTACTTGCGGACGGGGACAAAGGATAGGCATTTTTGCTGGCAGCGGAGTTGGGAAAAGCACTCTATTGGGCATGATTGCTAGAAATACAAAGGCAGACGTAAATGTTATAGCCCTTGTAGGGGAGAGGGGAAGGGAACTTAATAGTTTTATAAATAAGGATTTGGGAGAAGAAGGATTAAAAAGGTCTGTTGTGGTCGTTGCCACATCGGATAAGCCTCCGCTGCTGAGGACTAAAGCGGCTTTTACGGCTACAGCCATTGCTGAGTATTTTCGGGACAAGGGGCTCGATGTACTGTTGATGATGGATTCCGTTACCAGGTTTGCCATGGCACAGCGAGAGGTGGGTTTGGCATCGGGCGAACCTCCCGTGACGAGAGGGTACACCCCTTCGGTATTTGCTGTTTTGCCTAAGCTCCTGGAAAGAGCGGGTACATCAAGCAGGGGTTCTATTACCGGAATTTATACGGTCTTGGTAGATGGCGACGACCTAAACGAACCCATATCCGATGCCGTGCGGGGCATTCTCGACGGACACATTGTGCTTTCAAGAACTCTTGCGAATAAGAACCACTATCCGGCTATCGACGTTTTGTCGAGTATCAGCAGGCTTATGAACGACGTTATTACCGAGGACCATAAGAGGCTTGCTGCTAAAGTAAAGGATTTGATTTCCGTTTACAACGAAGCGGAAGACCTTATTAACCTGGGTGCTTATGTTAAGGGGAGTAATCCTAGAATCGATGAAGCGTTGAGATATATCAACGAAATTAGAAAGTTTCTAATCCAGGATGTGGACGAAAAGGTGGATTTCGAAGAAACTCTGTTGCGATTGAAGAGGATTTTTGAAGGAGAGTTATAAAAGCCTATGAGGCGGTTTAAATTCAACTTAAATCCCCCATTGAGAATAAAGCAAAAAATTGAACAGATTAGGGAACAACAGCTGATAGAAGCTCGCGTGGACCTTGAAAGAGAAAAACAGGAGCTTTTAGCTTTAAAAGAGAAAAAGAACGTTATAAAGCAGGTGATGGAAAGAGAATTGCAGCAATCGCTGAAAGCGGCTGAACTAATGCTTTACGAGTCGATGATGAACACCCTAAATGACAGGTTAAAAAATCAGGAATCCAGGGTTAAGCGTGCCAGGGAAAAATCGAAAGAAGCAATGGAATTGTATTTGGCGGCGAGGCGAGAAAGACAGGTAATGGAAAAATTAAAAGAGAAAAGATATGCTCATTATCTTGTAGAACTGAACCGGGAGGAACAAAAGATTTTGGACGACATTGCCTCACTCGCTTACATTAAGCGAGGACGGGAGGAACTGTAAAAGTGAACGGTGAAAACAAAGGTTTGCAGCCCAAAATAGCGATTGTTGTTTTAATCGTGTTGCTGCTTTTGGCGATAATTTTTGCTGGGTGGTTTTTAATAACCAGGGCAAAAAGTCTTCCATTCAGCAGTGCAGCAGCAAAAATTCCCGTTATAGGCGCTCTTTTTGCGAAAGGTTCGTCGGAAGAACAGAGCCTTTTAGAGCAGTTAGAAAAGGAAAAAAGGCTGCTCGACGCCGAATGGCAAAAAATAAACCAGCGCTTTAGCGAAATAAACCAAAAGCAAAAGGAACTTGAAAAAAAAGAGCTGGAACTAAATGAAAGGGAAATGAAAATAAATCAGGAAAAGGTCAAAATAGAAGAAGCTGTCCAGAACATCAAAAACGTTGCCCAATATTACGAGCTGATGGCCCCTAATAAGGCTGCAGCTATAATGGAAACATTGGAAGATGAAGTGGTTATAAGGATTTTCAAGAATATGAAAAAAGAGGCTGTGTCCGAAATTTTGGCAAATATGGACCCAAAAAGAGCAGCTGAAATAACCAAAAAACTATCAGGAGAACAATAAGGGAAAATTTAAAAATTATTATTGAAAGGAGGTGGAAAAGGTGGTAGGTGATGTTGCCGTGGCTATAAATGCTACAATCAGTGAAAACGAGCTTTGCGCCATTGCCGCAGGTAAGAAGGCGAAAATCACCTCTTACCCGGACCTTGGTTTTGCAGGATGTCTAAGTTTTAAAAAGCTGCTTGAATTTCTTTCGGGGAAGACCGAAAAAGTTGAAGGTTTGGGAAAGGATAATTTACCGACCGATATTTACGTACTGCTGCAACTGTTAAATCCTGCCATCCACTGCGAAGGGATGACGGCCCGGGACTTAACATCGGAGGAGACGGCTGCTGCGATTAATGATGTGGTAACGGGTTTAAATACGACGGAAAATATTGATGAAAAAACAAAGGCAATCGCCGAATTATTAAATCTCGATAAAAGCAAGAGTTTATCTTCGGTTGAAAAGCCGGGCGAAAATCCATCTAACGAAAAAAGCGAGATTTCGATTGTGAAGCTTTCGAAAACGGGCAACATGGCAAAGATAACGAGCACAGCAATAGAAAATAATGTAGAAAAACAACCGAAGGTGGAAATGAAGGCAGAACTTCAGCACGAACAAAAAAAGGAAGTTTACGATTTTTCGAAGACCGTAGCAGAGGAGGGGCGAGGAGCACTCGGAGAAGTTTTTAAAATACACGAAAGTCCCTTGAAAACTTTTGAAATTGCACTTTCCGCTCCTATAAGGGAAGAAGTCCATACAAGCCTGGATTTACCCGAAGGGGAATTTGTGAGTCAGAAAGGTTATACGTGGAAAATCCCGGCTTTGAAAGATGCGATATTCGGTGAACTGGTAGAAAAAGTTCAAGTTGCTCTAAAAGGTCAGATGAGAGAAATAAGGATAAAGATAAAACCGGAACATTTAGGCGAGATGATTGTGAGGATTACGCAGGATAAAGGCGAAGTTAACGCGGAGTTTTTCGTAAAAAACGCCCATTTAAAAGAACTCATGCAGTCGAGCGTTTCCGAAATAAAAAATCACATTGCAAAGCAGGGTTACGAAATCAATGAAATAAAAATATACGATTTTCCGATGCAATTCGATATGCACCAACAAAGCGAAAGAAGGTTTGAAAACGACCAATATAGTAACGACCATTACAGAAAAGTTTTTAAAACAAGCGAAGAAGGAGAGGAAAAGATACCCCAAAACCTTAAAGAAGTAGCCCGGGGAAAGACTACTTACGGCATTGTAGAGGGTTCGAGCATGATAAATTATACCGTATGAAAGGGAGTGAAATCTTGAACATTGTGGAAACTAGTGGGGTTTTCGAAACGCCTGCGAACAACGGTAACTACTCGGCAAGAAAATCCGCTCTTTCTAAAGATGACTTTTTAAAGCTGCTGATAACCGAGCTAAAGTTTCAAAATCCGCTTGAACCTCTAGAAAGCAAGGAATACATAGCCCAGCTTGCTACTTTCTCGACTTTAGAACAGCTTCAAAATTTGAATCAGCAGGTTTCCACTATGTCGGCCATCAGCCTTATAGGTAAAAATGTAAAAGCCAGCAGTGAAGGAGGTTATGTATCCGGAGTGGTAAAAGGCGTATCATTTGCGCAAGGGGAGCTAAAACTCATCGTTGGCGATGAGGAAAGATTGATTTCGTTAAAGGACGTATTTGAAATAAGCTGAACGGCAGATTGACGTCGGACGGTGGTGAATATGGACGAATACATGAAGCTGTCCTTTAATTTGCCGATAAATCGAATAGAGCACGCAGGACAGGGTAAACCCAAGCAAGGAGTAGAAAAGGCGACAGGAGATTTCCAAAAAATACTGGAGGAGAAGCTAAAAGGGGAGATAAAAATTTCAAAGCACGCAATGCTTAGAATGTCATCAAGAAATATAAATTTGACGTCCGAGCAACTAGAAAAGCTAAATACGGCAGTGGAAAAGGCCGAAAAAAAAGGTATAAGGGAGTCGCTAATTCTCATAAACGATGTAGCTTTCGTGGTCAGCATCAAAAACAGAACGGTCATAACTGCGGTAGACGGACCAAATTTAAAAGAGAATGTGTTTACCAATATAGACGGTGCCGTCATCATGTGAGCCGGACCTTTTGAGGGGGCTCGGAACTCCCGAACGACAGAGGGAGTAAAGGCACCAATGTAAAAATATAGGGGAGGAATATACCATGATGCGCTCGATGTTCTCGGCCGTGACGGGCCTGAGAAATCATCAGACGATGATGGATGTTATCGGAAATAACATAGCCAACGTCAATACGGTGGGCTTCAAAAAGAGTCGCGTTACATTTCAGGATGCCTTATACCAAACTATAAAAGGTGCGTCCTCGGCGCAAGGCAATCGCGGCGGCACTAATCCCATGCAGGTTGGATTGGGTATGACGTTGGCTTCCATAGAGACGCTCCACACCCCTTCAAGCCTTGAGGCTACGGGCAACATGACGGACCTTGCCATAGAAGGGGACGGGTTTTTCATACTTTCCGACGGTCAGAACTATTATTATACGAGGGCCGGCAATTTCGGATTCGACGAGGAAGGCAACCTGGTGAGTACGTCTAACGGCTTAAAAGTCCTGGGCTGGCAGGGCGCCGCGGACAAGACTCCACAGAACATAACATCCATAAGAATACAAAAAGGCATGATGATGCCGGCCAAAGCCACGAGCGAAGTAAGATTCGCTAAGAATTTGAATGACGCTGATCCTATTGATATGCAATATATTATACCATTTAAAGTATACGATTCAAAAGGAAACGTCCATAATCTTACCATTACTTTTAAAAAAACAGCATCAAATGAGTGGGACTACGAAATTAATTACGACTCATCCGATGTAACTATATCGGGAATTAACAACAATCAGGGCCATCTGATTTTTACCGCAAATGGTCAGCTCGATATTTCTCAAAGTACAATTAATGATATTAACAATCCCGTTCGACTGACTATCCAAGGAGCAGATGAAATTAACTTAACTTTAGACTTTTCCGCATTAACCCAGTTTGCAAAAGAAACTACCGTTGACCTATCCTATCAAGACGGTTATGCTGCGGGAACTTTGCTTGGGATTTCGGTGGACTCCAAGGGTGTTATTACCGGGGTTTTTGACAACGGCCAGAGCATGGAACTTGCGCAGGTAGCCTTAGCGGTTTTTGATAATCCGGCGGGCCTTACAAAGGCGGGCGGCAACACCTACACGGCTTCTAATAACTCGGGAGAAGTTCAGATAGGAATGGCCGGAACCGGCGGAAGGGGCACTATAAGTCCAGGTTCTCTTGAGATGTCCAACGTGGACCTGGCGGAAGAGTTTACCCGCATGATAGTTACTCAAAGGGGGTTTCAGGCTAACTCCAGGATAATTTCTGCATCGGATGAAATGCTGCAGGAACTGGTGAATATAAAAAGATAGCCTAAGGCCCGGGTATTAAGCCCGGGCCGGTAAAAGCCTTTGAAAAGAGGTGAAGCCTTGATAGAACTCACAAGGCTTAACGGCAAAAAATTTTTCCTGAATGTGGACTTAATCGAAACCATAGAACCAACACCGGACACGATTATAAAACTTACCAACGAAAAGACATACATTGTTAGAGAATCACCCCAGGAAGTAGTGGATAAAATCGTTGCATACAAAAGAAGGATTGTAAGGGGAAGTGAATTTAATGGATAGAGCGACGCTAATCGGGATAGTCGGAGGACTTGGACTTTTCCTATGGGCTATATATATGGGAGGAGACCTTAAAGCTTTCATAAATATCCCTTCATTGATGATAGTACTCGGAGGGGTCATGGCTTCCACTTTGATTAGTTACCCTCTTTCGAAATTCCTCGGAGTATTGAAGATATTAAAAAATGTATTCGTAGAAAAAAGCGTAAGCGCTGAAGAAATCATAAAGACCATTGTGAGGCTTGCCGATGTCGCAAGAAGGGAAGGTCTTCTGGCGCTGGAAGAAACTGCGGAACAACTGCAAGATGATTTTATGAAACGGGGCGTGATGCTGGTGGTGGACGGCACCGACCCCGAGCTTGTTAAAAACATCTTGGAAACGGAACTTGCTTTTCTCGAAGAAAGGCACAAAGAGGGCCAAAGCATTTTCGAAACCATGGGTTCGCTCGCACCGTCTTACGGAATGCTGGGTACCATAATTGGCCTTATACAGATGCTGAGCAAATTAAACGACCCTAGCTCTGTAGGGCCCGGGATGGCGGTAGCGCTTATTACCACCCTTTACGGAGCTTTTCTCGCATATTTTGTTTTTAATCCTATTGCAGGAAAGCTCAAAGTGAGAAGCAGGCAGGAAATCCTCTTAAAGGAAATTATGATAGAGGGCATTCTTTCTATTCAGGCTGGCGAAAACCCAAGGATCATAGAGGAAAAACTGAAGGCTTTCCTATCGCCCGAAGTTAGAAAATCCTATAAAGAAAGAGAAAAAGAAAACGCCGAAAGCGGTGATAATCTTGCCTAACGCTAGAAGAAGAAAATCGGAAGATGCCCCGCCTCCGGGTGCGCCTCTGTGGATGACCACATACGGCGATCTTGTTACGCAGATATTAATATTCTTCGTCCTGTTGTTTGCGCTTTCGAATGTGGATGTAAAAAAATTCGAACTAGCCATAACTTCAGTGCAAGATTCCTTGGGCATATTGGACGGGGGAAAGTCGCTGGTAGAAGGAGAGTTTGTGGAAGAAGGCCTTGCTGGTGAAAATTTATTCAATGGAGAGCGGCAGCAGGAGGAAGAATTAAAAGAATTGGGGAACACAATTTTAGGAATCGTAAAGGAAAATGGCTTTAAGGGAATAACGGTGACTCTGAATGAAAGAGGTCTTGCGATAAGGTTCATGGAGGGGGCTCTGTTCGATTCGGGCAAGGCTAATCTGAAGGATGAAGCCAGGCAAGTTTTGGATGAAATCGCACCCGTCCTGAAACAAAGCCAGCGTCCCATAAGGGTTGAGGGCCATACGGATAACGTGCCGATACATACGAGGGAGTTTCCATCGAATTGGGAACTGTCCACAGCAAGGGCGGTAAATGTAGTTAAATACCTAATCGAAAAACACGGCATACCCCCACGCATGATATCCGCCGCTGGGTACGGAGAGTACCATCCAATAGTGCCCAACGATTCGGAGAAAAACCGCGCGCAAAACAGGCGTGTGGAAATCATAATACTAAGTTCTTCTTCGACTAGCCAAGAACCCAGGTGAATGGAGGTAAATTCATGGCAAGCAAAGTGCGCTCGGGCCTAAAACTCTTGATAATTGCAGTTTTGTTTTTGATAATCACTACTGCTGCAGCCTACGTCATAACCAAAAATATCCTGGTAGATGACCCTGAACAGCAGGCAAAAAAACAATATATAACATACCCTCTTGGTGATTATTTGACGAATCTTGCCGATAGAGGTTACGTGAAGATTTCCATAGTCTGTCTTTTGAGTGACAAAAAAACGGAAAAGGAAATGCAGCAGAAAGAGTATGAGATAAAGGACGGGGTATATGCTATCCTTCGTTCGAAAACTTACGACTCTTTAAAGGACAGCAAGGGCATGGAAGTTTTAAAAAAAGAATTGAAAGATATGATTAACAAAGTGGTGGATAACGGGAAAGTGGAGGAAGTGTATTTTACAAGTATTATTGTGAACTAGCAAGGAGGTCAGTGGTTTGTCCGAAATACTTTCCCAAAGCGAAATTGACGCTCTTATAAATGCACTAACCGCAGGTGAGATAAAAGCTGAAGAGATTAAAAAAGAGGCTTCCGAAAAGAAAATAAAGGTTTATGATTTTAAAAAACCCAATAAATTTTCAAAAGAGCAGCTCACCACCCTGCACCTTATTCATGAAAATTTTTCTCGGCAGCTGATTACATATTTTTCAGCACAGCTGAGGACTCTTGTTCAGGTAAACGCTTCGAACGTTGACCAGATGCCTTATTCGGAGTTTATATCTTCAATCCCGAATCCGTCGATTATAGGCATAGTAGATTTTCAACCCCTGAGAGGAGCCATAATCGTTACCATGGATACCTCTTTGGCCTTTTCGATAGTGGAAAGGCTGCTGGGGGGAAGCGGGGAATACAAAGAAAAGCCGAGGGAGCCGACAGAAATAGAATCCAATATCTTACAGAGAGTTTACACAAGACTTGCAAAACTTATAAAGGAAGCCTGGCAGGATATAATGGAGCTTGACCCCGTTTTTGACAAACTAGAGACCAATCCTCAGTTTGTTCAACTGGTTTCGCCCAATGAAGCCATTGCATTAATCACCATCAATACAAAAGTCGGACAAACCGATGGTTTGATGAATATCTGCATTCCGTACATAGTAATCGAACCTGTTATGCCAAAATTGTCCGCCAAAATTTGGCTTTCTACCAGTAAAAAAGAGGGTGCCGGAAGTTTCGTTCAAACGATTGCCAAGAAGCTAGAAAGGGTCAGTGCGGAAATAAGGGCCGAAGTAGGAAGGGCGAAGATAACAGTTAGGGATTTTCTAAACTTGGATGTGGGGGACGTTATCCAGCTGGATAGGCGGGTAAGTGGTGAGCTTGATATTTTCGTACACGACACCCTCAAGTATAAGGGAATAATGGGCAAGCGAAACGGACATCTGGCGGTAAGGGTTACGAAAGTTATAAGTGAAAGGGATGAAGCAGATGATGGATGAAAATCGAATATTATCGCAAGAGGAAATAAATGAACTCCTTGCAAAAACTCTTTCCAAAAAAAATGAAGGAGAAGTCCTCACCCAAGAGGAAAAAGACACTTTGGGAGAAATAGGAAATATATCCATTGGTACATCGGCCACCACCCTTTATACGCTGCTGAGAAACAGAGTCACCATTACCACTCCTAATGTGACCATCACCACCATCGAAGAATTGCAGAAGGAATTTTCCATTCCATTTATAGCGGTGATAGTGGACTATACGGAAGGTATTGAAGGAAGCACCATCCTTATCATAAAAGAAGAGGATGCCAAAATTATAGCTGATTTGATGATGGGTGGAGATGGAAGCAACACAGATGTAGAATTGGACGAGTTGAGGCTGAGTGCCATCGGCGAAGCCATGAATCAGATGATGGGGTCTTCGGCAACATCCCTTTCTACATTGCTGAAAAAAAATATTAACATTTCTCCTCCAAAGCTCCAGCGAATTAGTTTTAGCGATGAGTCGCTGCAGAATTATTTCAAAAAAGAAGAAAAGATAGTGAAAGTGTCCTTCAAAATGGAGGTTGGAGAATTAATAGAAAGCCAAATAATGCTTTTGATGTCGGTTCCGTTTGCAAAAAAAATGGTAAGGGAATTATATGAAGTGTCTTCTAAAGAAAGCGCTGCAGAGGAAGCGGAAAATGTAGAAGTTAAAATGACGGAGGAAAAACACCTTTCTGAAGAGAATCGGGAAAAGGAAAGGCAATTTACTAAAAATGAGAAGGACAAAGTTGAAGTTAGGCCGATTGAGCTTGAAGACTTTGATGATAGGGCAACTTCGGGCAAGAAATCTTCGTTGGACCTTATTATGGATGTTCCTTTAGAGATTTCCGTTGAACTCGGGCGGACGGTCAAAAAGATAAAAGAAATACTGGAAATAGGGCCGGGTTCCATAATCGAATTGGAAAAAATGGCGGGAGAGCCGGTGGATATCCTGGTAAACGGTAAACGCATAGCGAAAGGAGAGGTCGTGGTTATTGACGAAAATTTTGGAGTGAGGATAACGGAAATTATAAATTACAACGAAAAAATCGATTATTTACAGTAAAAGTGTAAGGAGGAGTCAAAATGGCGGGAATTTTGATTGTAGACGATGCAGCTTTTATGAGAATGATGATAAAAGACATACTCACAAAAAATGGCTTTGAAGTGGCGGGGGAAGCCGAAAACGGCGCCGTGGCGGTAGAAAAGTACAGAGCATTAAAGCCCAGCCTCGTTATTATGGACATAACGATGCCGGAAATGGATGGAATTGAGGCGGTAAGGAAAATAAAAGAAATAGACCCCAATGCAAAGATAATCATGTGTTCGGCTATGGGGCAGCAGGCAATGGTCATAGATGCCATACAGGCCGGAGCGAGGGATTTCATTGTTAAACCCTTTCAGCCAGACAGGGTGGTGGAAGCCGTTAAAAAAGCACTTTCGTAAAGAAGGTAAAGGTATGAAACAAAGAATTTACCCGTATACGGCAATTATGGTGATTATGATTTTAATAATGTTTTTAACTTCAAAGGTGCTGGCCGACAACGGCGAAGTTCCTTCAATTGACATAAAAGAATTAAAAAATTATAACTTCGAACAGTCCGGAAGAGAAAATCGAACAAATTTTTACGAAAAAAGCTTTATTGGTTTCACAGTATATCTGGGCTCGATAGTTCTGGTATGCGTGCTGGCGGTTCTTGTGCTGCGGTGGATGGCAAGGTATGCAAAGCCCTCGGGTTGGAAGAGCAAATATATGGAAGTATTGGACGTGCTTTATCTTGACTCGAAAAACCGTATATATATAGTAAAATCTCCAGCGGGTGTGAAGCTCTTAGGGGTATCGGATAAAGGGATAGGGGTGATAGGGGAGCTGGACGAAAAGATGGTCGAATTAATAGAGGAAGCCGAAAAGTCGGGCAACGTTAGCAGAAATTTTGGAATGCAGCTTGAATATTTCCTCAAGAAGTTTAAAAATCTTTCCGGTGCAAAAGACGGTGATGGCAAATCATGAAGAATAAAAATAAAAAAATAATAAATCTATGGTGTTCGGCAGTATTAGCGGCGAGTATCTTTTTCAATCCTTCAAAAGCATTTGCTGCGCCTCAAGCTCCCGTACCTTTTTTCGATTTTGTAAGGACGGCCAATACCCCTGAAGAAACCGCGCTGACGCTGCAGATAATAGTTGCTCTCACCATACTGTCCCTTGCGCCATCCATTCTCATAATGATGACTTCTTTCATACGGGTAATCATCGTGCTTTCGTTCGTTAGAAATGGCTTGGGTGTTCAACAGGTTCCGCCGAGCCAGGTTCTCATAGGATTGGCGCTTTTTATCACTTATTTTGTAATGGCTCCTGTCTTTTCCGATATAAACAAAAATGCCATTCAACCTTATTTGAGGGAAGAAATAAGTTTTCAAGAGGCCTTTGAAAAGGCACAAAAACCCCTGAGGGATTTTATGTTCAAGCAGACCCGGGAAAAAGATTTGGCGCTATTTTTGCATTTCGCCAAAATTCAAAATCAGGTAAAAACGTTGGATGATGTACCTACATACGTACTGATACCTGCTTTTATTATCAGTGAATTGAAGACCGCTTTTCAAATGGGTTTCATGATTTTCATTCCATTTCTCGTCATAGATATGGTTGTGGCAAGTACGCTTATGTCGATGGGCATGTTGATGTTGCCGCCCGTAATGATTTCTCTTCCGTTCAAAATACTGCTTTTTGTGATGGTGGATGGTTGGAATCTTGTGGTAAGCTCGCTTTTGTCAAGTTTTAATTGAGGTGGGATGAAATGTGACTCAGGACACAGTGATTTACTTAGCGAGGGAAGCGTTGAGCGTATTGCTGCTGGTTGCCGCACCTATTTTGGGTATCGGGATGGTGGTAGGGCTTTTGATTAGCATTTTTCAGGCGACAACGCAAATTCAGGATCAATCATTGAATTTCGTGCCGAAAATATTGGCGGTCATGGCGGCAATCCTCTTGTTCGGCCCCTGGATGCTCGGTATTATGGTCAATTTTACCGAAACACTGTTTAGAGGCATTCCCTACTTCATTTATTAAACGGCGGAGGAACAAATGGAAGTACAAATAATCAATTTTCTTCTGGTTTTCACTAGGATTTTTGGATTTTTTGCCATTGCACCTTTTTTCGGCCGGCGAGAATTTCCGTTTCAAGCCCGTGCAGGATTGTCAGCCCTGATAGTTTCAATAATATATCCCGTTGTAGATAAAATTGCGGTACCGTATGCGCTTTGGGAAACGGTAGCTCTTTTTGTAAAGGAAATAGCGGTAGGCCTTTTGATGGGGTTTGTGGTGCTTATAATGTTTTCGGCAGTATATATTTTCGGTGAAATTGTAGATTTTGAAATGGGATTCGGCATAGTCAGCGTTATAGACCCGCAAATCAATACTCAGGTGCCCATTCTTGGAAATTTCTTTTACATACTTACAATTCTTGTATTTTTGACCATCAACGGACATCATATACTGTTAAGCACATTGATTAAAAGCTTTGAGGTATTACCTCCCGGAGAACAGGTTTTAAGGCAGAATTTGCTTTACGGTGTTTTAGAAAGTTTTTATGCGATGTTTGAAGCGGGCGTTAAAATGAGCATCCCTCTTATTTCTGCTACCCTGCTTGCGGACTTTGCTCTGGGCATAATGGCAAGGACAGTACCTCAAATGAACGTTTTCATAGTAGGATTGCCATTTAAGATAGTCATAGGCGTATTTTTCCTAATCATATTATTGCCTGCGTTTGTAATAACATTGGATGTTTTATTCAACGGCAGTTACGAAATGTTGGAGTTCGTAATTCAGGGAATGATTAACAGGCCATGAATCTGCAACTTTTTGCCCAAGAAAAGACGGAAAAGGCGACGCCTCGAAGAAGGCAAAAAGCCAGAGAGCGAGGGCAGGTTTTTTCAAGTAGGGAGCTCGTTTCAACCCTTATCCTTTTAGCAGGGTTAATTATGATAAAAATTTACGGAAGTAATCTTCTGGAAAATACAGCTTCGTTTCTCAAATATGTTCTTATAGAAAATTTAAAAAGGAAGGACCTTTCCTTTGATGACCTTTATGAAGTGTTATATTCTTCAACCCTACTTTTTATCAAGCTGATTGTTCCTATTGGCATTGGTACGGCTTTAATAGGCATAGCAGCTAACTTGGCACAGGTGGGTTTTGTTTTTAGCCTGGAACCCCTTTCTCCAAGACTCGAAAGAATAAATCCAGCTGAAGGATTCAAGAGGATATTTTCAAAAAAAGGCCTGGTAGAGTTTGCAAAATCAGTGATAAAATTAACCCTGATTATCTACGTATTCTACAATGCCTTTTATGAATTGAGAGAAACTGCGGCCTTTATGTTGGAAATGACCTTTGGAGAATCGATAGGTTACTTTTTAAATTTGATTTTTAAAGTGGGGTTAAAGACAAGCATTGCACTTCTTGGATTTTCAATTTTCGATTATGCTTACCAGTGGTACGAATATGAAAAAAGCCTTATGATGTCAAAGGAGGATATTAAAGAAGAATTTAAAGAAGTAGAGGGTAATCCTCAAATTAAGTCCAGGATACGCCAGGCTCAGCGGCAAGTGTTGCGCCGGCGAATGATACATGATGTCAAAAAAGCCGATGTAGTAATCACGAACCCCACCCATATAGCCGTAGCTTTAGGATACGATGCATCGATTCATGATGCACCCGTAGTATTAGCGAAAGGAATGGGCTTCATTGCTGAAAAGATAAAAGAGATGGCTGAAAAGGAAGACATCCCGATTGTGGAAAACAAGCCCCTTGCCCAAACTTTGTATAAATCGGTGGAAGTGGGAGAAGTAATCCCTGAAAAATTATACAATGCCGTTGCAGAGATACTGGCTTATGTATACAGTTTGAAAGGAAAGAGGGTGAGCGGTTGAGGTCTTATGATGTGGCTGTTGCTATTTTGGCCGTAGTTGTCGTCGTTATGATGGTCATACCACTTCCCGCGGCTATACTGGACATTTTACTTTCGTTCAACATAACCTTTTCCCTTGTAATACTTTTGGTAGCCATGAACGTAGAAAAGCCCCTAAATTTTTCAACGTTTCCGGCACTGTTGCTAATTGCAACGCTTTTTAGGCTTGCCCTTAACGTATCTTCAACCAGGTTAATCCTTCTAAACGGGTATGCGGGGAGGGTCATCGAATCATTCGGCAATTTTGTAATCAGGGGAAACGTTCTGGTTGGTTTTATCATTTTCCTCATAATAGTCGTAATCCAATTCATAGTAATTACGCGCGGTGCCGAAAGAGTTGCTGAGGTGGCTGCGAGATTTACCCTTGATGCGATGCCCGGTAAGCAGATGAGCATCGATGCCGACCTTAATTCAGGCCTGATAACCGAGGCGGAAGCCAGAGAGCGCAGGATGAACATTCAAAGGGAAGCCGATTTTTACGGTGCCATGGACGGCGCCAGCAAGTTTGTCAAGGGTGATGCAATAGCCGGTATCATAATTACCGTTATAAACATCATCGGCGGCTTGATTACGGGTATGGTATTTCAGGGACTCGACGCCGTTACTGCACTGAATCGCTACGCTCTTCTAACAATAGGCGACGGGCTCGTGAGTCAAATACCGGCACTTCTTGTATCCACCGCAACCGGAATCGTGGTGACAAAAGCGGCAAGTGAAGGCAATTTGGGTGAAGGGCTGATAAGGCAGTTTCTTACCTATCCCAAAGTCCTTTATATGGCTGCGGGATTGCTTGCTTTTTTTGCATTGGTACCCGGTTTACCCCACCTGCCTTTTCTGGTGCTGGCAGGTGTACTCGGATATATAGGACTTTCCATTCAGAGGATATCGGAAAAAGAGAGTAAAAAAGTGCAGGAAATGAGACACGAGAAAGAATTGGAAGAGATGAGAAAGCCCGAAAACTTGCTATCGCTTCTTCAGGTTGACCCAATAGAAGTGGAATTCGGTTACAACCTAATCCCCCTGGCCGATGTCAACCAGGGAGGGGACTTGCTCGATAGGGTTATCATGATAAGGCGACAGTGCGCCATGGACCTGGGCATGATAGTTCCTATGGTGCGTCTGAGAGATAACATCCAATTGAGGCCCAACGAATACGTGATAAAAATAAAGGGTGTCGAAGCAGTAAGGGGAGAGCTTAAAGTAGACCACTATCTGGTAATGAACCCTTCCGGTGGGCCGATAGAGATTGACGGCATTGAAACCAGAGAACCTGCTTTTGGTCTACCCGCTAAATGGATATCCCCCGAGAAAAAAGAAAAAGCGGAAATGCTGGGATACACAGTGGTTGATTCTGCTTCTGTATTAGCCACCCATTTGACTGAAGTGATAAAAGCGTACGCCCATGAGCTAATCGGAAGGCAGGATGTCAAAAATATTCTTGACAATTTAAAGGAGCAGTACCCGTCTCTTATCGAGGAACTGGTGCCGAAAGTTTTTACTTTGGGAGAAATTCAAAAGGTACTTTCCAACCTGTTGCGGGAAAACGTTCCGATAAGGGATATGGTTACTATATTGGAGGCATTGGGCGACTATTCGAGCCTTACAAAAGATACCGAACTTCTTACGGAATACGTAAGGCAAAGGTTAAAGAGGGTAATAACCTCCCGCTTTTTCCCGGGCAAAAAAGCTAATGTGATAACCTTGGACAGGGACCTGGAAGAATACATATCGAATTCAGTATCTCAGACTGAAAATGGAGCTTACATATCTATAGAACCTGAAGTGGTTCAAAAGATAGTAGGTGGGTTGATTGAAAAAATAAATCAGGCGGCAAAACAGGGAATTCAGCCGGTAGTTCTGACCAGTCCACTTGTAAGAAGACATTTTAAGAAAATAATCGAACACAGCCTGCCCGATATCCCGGTTCTGTCTTACGAGGAAATCGACCCGAACATTGAGATAAGGTCTGTGGGGACGGTGAAATTGTAGATGAGGATAAAGACCTATGTGGCCGATAATATACAGGAGGCTCTTTACAAGGTAAAAAGCGAACTAGGAAAGGATGCAATAATACTGCAGACAAGACAAATTAAAAAAGGCGGCATTTTAGGATTTTTTTCCAAACCAAAAGTGGAGGTTATAGCTGCCAGCGATATTGCACAAACGCCAAAACCACAATTGAAACCCATTACTTACGAAATGCCTGTTCGTGAAAATAGCCGTGAATTGGAAGATATAAAAAACGATATTAACGAGGTAAAGGATTTGCTTAAAAGCTTGTCGGCAAGAGAGATTTACGGGAAATCTTCAGAAGATTTACCGCCGCCTTTGGACGAAATATATGAAAAACTGACCTCGGCGGAACTCGAGCGAAAACTAATAGATGAAATTATTGATGAACTAAAGCCGCAAGTGGCAGAAAAAGGATTGGATAAAAATGCGGTAATAACTTGTCTAAAAAATAAAATAATGACGATGATTAAAGTAGCGGAGCCCATAAATTTTACGGAGAACCAGTCGAGTAAAGTGGTTTTTATCGGCCCGACGGGTGTGGGGAAGACCACAACCATAGCGAAATTAGCAGCAATGTACAGTTTAAATCTGGAGAAAAAAGTGGCTCTTGTGGCAGCGGATACCTATAGAGTAGGCGCTATAGAGCAATTGAAGACCTACGGTGACCTACTTGAAATTCCTGTAGAAGTAATTTTTGAACCTGCGGATGCTCCCAGGGTTATGAAAAAGCTTTCCGACTGCGAGCTTATTTTAGTAGACACCATGGGTACAAGCCCGCGAAATAAGATGCAGATTAAGAAAATTAAAAGTTTAATCGAGATGGTAGAACCTACAGAAGTCCATATGGTGATAAGCGTTACCACAAAAGCAAAGGACGTATACGAGATTCTTGATAGTTACAAAGAACTCAACTACAAAAAACTCGTATTTACCAAGCTGGACGAAACTAAAAGCTACGGATTGATATTAAATGCCATAATTTTTAGCAATTGCAGTCCCTCTTACCTCACTATAGGGCAAAATGTCCCGGACGACATAGAAGTAGCTTCAGGTGCAAGGATTGCTGACCTTGTTCTGGGGGGAAGCAGCTGATGAATGACCAGGCAAGTAAATTGCGAGGGTTGGAGAAAAAACACTTCCGATTGAAAATGTCAAATTCGGTTCGGGTTCTTGCAGTAACCAGCGGAAAGGGCGGAGTGGGAAAAACTAATTTTGCCGTGAACCTATCGATTGCCCTGCAAAAAATGGGGAACAACGTTCTGCTTGTAGATGCCGATTTGGGACTGGCTAACGTCGACCTGCTAATTGGCATGACGCCAGAGTTCAACTTGTTTCACGTATTAAACGGCCAAAAATCGATGAATGACATCATAATGCATGGCCCGGCTGGAGTAAGGATAATACCCGGAGCTTCAGGACTTTATAGTTTGGCGAATTTGTCCGAGAGTGAAATACAAATATTAATTAAGGCCTTCAGCAGTATCGATATACCAATAGATTTTATGGTAATCGATACAAGTGCCGGGATTTCGAAGAACGTAATAAATTTCGTAAGAGCGTCGGAAGAGGTAATCGTAATTACCACACCAGAGCATACCGCCCTGGCCGATGCGTATGCAGTTATAAAGTTGGTTCATGATGAAGTGGAAAAGATCCACATTGTCGTGAATAAAGCAGACAACTACAAGGTTGCCGAAACGACCGCTCAAAAATTGATTAATGCCTCGGAAAAATTTTTGAATACTTCTCTGAATTATCTTGGATTTATACTGGAGGACAAGGCTGTGTACCAGGCCAATATGGAACAGGTGCCATTTTTTCTGAAATACCCAGACAGCCTATCATCAAAATGCATGACCAATATAGCAAGCAAACTTTTAGCAGCCGGGATGAATCTTGAAGTAGAAACTCAGACCGTTGGCGGTTGGTTAAAGAAATTGCTATCCTTAATGCTGAAGTGAGGATGGGGGAAACGTATGAGCAAGCTAATTTTGGAAATTGGCATGAGGGTAGAGATAGAGGTGGAAAGAGACCGGCAAAAAATATTATTGCCGACTAAAGTAGAGGATATTGAAGGTGACAGATTTTTTTTAGGTATGCCTTTTATCGAAGGGAAAATCTTTTTTCTCGAATATGACGAAATCATCAAAATTTATTATGCGAAGAACAACTGTTTTTATTACGTCAAGGCGAAAGTTGTGGAAAAAAGGTATGCTCCTATTCCTGTCATAGGTGTGGTGCTGGTTGGACAGCCCGAAAAAAATCAGCGCAGAAACTATTTTAGGGTGCAGGTGATGCGAAGGGTTAGGATAAGACCTTTTGATACGGATAATTGGTTGAAAGCTTTTCTGATAGACCTCAGCGCAAGTGGAGCTTTGATTTATTTCGGCAAGCAACTTGAAAAAGGTGATTTGATTGAAATAAGATTGCCCCTTGATTCTAAAGAAGTAGATGTAAGGGCAAAGGTCGTTAGGATAGAAAAAGACCAATTAAGGCGTGTACAGCCGTACAACATAGGAATTCAATTCGTGGAGATAAATGAGCAGCAAAGAGATGACATAATTAAGTTTGTTTTGGCAGAACAAAGAAGGCTGCGACGAAAAGGCTATCTTTAAAAAATCAAAGAAGTATTCATCATGGGAGGGTAAAGGGGATGGACAGCCGTTATTTAAACGTCTTCTTAGAGGAAGCATCGGAACACATCGAAAATCTGAACAGCAATCTGTTAAATCTGGAAAAGACCCCCAGCCACGAAGTAGTAGAAGAAATTTTCAGGTCTGCCCATACGCTAAAAGGTATGGCAGGAACGATGGGATTTAACAAAATATCCGAATTAACTCATGAGATGGAAAACCTGCTGCACGAGATAAGAAGCGGCAATTTTCCTGTGACGGGCTCGGTTGTGGATGTCCTTTTGGAATGCGTCGATTTAATTCAAAAAATGATAGATAAAATTTCCATCGAAGGGAACGAAGGACAGGTAGAAATCAACGCTGTCATTGACAAATTGCGAAGGTTGTTGGAAGGGGAAAGAGGATTACCTTCGAAGCAATCTTCTGGCGAAGTTGAGGAGTCTTTCAATGAGTTCGAACTACGGATAATGGAAGAAGCTTTAAAAAAAGGTTTAAAGATATGGGAAATACTGGTTAAATTAAATGATGACTGCCTGCTAAAGTCAGCCAGGGCGTTTTTGGTATTCAAGGCTCTGGAAAATTTGGGTGAAATAATAAAGACGAAACCTCATGTTCAGGATATCGAAGATGAGAAATTCGAAAATGAATTTTATATATATTTGGTCACGTCAAAGTCAGAGAAGGAAATTATGGGTGCCGTAAATTCCGTTTCGGAGATAAAAAGCGTCACTGTAAAAGAAATAAAGATAAGCGCCGGAATAAATAAAATAGGAGAAAGCGAATCTTCTATTTCAAAGCAAAGTACACCTGCACCCGATAAAATCAATGATAAAAACAAAGTTAAAAACACGACAAAGACACTCAGGGTAGACATCGAACGGCTGGATAACCTAATGAACCTGGTCAGCGAACTAATAATAATAAAAACCCGTCTGGAAGAACAGGATAAATCTCCCGAACATGCACAAAGAAGGCGGGAAGCCCTGGAATACCTGGCGAGGATAACCTCAAGCCTGCACGATGCGGTCATGAAGGTGAGAATGGTACCCATAGAGAACGTATTCAACCGTTTTCCCAGGGTCGTTAGGGACCTTTCGAAGGAGTTGAAAAAGCAGGTTAATCTTATTATAGAAGGAGCGGAAACCGAACTTGACAGGAGTATAATCGATGAAATCGGAGACCCGCTGATACACCTTGTAAGAAACGCGATGGACCACGGCATAGAAACACCGGAAGAAAGAGTGAAAAAAGGAAAACCTAAAGAGGGCACCTTGAAACTCAAGGCATACCACGACGGTAATAACGTGGTAATAGAAGTGTCCGATGACGGATGTGGCGTAGATTTGGAAAAAGTTTTGGAAAAAGCTCAAAAGTTAAATCTGGTAGACAAGACTCAGGGGAAAAAATTAAAAGAAAATGAAATATTGAATTTTCTTTTTGAATCGGGGTTTAGCACGAAAGAAAAAGTCACCGATATCTCCGGAAGGGGAGTAGGCTTGGATGTTGTCAAAACAAAAATCGAATCACTGGGTGGTTCGGTGGAGATAAAGACAAGAAAAAATGAAGGTACCACATTTTTGATAAGGTTGCCGTTGACCCTCGCCATAATACAGGCCTTAATGGTGGAATTGGGGAAAGAAAAATACGCCATTCCGTTAAATTCCATAAAGGAGATAGTAATTCTTCAAAAAGAGGAATTGAAAAAAGTTCAGAATAACGAAGTGATTTTGCTGAGGGGCAATGTAGTTCCGGTACTAAGGCTGCACGATATCCTGGACATTTCAACCGATGAATCAGGCGAAGAGACCTTTACGGTGGTAATAGTTAAAAAAGGCGACAAAGAAGTAGGGCTGATTGTAGATAACCTTTTGGGAGAGCAAGAAATAGTGATAAAATCACTGGGAAATTTTTTGAAAAACATAAAATTCATTGCAGGAGCTACTATTTTGGGGAACGGCCAGGTTGCCCTTATTTTGGATGTAAATGCATTGATATAAAAGACGAGGGGGTATTTGAATGGAAGAAATTCGCCAATTCGTCGTTTTCAAACTCGGACAGGAAGAATACGCTGTGGACATAATGCATGTAAATACGATTGAGCGAATGATGCCTATAACTAGGGTTCCGAAAGCACCCGACTATGTGGAAGGAGTCATAAACCTGAGGGGCGAAATCATCCCGGTAATAGACCTGAAGAAAAGATTCGGCCTTGCTTCAGGCGAAGT
Source organism: Tepidanaerobacteraceae bacterium (assembly GCA_030446005.1). Lineage (GTDB taxonomy): Bacteria > Bacillota > Thermosediminibacteria > Thermosediminibacterales > Thermosediminibacteraceae > Fervidicola. The sequence goes on along the minus strand of JASUSP010000003.1, from coordinate 12,773 downwards.
TACCGCCGATACGAGAATCATTATAGTCATGCTGGATGATTTGACTGTGGGAATGATAGTGGATTCTGCCACGGAGGTTGTCCAGTTGCCTCAAGATTCCATTGAACCACCTCCATCGGTGGCGGGAAACATAAGTTCCGATTTTTTGGAAGGAGTAGGCAAAATCGGCGACAGGTTGCTCATAATACTTAATCTTGAAAAAATAATGAGGCCCGGCGAGGCAGAGACACGGGCCGCAATGTGAGGTAAAAAATATGTTCAAAGAGATGGAACTGGATGCCCTTAAAGAAATAGGCAATATAGGTGCGGGAAATGCGGCAACGGCTTTATCGATGCTTCTGTCTAAAAGGGTTAAAATGAGAATTCCGGAGGTCAAGGTTTTGCCCTTTGACGAAGTGTCAAAATTAGTCGGCGGACCGGAAAACATGGTTACGGGAATCTTCTTTAGAATCGAAGGTGAACTTGCTTTTAACATTTTATTCATCATGCAGCCGGCCGATACGTTAAATCTGCTAAAGATAATGCTGCGGCAAGAAAAAACGGAATTGGATTTGACAGCTTTGGAAGAGTCCGCGTTGAAAGAAATGGGAAATATAATTGCCAGTGCTTTTGTAGCAGCTCTTGCGGATTTTACGGGGTTATCTTTAAGAGTTTCGGTGCCGTGCCTTGCCATTGACATGGCCGGTGCCATACTCAGCTTTCCTTTAAGCCTTTATGGTTACATCGGAGATACGGCTTTTTTGCTTGAAACTGAATTTGAAGAAGGTTTGGACGGTATAAAGGTTCACTTTTTTCTTATACCGGATGATGATAATGCATTTAGAGTACTTTTAAACACTATTGGAGTGAGGGCTTCTAATGGAGATAATACGTGTGGGGATGGGAGAATATAAAACAGCCAAAGCACCGGCATTGCTCGTGTCTTTTGGGCTGGGGTCATGCGTAGGAGTTGCGTTATACTGTGGTGCGAAGAAAATCGGTGGTTTGGCTCACATCATGCTCCCCGATAGCAGTTTGACCGGCAAAAGTGACTTTAATCCCGGCAAGTTTGCAGATACGGCTATAGATTTGCTTATATTAGAAATGAGGAATAAAGGAGCGAACACCAAAAAACTCGTGGCAAAAATAGCCGGAGGAGCACAGATGTTCCAGTTAAAATCCGAAAACAGCGTAATGATGATAGGAAAGAGAAATGTGGAGGCAGTAAGAAAGAAACTATCTGAATTAAATATAGACTTGATTGCAGAAGATGTAGAGGGAAATTACGGCAGAACCATTGAATTTTGCTGTGATACAGGGAAATTGACCGTAAAAACTATAGGGCACGGAATAAAAATATTATAATGATTTGAGGTGGTCGGGTGCGGGAGGCAGTCAGGGCGGAAAATCTATTGATTGAATATAAGACAAAAGGCGACTCGACTCTTAAAGAGAAGCTTGTAAAGACATACATCCCTCTGGTAAAACATATAGCAGCCCGGCTGGCCATAAATTTGCCGCCATCGGTGGACTACGATGACCTTGTAAGCGTTGGAGTAATAGGCCTGCTGCAAGCCATTGACCGATACGATGTAGAAAAGGGAGTAAAGTTTGAAACGTTTGCTTATATGAGAATTAAAGGAGCTATGCTCGATGAGCTGAGAAGGTTGAATTGGATACCCCAAAAGGCTATGGAAAAAGCGAAGATTTTGCAACAGGCTTATTCCGAGTTAGAACAAGAATTAGAGGGAAACGTCAAGGATGAGGACATCTGCAGAAAATTGAATATCACTATGGATGAACTTCAACAGACTTATAAGGAATTGGCCGCAACGAATTTAGTTTCCCTTGAAGAAGTTCTCTCAGTAGTGGCCGAGGAAGATGAAAGACCGGAGCGTTATGTGGAAAAAGAGGAATTGAAAAAATTATTGGGGGAAGCGATAGAAAAACTGCCGGATAAAGAAAAACTCGTAATCGCTCTTTACTACTACGAGGGATTGAACTTAAAAGAAATCTCGGCGGTTCTGGATCTTTCGCCGGCGCGGGTATCCCAGCTTCATACAAAAGCTATATTGAGATTGAGGGGAAGCCTGAGCAGGAAGAAAGCCTATTTTAGAAATTAGGGGGTGAAATTAATGGAAAAAAACAAATCAGGCGAGAACAGTTATTATCTATCAGATGTGAATTATCAAAAAAATGTGAGCCGACCCGAACAGGCTCCTTTTATGCATGTTGAGATTTCCGAAAATGAAATGAGTGCAACCCTTACTTTAATTTCATCTTCCGGGGGTAGAACAAACCTCAGCCTCGATGATGTTTTAAAAGAGCTGAATAAAAGTGGAGTTGTGTTCGGAATAGATACGGACAAGATAAATGAAATGCTGAAAAAGGGTATCTACAATACTCCCGTCGAAATAGCAAGGGGAATTGAGCCGAAAGAAGGTAAGGATGGGGAAATTGTATATCGCGTAGAAATTAATAAGGAATTAAAACCTAAAATCACTGAAGATGGAAGGGTAGATTTTCACGACCTTGGATTTATTACCAACGTTGAAAAAGGGCAATTGTTGGCCGAGATAATTCCTCCTGAAAAGGGGTCCCCGGGAAAGACGGTGACCGGGAAGGTATTACCGGCAAAGGACGGCAAACCAGTTAGGCTGCGGCAGGGGAAAAATGTTGTATTATCGGATGACGGGAAATTTTTATATTCAACCATCGATGGACATCCGGTAATTGGCGAAGACAGGATAAGCGTGCTTCCCGTAATGGAGATAAAGGGGGATGTAGGGCCGTCAACAGGGGATATAGATTTTGTTGGAAGCGTAAAAGTTTACGGAAATATAAAGAGCGGATACAAAATTAAAGCGGAAGGAGATATAGAAGTAGAAGGTTATGTGGAAGCGGCCGAGCTCATATCAGGCGGAAAGGTTTTTTTAAAACGGGGTATACGAGGCATGGGAAAAGGTATGGTCAAAGCCGCCGTGGATATTATTGCAAAGTTTGTAGAAAACAGCACCTTGGAAGCAGGAAAAAATATAATCGTAAATGAAGCGATAATGCACAGCTTAGTTTCGGCAGGAAACAAAATAGAAGTAAAAGGAAAAAAAGGCCTTTTGGTGGGCGGCAGCGCAAGGGCAGGCAAGGAGATAAATGCAAAAGTGATAGGTTCGCCGATGGCGACCGTAACTATAGTGGAGGCAGGGGTAAATCCCGGATACAAAAGAAAAATATACGAAATAAACCAGGAACTTGAAAGTGTGGAAAGCAATTTGGTCAAAATCAAAACTGCTTTGGACATTATGGCAAAGCAGGCAAATAAAGGAATAGAAGCCCCAGAAAGAACCAATTTGATAAAAAGGCTTAAGGAGTCGGAAGCTGAACTATTGGAAAAAAAGAAAGCTTTAGAAGAGGAAAAAGAGAGGTTAACGCTGTTAATTGAGACTATGGCTCGTGCCAAGATTTCTGCCTGCGATACGGTTTTTCCGGGCGTTAACATAGTGATAGGCAATGCAAGCATGAGGTTAAAGGATAGATTTGAACACGTAACCTTTTACAATCACGAAGGTCAGATAAAGTCAAGACCGTATGAAAGAAGGTGAAGGTCTTGCGGCCCGTTGACATGCAGGTAATTATTCCGAAGACTTTGGAAGTGGCAAAAGAACATCAGAATCTGCAGGAATCCGGCAAAACGATTCAAACCATGCTGGGTGTGCAGTTTCAAAAACAACAGGAGATAGAAAAGCGCAAAGTAAATTCGTCTTCTAAATCGGAAAAAATTGGGGTGACTTCAGAAAAAGAAAAAGGCAAGGATGAAAAAAATAAAAAAAGGGAAAAACCCTTTAAAAAAAGCAGCAATCATATTGACGTAAAAATTTAGCTTTTGCCATTATTCTCCCTTTTTAGCTATTATTCCACCGCCTAAGACCAAATCACCGTCATAAAAAACCACCGACTGTCCGGGCGTTACCGATTTTTGCGGTTCGTCGAAAACAACCTTTACGTTGCCGGAGTCTAAAGGATGGATTTCGGCCGGTTTTTCTTCGAAGTTGTAACGTATTTTTGCGTAAGCCCTCATTTTTTGAGTTAGCGAATCGAAAGCTATCCAGTTGATTTTTTCCGCTTGAAATTCTTTGGTAAATAGGTCCTTTTCCTCACCCACTATTATTGCATTTTTTTCCGGGTCGATGTCGACTACGTAAAGCGGTCTTCCCGCGGAAATACCTAATCCCCGCCTCTGACCGATGGTGTAAAAGGCAATTCCATCATGCTGGCCCAAAACCTTTCCGCTTGTATCCAAAATTGGTCCCGGCTTTATACGTTCAAAGGCCTTTTCTTTAAGGAAATCTTTGTAATTCGTGTTAACAAAGCAGATTTCCTGGCTGTCGGGTTTTTCTGCCACGGGCAAACCGGCATTGCGGGCGATTTGTCTAATCTGACTCTTTGTGAATTCTCCTAAAGGCAGCAGTAGATGTTCAAGCTGTTCCTGCGTCAGGTTGTAAAGGGCATAAGATTGGTCCTTGGTTTTATCCCTTCCCTTTTTTAAAAGGTACCTGCCGGATTCGTAATCATATTCTATTCTGGCGTAGTGGCCTGTGGCGAGATAAAACGCATCGATTTCCATTGCTTTTTTTAAAAGGGCTTCGAACTTGATGTATTTATTGCAAGCTATGCAGGGATTTGGAGTCCTTCCTACCAGGTATTCGTCCACAAAGTAGTCAATTACCTTTTCGCTGAATAACTCCTTGAAATTCAGCACGTAATAAGGAATTTTTAGCTTTTCAGCCACTTTACGCGCATCATATACGGCGCCGATGGAACAACAGCCCCCTTCGCGATATACATATTCTTCGGAAGGGTCCTGCCAGATTTGCATCGTGATACCTATCACTTCGTAGCCTTGTTCCTTCAATAAATAAGCACAGGTAGAGCTATCCACTCCACCGCTCATGGCAACGACTACTCTATTTTTGTTCAGCGACATCTTTCCTCTCCTTTTTTCTCTTGTAATCTTCTATGGCAGCGTGCAGGGCATCGGCAGCGAGGTTTGAGCAATGCATCTTCACCGGGGGTAATCCGCCCAAAGCATCGGCCACCGCTTTGTTCGTGACCTTTAAAGCTTCATCTATAGTCTTTCCCTTTACCATTTCGGTAACCATGCTGCTGGTGGCTATGGCGGCTCCGCATCCGAAAGTCTTAAATTTAATGTCTTCGATCACGTTGTCTTTAACTTTTATATATATCTTCATTAGATCGCCGCAAACCGGGTTTCCAACTTCTCCGATTCCATCCGCATCCGGGATTTCTCCCACATTTCTGGGATTCGTAAAATGTTCCATCACCTTTTCGCTGTACATTTTCAGTTACCTCCTTTTGATGGGAAAAGCGGAGACATGCTGCGCAGTTTTTCCACTATGCCAGGAAGCACTTCAAGCACGTAGTCCACGTCTTCTTCCGTATTATCCCTTCCTAAAGTGAGCCTTAAAGAACCATGGGCGATTTCATGAGGTAGCCCTATCGCTAAAAGCACGTGTGATGGTTCGAGAGAACCCGAGGTGCACGCAGAGCCGCTTGACGCGCAAATACCCTTCATATCCAGATTAAGGAGCAGGGACTCACCCTCTATATATTTAAAACATACGTTTACATTATGAGGCAATCTCTGGGTGGGATGACCATTTAAAATTACGTGCGGTATTCTTTCCATTATGCCTTTAATCAGTTTGTCCCTGAGATAAGACAATTTTTCATATTGTTCCATAAGTTCTTTTTCAGCCAATTCCGCTGCTTTTCCAAATCCGACGATACCGGGGACGTTTTCCGTTCCTGCGCGTCTTTTATTTTCCTGCGCACCTCCGGTCATGAAAGGTTTAATTTTTGTGCCTTTTCTGATATATAAAGCGCCGACGCCTTTAGGGCCGTAAATTTTATGAGCTGAAATGCTCAAAAGGTCTACCCCTAGTTCATCGACGTTGACCGGGATTTTCCCCACCGTCTGCACGGCATCGGTGTGAAAGTATATTTTTCTGTCGAGCATTTTAAGTGCTTTCCCGATCTCTGCAATAGGCTCTATAGTCCCTATTTCGTTGTTGGCGTGCATTATGGTGACTAGAATTGTTTCATCGGTGATAGCGTTCATTACGTCTTCAACTTTTACCAAACCGTATTTGTCCACGGGAAGATAGGTCACCTTGAAACCTTCTTTTTCCAAATCCTCGCAAGTGTGAAGTACTGCATGGTGCTCTATGGAGCTTGTGATGATGTGTTTTCCCTTTTCCTTATTTGCATGGGCGATGCCCCTTATTGCCCAGTTGTCCGATTCGGTACCTCCTGCGGTGAAAAATACTTCTCGGGGGTCAGCTCCTATGAGGTGGGCGACTTTTTCGCGGGCCTCTTCTATGGCTGACTTTGCTTCACGGCCGTAAAAATATATGGTCGAGGCGTTACCGAATCTTTCCGTAAAATAAGGTAGCATTGCTTCTAAGACTTCTCGCCTTACCGGAGTAGTACCGGCATGGTCCATATAAACTCTTTTCATAAGTTCATCTCCTTTTTTTGATAAAATGAAATTTTATTCTTGTAAACTAAATATAATACATATAGCTTTCCGATGAGGTTTTGCGTTTTTCGGCTTCGTCGCACATGTCCTGAAGCGTTATCGAATCTACTGCTTGAATTATGCTGTCCCTTATTTTTTCCCACACCAGCCGCATTATGCAAGTTTCTGCTTTGTCGCATTCCACCGGGTCCTGCTCTAGCACACAATCTACAAGCCCAATCGGCCCTTCCAGGGCCCTTAAAACATCGCCTACCGTTATTTCTGAAGGTTTTTTGGCCAGCATATAGCCGCCTTGAGCGCCGCGGATGCTTTTTACCAGTCCCGCTTTTCTCAAGACCATTATGAGCTGTTCCAAGTAATGTTCTGAGATATTCTGCCTGTCGGCGATGCTTTTCAAAGGAATAGGCCCTTTCCCGTAATTGACAGCCAAATCAAACATGGCGGTAAGACCATAACGGCCTTTAGTCGTGAGTTTCAATTTGATTCGCCCCTTAATTCCTATCGTTTTAGTTGGTTTTCTGTAAATAATATACTCCATATGAACTAGAATGTCAAGCTGGTTAAAACAAAACACCGCTTTTTAAGTTTCGAACTTAAAAAGCGGTACGGTATCATGAATTATTTTTTAAACTGCTTGTACCTCTTTTACTCCGGGCACTTCCTCTTTTAGAACCTGTTCGATGCCATTTTTAAGAGTCATGGTTGAAAACGGGCAACCAAAGCAACTTCCGGTGAGTCTTACTTTAACGATACCCTTTTCTTCGTCTACATCCACTAATTCCACATCGCCGCCGTCCGCTTGCAGGGAGGGGCGTATCTTATTTAGAACTTCTTCAATTTTTTCCTTCAAGATGTAGCACTTCCTTTCGTGGAAAATGTTTTTTGGTAAGGTCAATTATATCAAAACTCTCCGCCAGTATCAATTATTTTGCTCACTTTCGTTGACTTTTTTTCGTAACTCATGTTATAGTTTTTATTAATTTAAAGTATGAATGGGGGTACATAACGATATGACGAAGTATAAAAGAGAAGACCTTGTAAACCTTCTTCCATATAAACCTGCTAAAGTAAAAGAAGCAATAAGGCTTCATGCTAATGAAAGCCCTTACGACCTGCCGGAAGATTTGAAGGAGTCCATTTTTGACCGGGTTAGGAAAGAAAGCTTTAACTATTATTACGACCCTAACTGTGTTGAGCTGAGAGAAGCGCTGTCAGCCTACTTGGGAGTAGAATCGGACAAGATATTTGTAGGCAGCGGAGCGGATGAGATTATATACGATATAGTTTTGGCTTTTGCCGGACCGGGAAGAGAGGTTATTGTACCTGTTCCATCTTTTCCAAGCTACGAAAGCTTTTCGATGGTATCCGGTGCAAGAGTAATTTGCGTTCCCCTGCTGTTGGAGAAAGACTCCGCTGAGTACTGTTGGAGGCTGGATGTTCCGAAAATAAAAAGCCATTTTAAGAAAGATATACCTCAGGTTATGTTTATTTGTTATCCCAATAATCCTACGGGCGATTACTTTGAGGAAAACGACGTATTGGAATTAATAAACGATTTTAACGGCATAGTAGCTATAGACGAAGCATATTATGAATTTGGCGGTAAGACATTTATAAATAGACTTTCTCAAATTCCCAATTTGGTCATAATTAGAACTTTTTCTAAAGTATTTTCCCTGGCCGGTTTGCGAATCGGCTATGCAGTGGCGGATGAAAGTATAGTTGAAGAATTTTATAAAGTTAAGCCGCCTTACAATGTAAATCTTTTTTCACAGATAGCGGCGGTTGAAGTTTTAAAACATATGGATTGGGTGGAAGAGGTAAAAAAGAAAATAATAAAGGCAAGGGAAGAATTAAAAAACAAGTTAAAAGAATTGCCTGGGATAACGGTGTACCCCAGCAGTACCAACTTCCTCTTGTGCAAATTCAAAGTTCCAAGAGACCTTGTATACCAAAAGCTCTTGGAAAAAGGTATCCTTGTAAGGAAGCCGGAAGGGAAAGAAGTTGAAGACATGTTGCGTTTTAGCGTGGGTACACCTGAGCAAAACGAATTATTGGTGAATTCCCTAAAAGACATCTTGAAAGAACATTTACAATGATGAAAGCTCCCCTCGTTGAAGTGGTAGATGCATAAATGCATAAAAATAAAAATATTTGAACAGACTTATAAAAAACGAAGGAAAGACGAGGGGAGAAATCATGACTAAAAATAAAAAAACCGCAGCAAAATCAGAAAAAGAACTTGAAAAATTGAAAGCTGAAGTTGCACGGGAACTTGATCTTGAGGATGATATTAAAAAAAGAGGATGGGAAAACTTAACCGCGCGAGAAACAGGCAAGATAGGAGGGCACATGGTAAAAAAAATGATGCGTCTTGCCAAGGAAGATAAGCAGAAAAAAGAAAGTTAACCAAATTCGTATTGCCGGGAAAAGGCAAGAACGACAGATATATTGACTAGATATTCAAAGAAAAAAGGCGATAATTTATGGATAAACAGAATAAACAGTTATAAAGAAATCTCATTGTTTTTGACAGCGAATTAATTATCGGGTATACTTAGAATTGTCGCGAGGGCGGATAGCTCAGCTGGGAGAGCACGTGCCTTACAAGCACGGGGTCACAGGTTCGAGCCCTGTTTCGCCCACCAAAAATGGTATGCGGCCCAGTAGTTCAGTTGGTTTAGAACGCCAGCCTGTCACGCTGGAGGTCGAGGGTTCGAGTCCCTTCTGGGTCGCCATATCAAGCATGCCTTGGTAGCTCAGTCGGTAGAGCAGAGGACTGAAAATCCTCGTGTCGGTGGTTCGATTCCGCCCCAAGGCACCACTTTATGCGGAAGTGGCTCAGAGGTAGAGCATCGCCTTGCCAAGGCGAGGGTCGCGGGTTCAAGTCCCGTCTTCCGCTCCATTTTTTATTTAAATGGCGGCATAGCCAAGTGGTAAGGCAGAGGTCTGCAAAACCTTTATCCCCAGTTCGAATCTGGGTGCCGCCTCCAAAAAAGAAAATAGGCCGGGGTGGCGGAACTGGCAGACGCACAGGACTTAAAATCCTGGGGGTAGCAATACCCATACCGGTTCGATTCCGGTTCCCGGCACCATATAAAGTGGGCGCTTAGCTCAGTGGGAGAGCGCTTCCTTGACGCGGAAGAGGTCGTAAGTTCGATCCTTACAGCGCCCACCATTTTTATGCCAAAAAGAGCTTTTTTCTGTGGCCATATACTTAAACCGAATTAATTAAAGTAGCTGAAAAGCACTTCGGCCCTGATAAAGGGCTTTTTTATTTGTAATTAGGTGAGGTTGGAGAAATGGAGGGCATATACTCGATTTTTCAATTGGTATTCACACCTTTAATAGGGGCTTTCATAGGCTGGCAGACTAACGTGCTTGCGGTAAGGCTGATATTCCGTCCTTTGAAACCGGTAAAAATTTTTGGGGTAGAATTTCAGGGTCTTATCCCCAAAAGGAGAAAGGAAATAGCAAAAAATATAGGTGAAATCTTAGAAAAAGAGATTATCTCTTCCGATGATATAATAAACCGATTGACATCGGAGGAAATGAAACTTCAAATACTGTCGAGAATTAAAAGTATAATAGAACAAAAAATCAATGAAAAGCTGGCTTATTTACCTGGCTCAATAAAAACGGTAATAGCAAGTTTTCTAATAGATGCCGTGGACAGAAATGGCGAAATTGTTTATGAGGAATTAAAGAAAGATTTAGCAGCAAAGGTAAAAGAAAAATTCAACTTGGGTTCGATGGTGGAAGAAAAATTGAATTCTCTTGATTTAAATCAGCTTGAGGAACTTATAGTAAAGCTTTCAAAGAAAGAGCTAAGACAAATCGAGATACTAGGTGGGGTTATAGGATTCTTTATAGGATTCATCCAGGCTGTCCTTTTGTACCTCTTTAATTGAAACCTGAAATCGTCTTGTAAAACTTGACATTGTAGTGAAAGGGAATTATAATTAACTAAAACTGAATAATATCGAGGGACTATGAAGAGAAGAGTAGGCTTACGATTTCTCCCAGAGAGGGACCGGTAGCTGGAAAGGTCCTGAGAATAGTAAGCCGAAAACCGCCTCGGAGTTCTTAGGTGGTGCCTTTAACGCCGTACGAGTTTCAAAATGAGGGTGGAACCACGGGAGCAACCTCCCGTCCCTTGCGGGGCGGGAGGTGTTTAAATTTTAACAAAAAATATTGATCTGAAAAGAGGTGGTCGGGCAATGCAGGAACAAGTGAGAGTGTTCTTAAAAGGAGATGAAGAAAGAATTTATTCCAAAGGTGTTACCGTGATGGATATAGCGAAGGACATAAGTCCCAAATTGGCCAAGGAAGCTTTGGTAGCCAAAGTTGATGGCGAACTTGTGGATTTGAGTTTCAAGCTGGAGAAGGATTCTAAAGTAGAAATTCTGACTTTTGAGGACGAGGAAGGCAGGGATGCGTTCAGGCATAGCACTTCTCACGTAATGGCTCAGGCAGTAAAACGACTTTTCCCCGATGTTAAATTGGGCATTGGGCCGGCTATTGAAGAAGGTTTTTACTACGACTTTGACAGGGAGAAGAGCTTCACTCCTGAAGACCTTGAAAAAATCGAAAAGGAAATGGAAAAAATTGTAGCGGAAGATCAGCCATTCATCCGTATGGAAGTAACAAGAGAAGAAGCGATAAAAAAATTGCAGGAGATGGGAGAACCTTACAAAGTTGAATTGGTTCAAAATCTTCCGGAGGGCGCCAAGATAAGCTTTTATAAAAACGGCGAGTTTCTCGATTTATGTGCAGGTCCTCACATACCATCCACAGGCAGGATAAAGGCCTTTAAGCTGACGAGTCTTGCGGGTGCTTACTGGAAAGGTGATTCGCGCAATAAGATGTTGCAGAGGATTTACGGAACTTCTTTTCCAAAAAAATCGATGCTGGAAGAATACTTAAAGAATTTGGAGGAGGCTAAAAAGAGGGACCATAGAAAACTGGGGAAAGAACTTGACCTGTTTAGCATGCATGAAGAAGGCCCCGGTTTCCCGTTCTTCCATCCTAAAGGAATGATACTCTGGAATACGTTAGTTGATTTTTGGAGAAAGGAACACCAAAAAAGAGGATATCAGGAGATAAAAACTCCCATAATATTGAACGAAGAATTGTGGAAGCGCTCTGGACACTGGGACCATTATAAATCGAACATGTATTTTACCCAAATAGACGGGGAAGGGTACGCTATAAAGCCCATGAACTGTCCCGGCGGGATATTGATATATAAAAGCCAGGTCCATAGCTACAGAGAGTTCCCCCTGAAACTGGCGGAGTTAGGTCTTGTCCACAGACATGAGCTTTCGGGAGTTTTACATGGTTTGATGAGGGTGAGGAGCTTTACTCAGGATGATGCTCATATTTACGTCATGCCGTCGCAGATTGAAGATGAGATTATGGACGTCATAGAACTTGCGGATTACATTTACAAGATTTTCGGTTTTGATTACCATGTGGAGTTGTCGACTCGACCTGAAAACTCTATGGGCCCCGACGAGCTTTGGGAGAAAGCCACATCGGCTTTGAGAAATGCTTTGGAAAAAAAAGGTTTTGATTACAAAGTAAATGAAGGCGATGGAGCTTTCTACGGCCCGAAGATAGATTTTCACCTAAAAGATAGCATAGGTCGTACCTGGCAGTGCGGCACAATTCAGCTCGATTTTATGATGCCGGAACGCTTTGACCTTACCTACATCGGTCCGGATGGTGAAAGGCACCGCCCTGTAATGATTCACCGGACTATTTTCGGGAGCCTTGAACGTTTTATAGGAATTCTTATAGAACACTACGCAGGAGCGTTTCCGGTGTGGCTAGCACCGGTACAAGTAAAGGTAATACCCGTGAGTCAAAAATTTTTGGAATACGGGAGGGAAGTAAAAAGAAAACTGGAGGCTCACGATATTAGAGTAGAATTGGACGAAAGAAACGAGAAAGTGGGTTATAAAATAAGGGAAGCTCAAATGCAAAAAATCCCGTACATGCTTGTTGTAGGGGAAAGGGAAGAGGCAGAAGGTACCGTTTCTGTAAGAATAAGAGAAAAAGGTGATGTGGGAGCAAAAAGTTTGGAAGAGTTTATTCAAGAAATAACGGTAAGGATAAAAAACAAAGAATAAAATGGACTGAGGTTATGATATAATTTTCCAGAAAGTACAAGTACTGTTAACAATACCCTGATAACTAGTTTTAATCTCCTATAGGGGGATTTATCCATCTTCTC